>NZ_JAVIIW010000005.1:0-224668 GCF_033977205.1 Mesorhizobium album | reverse complement strand
GACCGACAGGAAGCCGAGGCCGGCGGGCAGCATGAAGCCTTTCTGCGAGCCGGAGACGGCGCAGTCGACGCGCCACTCCTCCTGGCGGAAGTCGATCGAGCCGATCGACGACACGCCGTCGACGAAGAGCAGCGCCGGGTGGTTCGCCGCGTCGAGCACGGCGCGGCAGCCGGCGACATCGCTGGTGACGCCGGTCGCGGTCTCGTTCTGCGTGCAGAAGACCGCCTTGATGCGGTGCGCCTTGTCCGCCCGCAGCTTCTCCGCATAGAGCTCGAGCGGGACGCCCGTGCCCCATTCGCAGTCGATGACATCGACCTCGAAGCCGAGGCGCTCGGCCATGTCGACCCACAGATGCGAGAACTGGCCGAAGCGCGACATCAGCACCCGGTCGCCGGGGCTGAGCACGTTGGTCATCGCCGCTTCCCAGGCGCCGGTGCCGGACGACGGATAGATGAAGACGCGGCCGGTCTCGTTCTTGAACACGCGCTTGATGTCCTCGAACAGCGGCAGCGTCAGATTGGGGAAGGAAGCGGCGCGCATGTCTTCCATCGGCAGGTTCATCGCCTGCCGGACCTCTTCGGGAATGTTGGTCGGTCCGGGGATGAAAAGATGGGTAAAGCCGGCCATGCGCGAAACTCCTCCGATCGTTTGGGACTGTCAGGGGGAGTGTCGTTCGGGTGGCCTGTCTCAACAACACCTTGCCGGGTAAGTTGTCGCCACGCGCGGGTAGGGCGGACCTACCCGGCCGTCCTACCCGAAAGGCGATTTGGAGGTGCGGCGCTTCTCATTCGCATAGAGCGCGACGGCCATGGCGCGGTTGCGCACGTCGAGCTTGTCGTAGAGATTCTTGAGGTGGTACTTCACCGTGTTCTCCGAGATCCCGGTCCGGGTCGCGATCTGGAGATTGGTCCAGCCGTCGGAAAGTACCGCGAGCAGCTCGCGCTCACGCACGGTGAGCTGCGACAGCGGCGTGTCGTTGACCTTGTTGATGTCGATGTAAGGGATGCAGATGCGCCCGTGCGCGACCGCCAGGATGGTCTCGAAGATGATCGGCGGATCGTCGAACTGGAAGCAGTAGCCCTGAGCCCCGAGGCGCACGCATTGCTTCAGGATGCCGATATCATGGTCGTTGGAAAAGACCGTGATGCGCAGGTCGAGCTTGCGGTTCTGAACTTCCGCCAGGACGTCGGCGCCGTCCATGTCGGCAAGCTTCCAGCCGATCACGGCGACATCGAACCTGGCGCTCGCGGCCAGCTCAAGGAATTGCGCGCCGCTCTGGACGGAGCTCACGAGCTCGAAGCGCCCATCGCATTCCAGCATTTCGCGCAGCGCCGACACGACGAGCGGATTGCGCTCGGCGACGACGACGCGAACGCGCCGCTCGCCAACTGCTTCGTTTGTTTTCCGGGACTTGAGGTTCAAGGCCTACCGATTGTCCTGTCGATATTGCGCAGTCCGCAGGACCCTCTGGACCTGCCATAATGACAATTCTGCCCCAATGGCGCGGTGGCGCTCTTTCCGCAGCGACATGCGCTGTCGCGTCGGCTGAAGCCGGATCCGCTCGCATTGCGGCCGCGTCCGGAGGGTGGAACAGGCGCATTTTGTTGGTTATTCCACGCGTTAGAGCACCGTCTTCCCAAGACGAATCGTGTCGCTGCGCTATCTGCTGCTCCAGCATCGGATTTTCCCTAAAACCGATTCCGGTTTTCGGGGTCATGCGTTAGACCTGATTTCGCACCCTTTTCCGGATTCCTGTTGGCGGAGGCGCTGGTGGAAGGCCAGGACACAGAGACGACCGGCGCCAGGGCTGCCGACGAGCACCACGCCGACATCTATGGCGAGGATGGCGCCGTTCGCTCCGCGTTCCTGGCGCAGATCGGCGATGGCATCGCCGATCGCGATACGCTCACCCTCAAGCGTGAAGTTGGCGACCTGCACCAGTCGGAACTGGGCGATCTGCTCGAGGCGCTGCATCCCGAACAGCGTCGGGCGCTGGTCGAGCTGCTCGGCTCCGATTTCGATTTCTCCGCGCTGACCGAGGTCGATGAGGCGATCCGCCTCGACATCGTCGACAATTTGCCCAACGAGCAGATCGCGCAGGCGGTGCAGGAACTCGATTCCGACGACGCCGTCTACATCCTCGAGGATCTCGATCGCGAGGACCAAGACGAGATCCTGTCGCAGCTGCCGTTCACCGAGCGCATCAGGCTGAGGCGCGCGCTCGACTATCCGGAAGAGACGGCCGGCCGGCGCATGCAGACGGAATTCGTCGCCGTGCCGCCGTTCTGGACGGTCGGCCAAACCATCGACTACATGCGCGAGGACCATAACCTTCCCGAGCGATTCAGCCAGATCTTCGTCATCGATCCGAGCTTCAAGCTGGTCGGCGCCGTCGACCTCGACCAGATCCTGCGCGCCAAACGCGCGGTGAAGGTCGAGGACATCATGCGCGAGACTCGGCACGCCATCCCGGCCACGATGGACCAGGAAGAGGCGGCGCGGGAGTTCGAGCAATACAACCTGCTTTCCGCCGCCGTGGTCGACGAGAACGAGCGTCTGGTCGGCGTGCTCACCATCGACGACGTGGTCGATGTCATCCAGCAGGAGGCCGAGGAAGACATTTTGCGCATGGGCGGCGTCGGCGACGAAGAGCTGTCCGATACCGTACTCGCCACCTCGCGCTCGCGCGTGCCATGGCTGCTCGTTAACCTGCTGACCGCATTCCTGGCCGCATCGGTGATCGGCCTGTTCGACCGCACGATCGAGCATATCGTGGCGCTGGCGGTGCTGATGCCGATCGTCGCCGGCATGGGCGGCAACGCCGGCTCGCAGACCATGACCGTCACCGTGCGGGCGCTGGCGACCAGAGATCTCGACATCTACAATGCCGCCCGCATCATCCGCCGCGAGCTGGGGGTCGGCTTCATCAACGGCATCGTGTTCGCGGTGCTGATCGGCACGGTCGCCGGGATCTGGTTCCGCAATGGTAATCTGGGCGGGATCATCGCCGCGGCGATGATCATCAACATGTTCGCCGCTGCACTCGCCGGGATTCTCATTCCGCTCGTGCTCGACCGTCTCAAGATCGATCCGGCGGTGGCGTCGGCCGTCTTTGTGACCACCGTCACCGATGTTGTCGGCTTCTTTGCTTTCCTTGGGCTGGCCACCTGGTGGTTCAGCATTCGCTAAAGTGGTAAGGTGCCGTCAATTGACTTTTACGTAAATGCCGTGCGACGTTGCCTTGGGGTCATGTGCCGATTCCGGCATATGACGGGGTTTTGATCGGAGGGAAGGGCGACGCTCCTGCGTGGCGATGCCTGGACGTTTGGGCATGGGAGCGAGAATGCGGGAATATTACACCATCACCGAGCTGACGCGCGAGTTCGACGTGTCGACCCGGACGTTACGGTTCTATGAGGACGAAGGGCTGGTGCAGCCGATCAGGCGCGGGCGCACGCGGCTGTTCCGCCCCTCCGACCGGCATCTCATCCGTCAGATCATGCGCGGAAAACGCCTCGGCTTCTCGATCGCCGAGATCCGCGAAATCATCCAGATGTACAAGGAGCCGCCCGGCGAGGTCGGCCAGCTGAAGCTGATGATCAAGCGCATCGAGGAAAAGCGCGAGGACTTGCGGCAGAAGCGGCGCGATCTCGAGGAAACGCTTGCCGAGCTCGACCAGGCGGAGGAGTCCTGCGTGGAGCGGCTGGCGGAGCTGGGTGTGAATACGTGAAGCTTAGCAGCCGGCGATTGCAGGGCTACTATCGCAAACATCCGAGATTGGCCAGAGCTTTTGAACTTCGTCATCCTAGGGCGGAGCAGCCGCGAAGCGGCGTCGCGGAGACCCTCGGATCCATGCCATTACCTTGATCGTAGAGCGCAGCGGAGCAGAATGCTGAACCGTTGCAACGCCTTAGCGTCACGGCATGGATCCTAGGGTCTGCGCGCGTCGCTTCGCTCCTTGCTTCGCCCTAGGATGACGATGTCGCGGACGCCTCTGCCAATCGCCTATGTGTGGGATCTGCTCGCACTGGCAACTTTCATTGCGGACGCTGCCTCAGATCCAGCGCCGCACTCTTTTCGCGTAGTCGCGGTATTTCTTGCCGAACTTCGCCGCCAGCATCCTTTCCTCCTTCTCGATCGCCAGCTTCTGCGTCGCGAAGGCAGCGAGGAAGGCGAAGAGCAGGAACCATGCGATGCCGGTGATGAAGGACACGCCAATCAACAGCAGCGTGTTGGCGAGATACATCGGGTTGCGGGTAATGCCGAAGGGTCCGGACGTCACCAGATGGTCGGGCTCGGCGTTGGGATTGAGCGTTGTCTTGGCGCGCACCATCGTGCGGATCGCCGTGACCCAGAGCGCGGCGACGCCGAACAGCGCCACCCAGCCGGCGCCGACCAGGATGTCGCCGAAGATGTCGCCGATCCAGGGCAGCGGATAGAGCATGCCGAGCACGATGCTGAGCGCGATCGCCACGACATAGATCACTGGCGGCCAGGGGATGATCCCATGCTTCGACTGGGTGCCGGTCATTGTTGTCCTCCCTCCATCTTGCTCTCGGTTTCCGCGGTGCAGGTGCTCGCGAGATCGGCAAGATGCGATTTCCAGATGCTGGTCTGGTCGTTGCTGTAGAGCTTGTCGAGAGACCCTTCGCCCTTCAGCGTGTCCAGCATGCAGCCACAATAGCTGGAACAGAACTTCGTGTCCCGCTGCTGTTCGCAGGATGCCTGGCAGGCTTGCAGGAAGCCCGCGTCCCTGTCTTGTGGCGGGGCGGGCATGACCTGCGAAAACAGCCAGACCGAGCCGAACAGCACCGGCTGGTGGATGAGATAGAAGGCAAGGCTGTGCCGGCCGATGAAGGTCAGCGGGTTGGACCAGCGGCCCGGCATCCAGGTCCCCAGCCGCGCGAGAACTCCGGACGCTGAAGCGAGCTTGACCACCGCGATGCCTGCAAGCACCGGGCCGAACCAGGGAAACAGGGGCACATAGTCGTT
The DNA here is from genome assembly GCF_033977205.1 of Mesorhizobium album. Classification (NCBI taxonomy): domain Bacteria; kingdom Pseudomonadati; phylum Pseudomonadota; class Alphaproteobacteria; order Hyphomicrobiales; family Phyllobacteriaceae; genus Mesorhizobium; species Mesorhizobium album. The sequence continues at coordinate 219,676 of NZ_JAVIIW010000005.1, read as the reverse complement.
GGAGCGCGGGTTGGTCGCCGACAGCCCGACCCACCATAGCGCCGGATGGTCGAAGAATTCCGACCGCAGGTAGTAGGGCGCCGCAATAACGGCCGCCGCGACAATCGCCGTCAGCAGCGCCGGCAGCCTGAGGAAGGCGAGGCCGAGCAGGCTCGCCAGCGTGATCTCATGCAGGATTCCGAAGAAGATGAAGCCGTCCGGCGTGGCGATATAGGTGACGGCCGAGATGGCGATCGCCGCAACCGCGACCATGGCAAAACGTTTCCAAAAGCTCGGCCAGCGGATCTTTCGGCCATGCGCCAGGAACAGGCTAACGCCGACCAGGAACAGGAAGGTCGAGGCGATGCTGCGGGCGTAAAGCTTCCACCATCCGAAAGCGGTCAGGCCTGGCGCGGTGTAGCCGAAATTCTCGAGATCCCAGGTGAAGTGATAGCTCGCCATCGCGATCAGCGCGATGGCGCGCATGATGTCGATGGCGGCGATGCGTCTGTGCTTCGGTGCGTCCTGAACAGGGTCGCTCGTCGTTTGAAGGCTCATGATCTCGCAATCCGATTCAGTCGTGCCAAACGACTATCACGGTTCGGGCGAACAACAGAGAGGCGGATCGGCGGCGGCAGCCCCGGCGGCATGGCAAGCCGCTTTAGGCCAGTGGCGGAAAGCCTTTGGCCGGCTTCGCTTTTCGGCTTCTCGGAGTCGGTTTCCTGCTACCCCTTGTTTACCGGTCCGGCCAGATTTGGCGGGCGATTCACTTTCGGAGGGCCGATGTCCACCCATGTGCGCCATCCGATCTGGCTTCCGGCGCTCAGGCCGGCCGACGTGCGCACCTTCGCCTCGCTCTACGCGGTCGAATCCTTCGCCCGAGCCACGATCTCCAGCGTCATCCCGATCCAGGCCTACGAGATCCTGCACAACGAGCAGATCGTCTCGATCCTCTACACCATCGTGTCGCTGCTCGGGCTTTCGGTGACGCTGTTCATGCCGATGCTGATCCGTCGCTTCGCCCGGCGCTGGGTTTACACCGCCGGCTGCCTGATGCTGGCGCTCGGTTCGGTGTTCTTCGTCACCCACACGCTGGCAGGACAACTCGCCGGAATGCTGTGCCGCGTCATGGGAGCGAGCGCGCTGTCGATCACGCTCAACCTCTACATCATGGACCACATCCGCAAGACCGACTTCATGCAGGCGGAATCGCTGCGCATAGCTTGGTCGATGTTTGCCTGGACTGGCGGGCCGACGCTCGGCGTCTTCATCTACACCCGCTTCGGCATCTATGCCGCGCATGGCGCGGTCGTGGCCTTCGCGCTGGCGCTGCTTGCGCTGTTCTGGACCTACCGGCTGGCCGACAACCCGTCGATCCGCCCCGGCAAGAGCCGGCCGGCCAATCCGCTCGCCAATATCGGTCGCTTCATCGCGCAGCCGAGGCTGCGTCTCGCCTGGCTGATCGCCTTCGGCCGCTCCTGCTTCTGGACGACCTTCTTCGTCTATGGCCCGCTGTTCATGGTGATCACCGGCGAGGGCAAGCTTGCCGGCGGGCTGCTGGTTTCGGCCGGCAATGCGCTGCTCTTCATGGCGATCTTCTGGGGCAAGGCGGGCAAGCGCTTCGGCGGGCGGCGGACCATGACCTTCGCCTATTTCGCCATGTCGGCCATGCTGCTTCTTGCGGGCGGCGTCGGCGAAGCCGAGCCGTTGCTCGCCGCCGCCTTCCTGCTGTGCAGCGCGCTTTTCACCATCGCGCTCGATGCGCTTGGCTCGACCGCCTTCATGCGCTCGGTGCGTTCCTATGAGAGGGCGCAGATGGCGGCGGTCTACCGCACCTACCTCGACTTTTCCGAGCTGACGCCGCCGCTGGTCTATTCGGTGGTGCTCTCTTTCTTCGGCCTCGGCTCGGTCTTCGTCACTCTCGGCCTGCTGGCCGCCTTCTGCGGCTTCTTCACCTGGCGCTATCTGCCGAAGTCGTTTTGATCGGCCACCTGGCCGGCCTTCCACATTGTGGCGATTATGCGAGGACCTTAAGCTCGGTCCGCTATCGTCGGCAAACTCGCCGGCGGCCGAAGGAGCAACCGGATGCCTGCAAGAACGATGTCGCTCACCGAGGAATTGGTCGCCCGCTGTTTTCGCGCGGTCGAGGACCCAGGGCCCGATCCTGATGCGCAGCATCTCCGCGACAGCGACTATGAAGAGATGCTGGATGCGTTCGAGGGCGAGTTGCCTGCAGCCGAGCCTCTCTGGCTGTTCGGCTATGGCTCGCTGATCTGGAAGCCGGAGATCGAACATGTCGAGGAGCGGGTCGCCGTGGCGCGCGGCTGGCATCGCTCCTTCTGCATGAAGATGACGCGCTGGCGCGGCACCAAAGAGAGCCCTGGCCTGATGATGGCGCTGGATCGCGGCGGCCAATGCAAGGGCGTCGCCTTCCGGCTGGACGGTGGCGACCGCCGGGAGGCGCTGGACAAGCTTTTCCGGCGCGAGATGACGCTGAAGCCGACCAGCTACCGGCCGCGGGTGCTGCAACTCGCAACCGACAAGGGGCCGTTGCGGGCGCTCGCCTTCGTTCTCAACCGCAAAGGCACGACCTATGCCGGCCCGCTCAGCGAAGGCGAGGTGGTCGAAAGGCTGGCGACCTCCTGCGGCCATTGGGGGTCAGGCGCCGACTATCTCTACAATACTGTCAAGAATCTCGAGGCGCGCGGCATCCACGACGCCCATCTGTGGCGGCTGCAGCAGCTTGTCGCCGCAAGGATCGCCGGCTCCTAGTTCCCAATGCGTGCCGCAATCACGCTCCGACATGGCGGAATTTGGTTTGCCGGGTGCGGCGATTCTGCATATAGTCTGCGCCGTCGTCGGTTCCGTTTTTGGAGCCAAGAGGGAATGCGGTGAGGGCGAACTTCCTGCCCAAAGCCGTGGCTGCCCCCGCAACTGTGTGCGGTAGTCCTCTCCATAAACCACTGAGGGTTTTCCTCGGGAAGGTGGGGAAGGGCGCGGATCCGCGAGCCAGGAGACCTGCCGGCGACAGGAAAGTTGACTTCGATGCCCTCGGGTGGAGGGCGAAAGGACAAGACATGAATACCGCTTCCGTCTCCCTCGGCGCCTCCGTCTCCTCGCAGTCGCGCATCATGCAGCTGACCCTGGCCGCGCTGCTCGGCATCTTCGTCGTCGGCTTCGTCGGCTTCTCGCATATCGATGCGGTCCACAACGCTGCGCACGACTATCGCCATTCGATGGCTTTTCCCTGCCACTGAGCAAGGCCTGACATCATGAATCTGTTTCGCAACGTCGTGTTCATCGCGGCGATCGCGGGGCTCGTGGCGGGCGTGGTTCTCGCCTGCATGCAGGCCTATGCGACCGTGCCGCTGATCCTGAAGGCGGAAGTGTACGAAAAGGCGGGCGGCGGTCATCACCACGATCACGCCGCCGCCAGCACAAGCAACAACGCAATGAGTTCGGCCGCCCCGGCGGACAACGCGATGAGCAGTGCGGCTCCGGCGCCGGCCGAAGCGGCTGCGCCGGCCGAGGATGAGGGCTGGGCGCCGGCCGACGGCTTCGAGCGCTTCGCCTTCAACGTCGTCGCCAATATCGTCACCGGCATCGGCTTCGCGCTGATCCTGGTCGCCGTCTCCGAGTTCGCCGGCGGCATCGGCAACTGGCGGCAGGGCGTGTTCTGGGGCCTTGCCGGCTTCGCCGTGTTCACGCTGGCGCCGGGCCTCGGCCTGCCGCCGGAATTGCCGGCAATGCCCGCGGCCGAGCTTTTGCCGCGCCAGATCTGGTGGATTTCGACAGTGGCGGCAACCGCGGTCGGTCTCGGTCTGATCGCCTTCCGCAAGTCGCTGCCGCTGGCGATCCTCGGTGTTGTGCTGATCGTGGCGCCGCACGTTATCGGCGCGCCACAGCCCGACAGTTTCGAGACGGCGATTCCGGAGGGGCTGCATCATCAGTTCGTGGTCGCGGTGACGCTCACCGATCTAGTTTTCTGGCTGGTGCTGGGCGCAATTGCCGGCGTGGCGCGCGGCCGCTTCACCGGCACGGCGACCAGCCTGCGCGACAGCTTTGCCTGATCGCGCAGAGGGTCGTCTGACCTTCATCCTCGGCGGTGCGCGCTCCGGAAAAAGCGCGTATGCCGAGACCCTGGCGACGGCAAGCCCGTCGCCCTGGGTCTACATCGCCACCGCGCAAGCCTATGACGACGAGATGCGCGAGCGCATCGCGCTGCATCGCGCGCGGCGCAGCGAAAGCTGGGTGACCGTCGATGCGCCGCTCGACCTCACCGGTGCGATCGAGGCTTTGCCTGATCATCAGCCAGTGCTGATCGATTGCCTGACATTGTGGCTGACCAATCATATGCTGGCGGACCATGATATCGAGGCCGAGTGCCGGCGGCTTACGGATATACTGTCACGGCCGCGCGGGCCTTGGTTCGTGGTGTCGAACGAAGTCGGGCTCGGCATCGTGCCGGACAATGTGCTGGCGCGCCGGTTCCGCGACGCCGCCGGGCGGCTCAACCAGCAGGTCGCGGCGGTCGCCGACAGCGTACTGATGATCGTCGCGGGGCTGCCGCTCAAGGTGAAGTGACATGGCCGAAATCGACGACAAGATCATTGACGACAAGGATGCCGAACGCCATCGCGCCAAGATGGCCAAGCGCAAGGCTGTGCAGGATGCCGAGGTTGCCGGCAAGACGATCGAGAAGGGGCTGCTGATCGTCAACACCGGGCCGGGCAAGGGCAAGACCACCGCTGCCTTCGGCCTAGCGCTCAGGATGCTCGGCTACGGCAAGCGCGTCGGCGTCGTCCAGTTCATCAAGGGCAAGTGGCACACCGGCGAAAAGGATGCCTTCGCAGCTTTCGGCGACCGCGTCATCTGGCACACGATGGGCGAGGGGTTCACCTGGGAGTCGCAGGATCTGAAGCGCGACATCGCTGCCGCGGAGGCAGCCTGGGCCAAGGCGCTGGAGTTGATGGCCGATCCGTCGATCAGCCTCGTCGTGCTTGACGAGCTCAACATCGCGCTGCGTTACGATTACCTCGATCTGGAAAAGGTGGTTGCGGCGCTGAAGACCCGCCGCGAGGGTTTGCATGTCATCGTCACCGGCCGCAACGCCAAGCCGCTGCTTGTAGAGGCCGCCGATCTCGTCACCGAGATGGGGCTGACCAAGCATCACTTTGCGGCCGGCGTGAAAGCGCAGCAGGGGATCGAGTTTTAAGGCATGTTGATATTCAGGTGACCTGATTCTCAACACACCTTAGCGGCTGATTGAAATGGTCAGATAGATCACGATCGCCGACAGGATCGCGAACAGGCCGAGCAGCAGTCCGTCGGCAACGCGGTAGAGTTTCAGCGCCTGCCTGATGTCCGTGCTCTCGGCCTCGCGGCGGCCGCCTTCGCCCATGAAGGCATCCTCGACGATTTCACCGCCATAGCTGCGCGGCCCGGCCAGGGACAGGCCCAGCGCGCCCGCCATGGCGGCTTCCGGCCAGCCGGCATTGGGAGAGCGGTGTTTCTTCGCGTCGCGGCGCATCACCTGCCAGGCACTACGGGGGTCGGCGCCCTTGACCAGGAAGGCCGCGAGCACGATCAGCAGGCCGGTGAGCCGCGATGCAGGCAAGTTGATCCTGTCATCGAACAGCGCCGCGGCGCGGCCGAAGGCCTCATGTTTCGGCGTGCGATGGCCGATCATCGAATCGGCGGTGTTGGCGGCCTTGTAGGCAGCGCCGCCGACCAACCCGCCGATGCCGGTCCAGAAGGCAGGCGCAACGATGCCGTCGGAGAAATTCTCGGCCAGGCTTTCGATCGCGGCGCGGGCAACGCCCGCCTTGTCGAGCTTGTCCGGATCGCGGCCGACGATGCGCGAAACAGCGATGCGGCCGAGCGTCAGACCGCCGGTCTCCAGCGCATCGGCGACATCCTCGACATGCTCCGCCAAGCTCTTTTGCGACAGCAGGGAGGAGCCGAGAATGGCGGCAATGACGAGACCCGACGGGAAGATCAGCCAAAGCAGGACATGAAGCGCCAGCCCGATGGCGGCCGGCACGAGAATGATCACCCACAAGGCCTGGACGCCGCGGCGGCGACGCAATTCGTCGGAATCCGTAGCGCGGTTGAGCCTGCGGTCGAGAAAGGATATCAGCCTGCCAATCCAGGTGACGGGATGGCCGATGGCGTTAAACAGCCAATCCGGATAGCCGAGGACACGTTCAACGGCGAGTGACAGGAAAGCGATTAGGATCGACATGAAGCTTCTAAGCGGAGCGATTGCAGCGGTTGATCATGGCGGCAGCCTTGGCCGCGCACGCGCCCTTTTTCCTCATGCGCCACAGCCTTTCATTGACCTCTCGACAGGTATCAATCCGCACTCCTATCCGCTTTTCGACCTGCCCGCCACCGCCCTGTCACGATTGCCGGAGGCAGGACAACTGCGCGAATTGGCCGAAATTGCGGCCAGCGCCTACGGCGCGCCGACGGCGGCACATGTCGCGGCCGGGCCCGGCACGCAGATCCTGTTGCCGCGAGTCGCCTCGCTGGTGAGGCCCGGCAAGGCGCTGGTGCTGGGCCCGACCTATGCCGAGCATGCCAGAGCCACCGCGATCGCTGGCCATGCGGTGGCGGAGGTGCACGATTTCGATGCTCTGGCGGAGGCTGACCTTGCAGTGCTGGTCAACCCGAACAATCCGGACGGGCGAGTGATCGAAAGGGATCGCCTGCTCGGCCTTGCCGCGCGGTTGCGCAGCAAGGCCGGCCTTCTTGTCGTCGACGAAGCCTTCATGGATGTCGGCCCGATTGAACACAGCCTCGCTGGCGATGTCGGCGAAGGCGGTATCGCGGTGTTGCGCTCCTTCGGCAAATTCTTTGGCCTCGCCGGGGTAAGGCTCGGCTTTGCGCTTGCCGATACGCTGACGGTCGAGCGGCTGGAGGCGCAGCTTGGGCCTTGGGCGGTTGCCGGCCCGGCGCTCGAATACGGGATCCGCGCGCTGGCAGACACAAAGTGGCAGGGTGACATGCGGCAACGTCTGGCAGGCGATGCCGAACGGCTCGACGCTCTCCTCGGCCGCTTCGGTGTTCCAGTCACCGGCGGCACCAGTCTGTTCCGCTATCTGTCTTTGGCTGACGCCTCAACCCTGTTTTCGGCTCTCGGCGAGCGCGGCGTGCTGGTCCGCCATTTTGCCGAGCGCCCCCACGTGCTGCGCGTCGGCCTGCCGGGCAGCGAGGAGGAATGGCTGCGCCTCGAAGGCGCGCTTGCAGCTTGGGCCTCGCGGCGCGACGATGCGCCGAAGGAGTTCTGACGATGATCCATGTCTGTTCGCTGTCGAAGGTGGAAGAGACCGTTGCAAGAACTGGCGCTGAGCGCCTGCTCTCGCTGCTCGCCGTAGGCACCGAAGTGATCCGTCCGGCCTCTATCCTGGCGGAAAACCATCTACATCTGGTCATGCACGATATCGCCGTCGCGCAGGAAGGCATGACCATGCCGGGCGAGGAGCATGTGCGCGCGCTGCTCGACTTCGCCTATCGCTGGGATAGGGCGAAACCGATGGTCGTGCACTGCTATGCCGGCATCAGCCGCTCGACGGCGTCGGCCTATATCATCGCGGCAGCGCTGGCGCCCAAACGCGACGAGGCGGAACTGGCGAAGACGCTGCGCTTTCTGTCGCCGTCAGCGACGCCCAATCCCCGGCTGATCGCCGTCGCCGACACATTACTCGGGCGTGACGGCCGGATGATCTCGGCGATCGAAGCGATCGGGCGCGGCGCCGACGCCTTCGAGGGGGCTCCCTTCGAGCTCAACATTTAAGGTTGAGCCTGCGCTTTCGGCTATGACAGCCAGTCGGAAAGCTTCGCCTTACGCACGTCCATAACCAGATTGATGAAGCCATCGGCCTGATGCTCGGCCGTCAGCCGGCCCTTCTCGGCGGTCGCGATGCTGGCGTCGCCGACCACGCCGTTCGGGTTGAGGTCGCTGGCGATCCAGGCGAAAGCATGCGTGCCGGTATGGCGAAGCAGGGCGAATTCCTTTTCAGCGCGGCCAACGTTCGAGACGAAATTGTCGGCCTTGGCCATATCGACGAGATCAGGCCGGAAGTGCAGCATCAGCGAGGTCTCGACATCGCCGCCATGGATACCGTGGCGGTCCTCCAGCTCCGTGTACATGCCCGCCGGGCGGCCGAAACGCTGCCAGCTCGTCTTCACCGCCAGCATCTTTGCACGCACGCGCAGTTCGCGCGTGATGATGCCCATGATCTCCTCGTTGCCGCCATGCGAGTTGACGACGATCAGCTTTCTGATGCCGGCACGAGCGATCGATAGGCCAAGCTCGGTCCAGGCATCGACCAGGGTGGTGGCCGGCAGGGTGAGGGTGCCGGGCGCATGCAGATGCTCGTTCGACTTGCCTACCGCCTGTACAGGCAGGATGCGGATGTCGAGGTCGTCGGGCAGGCGCGCGATCACCGTTTCCAGCATGCCCGTCATGATCGAGGTGTCGGTCGAGACCGGCAGGTGAGGGCCGTGCTGCTCGATCGCCGCCACCGGCAGTACGGCAATCGTCGCTTCCGCGTCGATCGAGGCATATTCGGTCGTCCGGTAGTCGCCCCACCACACACGTCTTTTTGTCAATGTCGTCTCCCGAAGGTCTGTTTGTCCGGACTGGAGCGGTCTAAAGCGCTTTTCGTCCGCGGGCAACCGCTAGCCGGCTGCCAGCACTTCCACCTCGACCTTGAATTCCGGGCGGGCAAAGCCTGAAACGATCATAAGCGTCGAGGCCGGCGCGGGATCGGAAAACAAACGGTTGCGGACATCCATATAGGCTTGCAGATGCGCGCGGTCAGTGACGAAGGCGTTGATGCGCACGACATCGTTCAACGTCAGCCCGGCTTCGCTGAGAATTGCGGCGATGTTCTTGAAGCAAAGTTCCGTTTGCGCGCCGGCATCCTCCGGAACGGCGTCATCCGGCCCGATCCCAAGTTGGCCCGAGCACAGCACAAGGCGCTTTCCCGCTGGAATTTCAACGCCGTGACTGTAGCGGGCAAAGGGCGGCTTGATCGACTTGGGGGCGAGGTATTTGAGCATGGCATTCTCCTGTCGGCAGGCAGACTAAGGCCGGATTCATGAAACCTTCAAGATGCGGTGCACGCCTCCCGGGCGATTATGGACAGGCGTCCAAAAAATGGGCACGATGCCTCTTGCACAGCATGACCCGTCCGGTCTCGGCAATGACTGCCGCGCAAGCAGGCGGCCCGGGCGGTGGCATGTGTCTTGCTTCTTGAGCCAATGGAGTCGAGCCCAGCGCGCAGCGCGCCGGAGCCAAGAGAGGGTGATGTCGATGTACGGAAAAGGAAAAGTCCTGGCAGGCGCCGTCGCGCTGCTGGCGGCGGGCACATTGGGTGCGGCCGCCAATGAGAAGGTCACCTTCGGCACCAACTGGCTGGCCGAGCCGGAGCATGGCGGCTACTACCAGGCGATCGCCGACGGCACCTATGCCGCCTGCGGCCTCGACGTCACCATCATGCAGGGGGGGCCGCAGGTCAGCGGCCGGCCGATGCTGCTCGCCGGCAAGATCGATTTCTACATGGGCGGCAACCTGCTCTCGGCTTTCGACGCCGTGCAGCAGGGCATCCCGATGCGCGTCGTTGCCGCCGACTTCCAGAAGGACCCGCAGGTCATCATGTCCCATCCCGGTGAAGGGCTGGACAAGTGGGAGGACCTGAAGAACGCCGACCAGTACATCCTCGGCGACGAGGGCGCGCAGACCTTCTTCCAGTGGATGGTGACCGCTCTCGGCTTCGATGCCGCCAAGCGCGTGCCCTACACTTTCAATCCGGCGCCTTTCATTGCCAACAAAAAGTCGATCCAGCAGGGCTATGTCACGTCCGAGCCCTTCGCCGTGCAGAAGCAGGGCGGCTTCATTCCGAACCAGTTCCTGCTCGCCGACAATGGCTGGGATACCTATGCGACGACCATCGAGGTGATGCAGGACACGATCGACAAGCGGCCGGAGGTGGTGCAGTGCTTCGTCGATGGCTCGGCCAAGGGCTGGTACAATTACCTCTACGGCGATAATAAGGCCGCCAACGACATGATCAAGAAGGACAATCCGGACATGACGGATGAGCAGATCGCCTTCTCGATCGCACAGCTGAAGAAGTTCGGCATTGTCGATTCCGGCGACACGGAAAAGCTCGGCATCGGCGGCATGACCGAAGCGCGCATCCAAAGCTTCTACGACAAGATGGTCAAGGCCAAGGTCGCGCAGCCGGGCATCGACATCAAGAAGGCTTATACGCTCGCCTTCATCAACAAGGGTGTCGGGCGGGAGTTGAAGAAGTAAGGCGGCCTGCCTGAGATGATCCAGGAGAAAGTGGCGCAGGCAGCGGCATCGGGCGAGGGTCCGATGCTGCTTTCCTTACGCAATGTCGGCAAGGTCTTTTCCAACGGCGTGACGGCGCTCAGCAAGGTTGATCTGGCGATCCGGGAAGGCGACTTCCTCAGCCTGCTTGGCCCGTCGGGCTGCGGCAAGTCGACGGCGCTCCGGCTGATCGCCGGCCTGTCGACGCCGACCTCCGGTCAGCTCGACTGGCGCGGCTCGCTCGACCGCTCGAAGATCGGCTTCGTTTTCCAGGAGCCGACGCTGCTACCTTGGGCCAGCGTCTTCGATAATGTCTGGCTGCCGCTTCGGCTGAAGGGTGTGTCGCGCGCCAGGGCGGAACTCGCCGTGATGGAGATGCTGTCGCGCGTCCATCTCGCCGGCTTCGAAAACGCCGTGCCGCGCGAGCTTTCCGGCGGCATGAAAATGCGCGTCTCGATCGCGCGCGCCATGGTGACGAAGCCGCGCATCCTTTTGATGGACGAGCCCTTCGCGGCGCTCGACGAGATCACCCGCTTCAAGCTCAACGACGATCTTCTCGAGCTTTGGCAGGACGAGCGCTTCACCGTCGTCTTCGTCACCCATAGCGTCTTCGAAAGCGTGTTCCTGTCCAGCCGCGTCGTCGTCATGGCGGCGCGGCCGGGCCGGGTCCACGGCGAGCTTGCCATCGAAGCGCCTTATCCGCGCGACGAGGTATTCCGGACTTCACCCGGCTATGCCGCGCTTTGCCGGCAGGCCTCGGACGTGCTGGTGAATGCCATCAACTCAACCGCCGGACCCCATCATGACGGCCACTGAAGACAATGCGCTGAAGCTCGATCCGGAAGAGGCGCGCCGCGTTCGCCAGGAGCGGCTGGAGCGCATCGGCAAATGGGTGCTGCCGATGGCGATCATGGTGCTGGCGATCTGGCTGTGGGACCGCATCTGCGTCTGGAACGAGATCCCGCAATACATCCTGCCGCGCCCGGGCGTCGTGCTGCAGACGCTGCACGACGATGCCGGCCTCTTGTTCTCCTCGCTGCTGGTGACACTGAAGATCACCTTCCTCAGCCTGCTTCTCGCCGTCATTGGCGGCGTCGGTCTGGCGGTGCTGTTCGCGCAGTCGAAATGGGTGGAGATGTCGTTCTTTCCCTTCGCCATCGTGCTGCAGGTGACGCCGATCGTCGCCATCTTCCCGCTGATCAACATCTACATCAACAATCAGACGACCAAGCTTTTGCTCTGCGCCTGGATTGTCGCCTTCTTTCCGATCCTCTCCAACACCACGCTCGGATTGAACTCGGTCGACCGCAACCTGCGCGACCTGTTCAAGCTCAACGGGGCGACGCGCTGGCAGCAATTGCGCTATCTGCGTCTGCCGGCGGCGATGCCCTATTTCCTCGGCGGGCTGAAGATCGCCGGCGGCCTGTCGCTGATCGGCGCGGTGGTAGCCGAATTCGTTGCCGGCGCGCAGGGGCAATCGTCCGGGCTTGCGTCCCGCATCATCGAGGCCGGCTATCGGCTCAACGCGCCGCGGCTGTTCGCGGCGCTGATCCTGATCTCGCTCACGGGCATTCTGATCTTCCTGGTGCTGTCGCTGGTGTCGCATCTCATCCTGCGCCGCTGGCACGAGAGCGCGCTGAGACAGGAGCGGTAGGGTGGCTGAGATGATTGAGAACAGTGAGAGGCTACTTGGGCCAGAGATACGGCGAACAGGCGTGCGGAGACATCGCGAACAGTTTTGCACCGCCGCATTCTTCGGTAACCGTAACGGCATGGATCCTCGGGTCTGCGCGTCCGCTTCGCTCCCGCTCCGCCCATGGATGACGAAGGACAGGAAGGCATATGCAAATCGCCAATGCTGGAGATTGGTAGGAACCCCGGTATCTCCGACGTTTGCGATTGGTGGCGGCATCCTTTCTCTTCGCCATCCTAGGGCGGAGCGGGAGCGAAGCGGACGCGCAGACCCTAGGATCCATGCCGTTCCCTCCGAGCTTAGCGGCGGTGCAAAACTGTTCGCGATGTCTCCGCACGGCCGTTCGTCGTGTCTCCGATCCAGCCGACCCCTTCCGGGAACGGTGTTGCATAGAACAGCGGGGGGCAGGCCTTGATACCAACCTCCGGTTCTTATCGACTGGCTAACGTTCGACTTCATCGATCGCTCACGCCGGATCTTGCCGCCGCTTTCGACGAGGATAGGTTTGCACTAGCCGACATTACCGTCGCCAATGGCAAGATCGCCGACCTTGCCCCGCACGGCCGGGCAGTGGCGCGACCCGACGCGATCGACCTTGGCGGCCGCATTGTGCTGCCGTGTTTCGTCGACTGCCATACCCACATCGACAAAGGCCATATCTGGCCGCGCCAGCCAAATCCCGACGGCACCTTCATGGGCGCGCTCAATGCCACCGGCGCCGACCGCGCCGCGCGCTGGAGCGCGCAGGATGTCGCGCGGCGCATGGATTTCTCGCTGCGCTCAGCCTACGCGCACGGCACCAAGGCTGTGCGCACGCATCTCGACAGTGTGGCGCCGCAGGAGGAAATCTCCTGGCCGGTATTCGAGACGATGCGCGAGAGGTGGCGCGGCAGGATCGAATTGCAGGCCGCCTGCCTGCTCGGCATCGAAGGCGTACGCGACAAGGCCTGGTTCGAGCGGCTGGCAAAACGCGTCGCCGCGGCCAGGGGGGTGCTCGGCGTGGTCACCTATATGGTGCCCGACCTCGAGGAACTGCTCGACAAGGTGTTTGCTGAAGCCATCAAGCACGGGCTCGACCTCGATTTCCATGCCGACGAGACCGACGATGTCGCGGCAATTTCGCTGAAGAAGATCGCCGAAGCTTCGCTGTGGAACGGCTTTGACGGCAACATCCTCGTTGGCCATTGCTGCTCGCTCTCGCGCCAGCCGGATCTCGAGGTTCTCGACACGCTGGACAAGGTGGCAAAGGCCGGATTGGCAGTGGTGTCGCTGCCGATGTGCAATCTCTATCTGCAGGACAGGCGCAACAACGGCACGACGCCGCGCTGGCGCGGCGTTACGCTGCTGCATGAGATGAAGGCGCGCGGCATCAAGGTGGCGGTGGCCTCCGACAACACGCGCGACCCGTTCTACGCATATGGCGATCTCGACATGCTGGAGGTCTACCGCATGGCGACCCGCATCCTGCATTTCGACCATCCGGTGGGCGACTGGCCGAAGGCGGTGGCGGCGACGCCGGCCGAGGTGATGCGGCTCGATGATGCCGGAACGCTCGCCGCCGGCGGCAGCGCCGACTTCATCGTCTTCAAGGGGCGGAACTGGACTGAATTGCTGTCGCGGCCAGAATCGGATCGCATCGTCGTGCGCGAGGGCAGGGCGATCGAACGCCAACTGCCCGACTATGCCGAACTCGACGAATTGATGGTGTGATGATGGATATCGCAGCGCTGAAGCGCGATCTCGAAGGGCTCAAGATCGATGATCACCCGGCGATCATCCAGCAGAAGAGCCGCGACTTCTACTGGTACAGTCCTGTCCTCAAGAAGCAGCTCGATCATATCACCGGCGACCTGATCGTCACGCCGAAGAACGAGCGCGAGGTGATCCGCGTGCTCGCCGCCTGTCACCGGCACGGGATCCCGGTGACGCCGCGCGGCAGCGGCACCGGCAATTACGGGCAGGCGATGCCATTGTCGGGCGGAGTGGTGCTCAACCTTGCCGAGATGAACGAGATCAAGGCGATCGCGCCCGGGCGTGTGGTTACCGGGCCGGGGGCGGTGCTGGCGGAGATCGACAAGGCGACGCGGGCGCATTCCGCGCAGGAATTGCGCATGTCGCCCTCGACCTACAACACCGCGTCGGTCGGCGGCTTCGTCGCCGGCGGCTCGGGCGGCGTCGGCTCGATTCGCTGGGGCGGCTTGCGCGACCTCGGCAACGTAATCCGGCTGAGGACCGTAACGATGGAGGCGGAGCCGCGAGTCATGGAACTCACGGGCGAAGACGTTCTCAAGGTCATGCATGCCTATGGCACCAATGGCATCATTACCGAAGTCGAGATGCCGTTGACGGCCTCCTATGACTGGATCGACGTCATTGTCGGTTTCGACGACTTCATGGACGCGGCCGGCTTCGGCAACGATCTCGCCGTTCAGGATGGCATATTGGCGAAGCTGATCACGCCGATCGCGGCGCCCATCCCTTACGATTGTTTCAAGCGGCACCAGAAGTTCTTCCGGCGCGATCAGAGCATTGTGGTGTGCATGATTGCTCCGCATGCCATGGACGCCTTTGTGGCCTTAGTCCGCAGCAGCAAGGGCGAAATCGTTTTCCGGGCCGACCAAGAAGCCGATCTCAAGGGGCTGCCGCCGGCCTATGAACTGACCTGGAACCACACGACGCTGCGCGCCATCAGGGTCGATCCGACGATCACCTATCTGCAGGCACGCTATCCGTCGCCGGACCATCTCGCGCACGTCAAGGCGATGGTGGACCGCTTTGGCGACGAGGTGCCGGCGCATCTCGAATTCATCCGCTTCGACGGCGCGATCGGCGCCGCCGGGCTGCCGCTTGTCCGCTTCACCACGGAAGAGCGGCTCGACGAGATCATCCGCATCCACGAGGACAACGGCTGCTGGATCTTTAACCCGCACCGCTACACGCTGGAAGAGGGCGGCATGAAGCAGACCGACGAGGTTCAGCTTGCCTTCAAGCGCGAGACCGATCCGCAAGGCCTGCTCAACCCAGGCAAGATGATCGCCTGGGAGAATCCCGGCTATGACTATCGTTCCGGCAAGCCCTTCCTGTTCAAGGGCCTGCAAAAGGCGGGGTGATGAACGTCCTCGTGCTTTACGCTCATCCGGTGGAGACCAGCTTCAATGCCGGCCTGCACCGGACGATCGTCAAGCGGCTTTCCGCGGCCGGCCACACGATCGATGATTGCGATCTCTATGCCGAGGATTTCGATCCGCGGATGACCCGCGCCGAGCGGCTCGGCTATCACGGCCAGCGAGGGCCTGATGATGCGGTGGCCGGCTACGTCGACAGGCTGCGCAAAGCCGAAGCGCTGGTGCTTTCGTTTCCGGTCTGGAACTACGGCTATCCGGCGATCCTGAAAGGCTTCTTCGACCGCGTTTTCCTGCCCGGTGTTTCATTCAAGCTGGTCGACGGCAAGGTGCAGCCGACGCTGCACAACATCCGCAAGCTCGCCGCCATCACCACCTATGGCGGCAGCCGTTTCCGGGCGATGCTGATGGGCGATCCGCCGCGCAGAATTGTTAAGCGCATGCTGCGGGCCACCATCAAGCCCGGCGCGTCCGTTTCCTATCTCGCGCATTACTCGATGAACCTTTCGACGGATCAGACACGCAAAGCCTTCATGAGGAAGGTGGCCGCCAGCATGGATCAGTTCTGATGCGCGTGCTGGTGGTCTATTGCCATCCGGTTCCCGAAAGCTATTGCGCGGCGATCCGCGACACGGCGATAGAGGTGCTGACGCAAAGAGGCTGGGACGTGCGGCTGCTCGACCTCTATGCCGAGAATTTCAACCCGGTGATGAGCTGCGAGGAGCGGCG
Source organism: Mesorhizobium album (assembly GCF_033977205.1). NCBI lineage: Bacteria > Pseudomonadati > Pseudomonadota > Alphaproteobacteria > Hyphomicrobiales > Phyllobacteriaceae > Mesorhizobium > Mesorhizobium album. Next base: position 203,808 of record NZ_JAVIIW010000005.1, on the reverse strand, counting down.
CTCCTACAACGACCGCGCGCCTGAGGATCCGGCGCTGCGGCCGCATTTCGAGTACCTGCAATGGGCCGAGGCGATCCTCTTCATCTATCCGACCTGGTGGTACGGCCTGCCGGCGATGCTGAAGGGCTGGTTCGACCGCGTCTGGGCGACCGACATCGCCTTCAAGCTGCCGGTCGGCAAGGGGAGGATCAAATCGCTGATGACGCATGTCACCAAGGTCGGCGTCATCACCACCTGCGGCGCGCCGACTTGGTGGAGCGTCGTCGTCGGCCAGCCGGGACGCAAGACCATCCTGCGCGGCATGCGCGCGATCTGCGCCACACGCTGCAAGACGTTCTTCCTGGCGCATTATCTGATGGATTCGTCGACGCCCAAGAGCAGGGCGGCGTTCCTCGGCAAGGTAAGGGCGAGGCTGGAAAGGTTTTGAGAACCGGACTTCCCTTCTCCCACAAAGGGGAGAAGGGAGCCTGCGCTACATCCTCACCCGTTCCGCCTTCGGATCATACATCGGCTTCAGCGATGCTTCCGCGGCGAAACGATCGCCGGCGATTTCCACCTCATAGGATGAGGCCAGCACGTCCGCCTCGCTCTCACCCTTGCACGGCACATAGCCGAGGCCGATCGCGCCGCCGAGATGGTGGCCGTAATTGCCGGAGGTGATCGGGCCGACGATCTTGCCGTCGCGCAGGATCGCTTCGTTGTGAAAGAGCAGCGGCTGCGGGTCCTTGAGGCGGAACTGCACCAGCCGGCGGCTCAGGCCGGCTTCTTTCTTCCGCAGCACGGCATCGCGACCGATGAAGTCGACTTTGGCCGTTTTCACGGCAAAGCCGAGGCCGGCCTCCAGCACATTGTCCTCATCGGTAATGTCGTGGCCGAAATGGCGAAAAGCCTTTTCGATGCGGCAGGAATCGAGCGTATGCAGGCCGCAGAGCTTCAGGCCGACATCGGCGCCGGCATCGGCGATCGCCTCGAAGATATGGGCGGCCTGGTCGGTTGAGACATAGAGCTCCCAGCCGAGTTCGCCGACATAGGTGACGCGATGCGCGCGGGCGAGCCCCATGCCGATCTCGATCTCCTGGGAGGTGCCGAACGGATTGGCCTCGTTGGAGAAGTCGTTGGGGCTCACCTTCTGGATCAGCTTTCGCGAGTCGGGACCCATCAGGCAGATGACGGCCTCGGCGGCAGTGACGTCGGTGATGACGACGAAGTCATCGGTGACATACCGCCTCAGCCAGGCGAGGTCGCGCTGCAAGGTGGCGCCCGGCACGACGAGGAAAAAGGCCGTATCCGAGAGCCGCGTCACGGTGAGGTCGCTCTCGATGCCGCCCCTGGCGTTGAGCATCTGCGTGTAGACGATCTTGCCGGGCGCCACGTCCATGTCGTTGGCGCAAAGCCGTTGCAGGAAGGCACAGGCATCGCGGCCCTCGACGCGGATCTTGCCGAAGGAGGTCATGTCGAACAGGCCGACGCCGTTGCGCACAGCGAGGTGTTCCTCGCGCTGGTTGTCGAACCAGTTCTGCCGTTTCCAGGAATAGCGGTATTCGCGCTCCTGGCCCTCGCGGGCAAACCAGTTGGCGCGCTCCCAGCCGGCAACCTCGCCGAAGACGGCGCCGCGCGCTTTCAGGTGTTCGTGCAAAGGCGAGCGGCGCACGCCGCGCGAGGTTGCCATCTGGCGGTAAGGGAAATGATCGGCATAGAGCAGACCGAGTGTTTCCGAGACGCGCTCCTTGAGATAGCGGCGGTTCTTCTGGAAGGGCTGGGCGCGGCGGATGTCGACCTCCCAGAGATCGAAGGGCGCCTCGCCGTCGTTGATCCATTGCGCCAGCGCCATGCCGGCGCCGCCCGAGGAAACGATGCCGATCGAATTGTAGCCGGTCGCCATCCAGTAGCCGGAAAGTTCCGGCGCCTCGCCGAGGTAGTAGCGATCGTCAGGCGTAAAACTTTCGGGGCCGTTGAAGAAAGTATGGATGCCGGCCGTGCCCAGCATCGGCATGCGGTTGACGCCCATTTCCAGGATCGGCTCGAAATGCTCCATGTCCTCGGGCAACTGGTCGAAGCAGAAATCCTCGCGGATGCCGTCCATGCCCCAGGGCTTTGCCACCGGCTCGAAGGCGCCGAGCATCATCTTGCCGGCGTCCTCCTTGTAATAGGCGCACTCGTCCGGCACGCGCAGCACCGGCAGGCGGGAGAGGCCGGGGATCGGCTCCGTGACGAGATAGAAATGCTCGCAGGCGTGCAGCGGGATGGTGACGCCGTTCTGCCGCCCAAGCTCACGCGCCCACATGCCGGCGCAGTTGACGACGATGTCGGTTTCGATCGTGCCCTGGTCCTCGCCCTGCGCCCAGGAGACACCGGAGACGCGACCGTTCCTGGTGTGGACCTTGGTGATCTTGACGTTCTCGATGATTGTCGCACCGCGCTGGCGCGCGCCCTTGGCCAATGCCATGGCGATGTTGGCCGGATCGCACTGGCCGTCAAGCGGCAGGTGCACGGCGCCCACCACGTCCGACACATTGAGATGCGGGTACATCTCCTTGACCTCGCTCGGCGAAATCTCGCGTACGTCGACATCGAAGGCGCGGGCCAGCGATGCCTGCCGGTAAATCTCGTGCTTGCGCTCCTCGGTCAGCGCGACCGTGATCGAGCCGACCTGGCGCATGCCGGTGCCGACGCCGGTCTCGGCTTCGAGCTTGACGTAGAGGTCGGCGGAGTATTTCGCCAGCCGTGTCATGTTCTGCGAGCCGCGCAACTGGCCGATCAGGCCGGCCGCATGCCAGGTCGTGCCGCAGGTGAGCTGCTTGCGTTCGAGCAGCACGATGTCGGTCCAGCCGAGCTTGGCCAGGTGATAGGCGACCGAACAGCCGGAGACGCCGCCGCCGATGATGACGGCGCGAGCCTTGGAAGGGATGCTCTTGGTCATGCGGCCTCGCGGCGGTAGTTGGAAGCGAAGCGGCGCACACGAAGTGCTGCTTGCTGAAGCACAGGCTCAGGCTGGCAGAGGCTGATGCGGATATGGCCGGCTGCAGCGTCGCCGAAGCTCGATCCCGGCATGACGCCGACCTTTTCCTTGTCGAGCAGCGCCCAGGCGAATTTCTCGTCGTCGGGTTCGATGGCGGAGATGTCGAGCATGACGTACATGCCGCCTTCGGAGCCGTGCACGGTGACGTCATTGGCGCCGCGTATGGCATCGAGGAAGACCGCGCGGCGCGCGGCGTAGCGCTCGGCAATTTCCTTCACGCCGTAATGGTTCTCCAGCGCCTCGGCGCAGGCGATCGAGATGAAGGCCGGCAGGCCGTAGGTCGTCACCAGGTTGAGGTCTGTCATCAATGTGATCATCGCTTTCGGGCCGGTGAGCCAGCCCATGCGCCAGCCGGTCATGCCGTGGCTTTTCGACATCGAATTGATGACCAGCGTGCGCTCGGCCATGCCGGGCAGTGAGCGCGGCGAGATGTGCTCGCCGCCGCCGAGCGTCCAGTAGACCTCGTCCGACAGTAGCCAGAGATCGTGCTCCTTGCAGATTTCGGCCAGCTGTTCGAGGCGCTCGCGCGAATAGACAGCTCCCGTCGGGTTGTTCGGCGTGTTGATCAGGATCGCGCGCGTGTTGGGCCTGAGCGCCGCTCGGATCATGTCGGCGTGCGGCTGGAAGCCGTCCTCGGCCGGGGTCTCGACCACGGTGAAGCTGGCGCCGGCGGCGCTGAAGGTGTTGGGGTAGGTGGCATAGTAAGGCGCGACGACGATGGCGTGATCGCCGGGGTCGAGCACGCCCTGCACGGCGGCGTAGAGCGCGCCCTGGCCACCGGCCGTGGCGATGATCTCATCCGGTTCCGTCAGGATGCCGGTGCAAGCTGTGGACGCCGCCGCCATTGCCTTGCGCAGGCGTGGCAGGCCGGGGAGCGGGGTGTAATGGTGGTTGCTGCCGCGGACGGCGTTGACGCAGGCCTCGATCGTTTGCGAAGGCGTGTCGAAGTCATGGTCGCCGACCGAGAGCACGATGATGTCCTCGCCGGCTGCTCTGCGGGTCCAGGCGGCGAAGTGGACTTCCCAGCCGTCCTTGCCCGATGGCACGATGCCGGTAACGCGCTTTGATGGTTTTGGCATCAGGCTCTCAACCTCTCGTTCTTCGGATCCCACAACGGCTCGTCCTTCTGCACCACCGCCTTGAAACGGTCGCCGAAAATCTCAACCTCGACGGCCGTGCCGGGCTCGGCCAGATCGGAGCGCAGCATGCCGAGCGCGATCGATTTATCGATCCGGTGGCCCCAGCCGCCTGAGGTCGTCTCGCCGACTATGCTGCCGTCGTGCCAGAGCGTCGACATATAGGGCGCATCACAATCGCCTGGGTTTTCCACGACCAGCGTGACGAAGCGCTTCTTCACGCCCTGCTGCTTTTCGTTGAGCAGCGCCGCCTTGCCGCGGAAGTCGGGCTTGTCCCATTTGACGAAGCGCTCCAGCCCACCCTGCAGGATCGAATAGTCGGTCGACAGATCGCCCTTCCAGGCTCGGTAGCCTTTTTCCAGCCGCAGCGAATCCAGCGCATACATGCCGAAAGGTTTTAGGCCATGCTTGTGACCGGCGGCCCAGACGGCGTCGAAGACCGCTACAGTGTCCGCGACCTTGGTGTGGATTTCCCAGCCGAGCTCGCCGGCGAAGGAGACGCGCACCAGCTTCGCCCAGCGCCCGGCGATGGTCGTTTCCTGATGCGTCAGCCAGGGCAGCGTCAGATCGGCGGCGCAGACTTCGGCAAGGATAGCGCGCGAGTTCGGACCGGCGAGGATCTGGGTTGAATACTCCTCCGTGCGGTCGGTCAGCGTAAAGGCCGCATCGGCCGGCATACGGGTCTTCAGCCATTCGAAGTCGTGCCACTGTGCGACCGCGGCGGTGATCAGCGTCATCTGGTCCTCGCCGTGGCGTACTACCGACATTTCGGTGACGATGCGGCCCTTGTCGTCGGCGAAATAGACGAGGCCGATGCGGCCGGGCTTCGGCACAAGGCCGGTGACCTGCAGCGCCAGCCATTCGGCGGCGCCCGGGCCTTCGAGGTTGAAGCGCGAGAAGCCGGGCAGGTCGAGGATGCCGGCAGCATCGCGCACCGCCAGGCATTCCTCGCGCACGCGGTGTTGCCACGGCCCGTCGCGGCGGAAGGTCAGCGTCGCTTCCTCCGAAATGTCGTCGCCTAGCTTCGCATACCAGGTTGCGCGCTCCCAGCCATTATAGGCATCGAACTGGCCACCGAGCGCCTTGATGCGATCATGCAGCGGCGAGTGCTTGCGGTCGCGCCCGGCTGGCCAGGCGTGGCGCGGGAACTGGATGGCGTATTCGTTGCCGTAGATCTCCATGCCTTTAGCCACGCAGTAGTCGGGGGCAGAGGCAAAGGCGGTGAAGCGGCGCGGGTCGCAGGACCACATGTCCCACTCGGTCTGGCCCTCGGTCACCCATTCGGCCAGCACCTTGCCGGCGCCGCCGCCTTGCGCGATGCCGAAGGTGAAGACGCAGGCCTCGAAGGCGTTCGGCACGCCGGGCATCGGCCCGATCAGAGGATTGCCGTCAGGCGCGTAGGGGATCGGCCCGTTGATGACCTTGGAAAGGCCGGCGGTGCCGAGGATCGGCACGCGGGCGACGGCGTCGGCGAGGTAGTGCTCCAGCCGGTCGAGATCGTCGGGGAAGAGCTGGAAGGAAAAATCCTCCGGCATCGGATCGTTGTGGGTCGCCCAATGCGCGCGGCAATTGCGCTCATAGGGGCCGAGATTCATGCCGGTCTTTTCCTGGCGCAGGTAATAGGACGTGTCGACGTCGCGCAGCAGCGGCAGTTTTCTGCCCTGTTCCTTCGTCCAGGCGGCGAGCTCGGGGATTTCCTCGAACAGGATGTACTGGTGGCTCATCACCATCATCGGCACTTCGCGGCCGAACATTTTCCCGACTTCCGCGGCGCGGTAGCCGGCGGCGTTGATGACGATCTCGCAGCGGATCTCGCCCTGTGGCGTCGCGACCACCCATTCGCCGTTCTCGCGGCGAACGCTGGTGACCGGGCAGAAGCGGGTGATCTTGGCGCCCATGTCGCGCGCGCCCTTGGCGAGCGCCTGGGTCAGCTGTGCCGGGTCGATGTCGCCGTCGCTCGGATCATAAAGCGCACCCTTGAGGTCATGCGTCTCGATGAAGGGGTAGCGGCGCTTGATCTCGTCGAGGCCGACGACATCGATATCCATGCCCTGGTAGCGGCCCATGCCCTTGGCGCGCTGGAACTCCTGCATGCGCTCCTTGGTGTGTGCGAGCCTCAACGAGCCGGTGACATGGTAGTTCATCGGATAGTCGACCGCCTCGGCGAGGCCGCGGTAGAGCTCGGTCGAATAGCGCTGCATGTTCATCAACGACCAGGACGAGGAGAAGGTCGGCACGTTGCCGGCGGCATGCCAGGTCGAGCCGGAGGTCAGCTCGTTCTTTTCGAGCAGCACGCAGTCGGTCCAGCCCGCCTTGCAAAGGTGGTAGAGCGAGGAGGTGCCGACGACACCGCCCCCGATGATCACCACGCGCGCCGTGGTCGACAAACCGGCCATGTTCTCCTCCAACTTCCAAAGCGCGTCAGGACGCGCTTTGATTCTTTGTTTCATGCATGCCGTTGTCCCAAAACCGCTGCACACTTTTGGGCGGCATGCGTTGGTTCAGTACACCGGCGGCGAAACCACCCAGATGACGACCGCCGGCTCGGCGCCGGGATTGCGCCAACGGAACGGCTTGCCTTCGAAACGGAAGCTGTCGCCTTCGCCGAGCCGATGCCAGACACCGCCGATCTCGATCTCGAACGTGCCCGACGCGACATAGCCCGCCTCTTCGGTCGGACGACGCGCTTCGGTCTTCAACTCCGCACCCGGAGCGAAGACGGAGCGCAGCATCTCGAAACTACCGCCGAGGTCGGGCGACAGAAGCTCCTCCACCAGGCCGGATTCGCTTGTGCCAAGCGAGCGGCGGCTACCGGCGCGCACGACCACCCCGCGCTCCTCTTCGACCGGGACGTCATGGCTGAAGAACAGGCTGAGCGGCACGCCGAAGAGCTCGGCGAAGGCCCGCAGGTCACCGAGCGAAGGGACCGACAGGCCGCGCTCGACCTGACTGACCCAGCCGACCGAGCGGCCGAGCTTCAGCGCGATCTCGGCAAGCGTCAGCCCGCGCGCCTTGCGCAGCGCACGGATGTCGCCGGCCAGCAGACGCTCGCCACTGTCCTGCTCCGGTCTGACTGCGGTCGAGGTCAATCGTCCCTCTGTCTCTGAGCGTGAAAAAATCTAGGTAAATTTCATGAGAAAGCAAGCCCATGAAAAAATCAAGAGGATTTTCATGCTGCGCAAGATTTGCTTGCACGATTTTGGCGGTTGATGCAAAGCCTCGCCAACGAACGGCGAGTGGGGCGTCCGGTCGAGGATCAGTTAGTTATTTGTGTCTGCGGATGGTCGTTGCGGGAATCGGGTTGCCGGGTCCAGCCATCGTGAAGGGACGGCCCATGCTGGAGAAGAATAGCCGGATCGCGCTCGACGCGGCGATCGTCGACGAGGCGATCCTGTCGCGCCGATCGGTGCGCGCCTTTTTGCCCGACATGGTCGACGATGAGACGATCCGCGACATCCTGACGGTGGCGGCGCGGGCGCCGTCGGGCACCAACATGCAGCCCTGGCGGGTCTATGTGACCAAGGGTGATGTCAAGCAGCGCATCAGCGACGCGATCCTCAATTCCGGCATCCGCGCCGAGAAGGCGGAGTGGGACGAGTACCGCTACTATCCGGACCAGTTCTTCGAACCCTATCTCAGCCGGCGCCGGGCCAATGGATTCGGCCTCTACGGCGCGATCGGCATCGGCCGGCGCGAAGTCGACAGGATGCGGGCGCAGCACGACCGCAACTTCATCTTCTTCGATGCACCGGTCGGCATGATTTTCACCGTCGACCGGCGGCTCAACAAGGGTTCGTGGATCGACTACGGCATGTTCCTGCAGAACATCATGGTCGCGGCGCGGGGCAGAGGGCTGCACACCTGTCCGCAGGCGGCCTTCGCGCCCTATCACAGGCAGATCCGCCCGGTGCTCAACATTCCAGACGAAGAGATCGTGGTCTGCGGCATGGCGCTGGGTTACGAGGACACTTCCAAGCCCGAGAATGAATTCCGCACCGATCGCGCGCCGCTCGAGGACTGGGTGACGTTCGCGGAGTAGCGCCGGCGAAACCAGCCGTCCGATTTTGCTATTCTGTGCTCACATGCGCGCCATGGCCGCTGACATGGGCGCCGTCCTTCGGCGTGAGCCTCAGATAGGCGAGCAGCGCGCAGAGCGTGATCAGGGCCTCGACGATGAACAGGATGCGGTAGTCGTTGACGCTGGCCTGGCCGCCGCCGGCAAGCAGCGACAGAAGCGCCGCCGCCAGGCCGACGCTGATCGCGACCGCCAGCTGCCAAAGGATGTAGTAGAGCGCGCTGAAGCGGGAAAGCTGCTCCGGCGCGATATCCGAATAGGCGAGATTGCCGGTCGAGGCCCACTGAATGGAACGGAAGAGCCCGAAGACGAAGATGTAGGCGAGCACGATCCAGTGCGGCGTGCTTTCCTGCATCAGGGCAAAGCCCGCAACCAGCAGGGCAGCAATCGGCGTATTGGAGACCAGCACGCGCCTGAAGCCGAAGCGATTGAGGACGCGTGGCATGAAGAAACGCATCAGCACCGAGCCGATTGCCGCGACGAAGGTCAGCGATCCGGCCTCAACCGCGCTCATGCCGAAGCCGAGCTGGAACATCAGCGGTAGCAGGAAGACAACCGAGCTCAGCCCGATCGTGTCGAGCCCGCCACCGGTGAGGAAGCTGATGCGGAAGGTGCGGATGCGCAGCAGGTTGAGGTCGAGCAGAGGGTTACGCGTGCGTAGGCAGTAAAGCGCGGCGACGGTCAGGATGGCGATCGCCAGCCCGAGCTCCATGGCGATGCTGGCGCTCGCGACATCCTTCGCCGCAAGGGAATCCATGCCGAAGACGAGCAGCGCCATGCCGCTGCTGACAAGCAGGAAGCCCGGAAAATCGAACGGTGTGCGGACCGCCTTGGTCGTCGTGGGAAACAGCGATGCGGCAAGCAGGGCAGCAGTCAGAGCGATCGGGATATTGATGTAGAAGATCCAGCGCCAGGAGACGTACGTGGTGAGCGCGCCGCCGACGAGCGGCCCGACCAACGGTCCAGACTGTCCGGCGAGCGAAATGTACATGTTGATCTTAAGCGTGCGGTCGCGCGGGAAGCTCGAGAGGATCACGACCTGGCCGAGCGTGCCCATCAGCGCGCCGCCGAAGCCCTGCAGCGCGCGCGAGCCGACCAGCGTCCAGATATTTTCCGACAGGCCGCAGAGCGCCGATGCGCTGGCGAAGACAAGCAGCGCAAAGCAGTAGACGTTGCGAAGGCCGAAGCGATCGGCCAGCCAGCCGCCGAGCGGCATCGTAACGATGAGGCTGGCGACATAACCGGTGATCAAAAGACCGAGCTGGCTCGGCGGGCGACCAAGGCTTTCGCCGATGCCGGGCAGCGCGGTCACCACCACATTCTGGTCGAGGCTGGTCATGAAGACGCCGCAGGCGACGGTTGCCGGCAACAGGAGTGACGGCTCTCCCGCCGAAACAAAGCGGGTCGTGGCTGTCGCCGTTGTCTCTGCGGTCATGGAAGGATGTTGTCGAACTGGTTGCCAGAGCGGGCTCAGACAAGAGCCCGTGTTTCCTTATCTATCGTCTTCGCTGGCCCAAGCCTCAAGCAGCAGTTGTGGTCGTCGATAGTGCCAGGCTGCTGGTCCTAGTGCACCTCATACCCGACTTCCTCGCTGGCGTGGCACAAGGCCTTCCAGAACGAACGCGCGAAGGAGCGGAACACATAGATGTCGAACTGATCGGCGCCGCTGCGCTGGATCTGGGCAAAGATGTCGTGATGGTTTGTCGAGCGACCAGCGCCCAGCGGGAAGGCCGGCAAGGCGAAGTCGATGGCGAAGAATTTCGCCAGCACCCATTCGGCTTTGGGGCCGGCGATGCGGATCGCCGTGCGGCCGTGCGACAGGTCGGTGAGCGTGCCGATCGACGGCGTGATCACGCCCGTGAAGGCGGAGGCCAGGCCCTCGGCTTCATCGACCACAGTGAATTTGCCCGGCGCAAAGCCGAATGCCGCCTTCGCGCCGTTGCTGACGCCGCCGCCGGCGCCATCCGGCAGGGCGAGGCCTGTAACCTTGTATATGCCGGACATCAGCCGCTTCTCCTCGCCCGGCCATGCGGCAAGTTGCAGGATCGAGCCCGGCCGCGTCTCGGACAGGATAACGTCCACGCCATGCTCGAAATTGCCATGCGAGCCTGGATGATAGATCGGCTCAAGCGGCGACAACCGCTCGTGCAATTGGCGTTCCGGCAATTGGCGTTCGGGTCGTCGGCGCTCAACCATGCATGCGGCTCCCGTCCGGATCGTAGAAATGGTTGGAGACGATCTCGATCGGCCCGAACCGATTGCGCAGCGGGTCGGAGACAAAGGCGCGCGTGCCGTGGCGCGCCTTGCCGTCCTTGACCAGCGCCAGCGCGATGTATTTGCCGAGCGCCGGCGAATAGCAGCAGGCGGTGATATGACCGATCGAATCGTGCGGGTTCTCTTCGTCCAGTTCCTCGACGATATGCGCGCCGCCGTTGAACGGGCGGTTGTCGAGCGAGACGAGGCCGACAAGCTGTAGCCGCTCCGGCGAGATCAGGCCTTCGCGGTCCATCATGGCCGAGCCGATGAAGGGCTTCTTCTTCGACAGCATCCAGTCGAGATGGAGATCGCGCGCCGTGGTGCGACCGTCGATCTCGGCGCCGGTGACGTGGCCCTTCTCGATGCGCATGGTGCCGAGCGCCTCGAGGCCGTAGGTAACCAGGCCGAAGGGCTTGCCGGCCTCGATGAGAGCCTCCCAGACGCGGGTGCCGTAGCCGGCGCCGGAATAGACCTCGAAGGCCATTTCGCCGGAGAAGGAGAGCCGGCAGATCATCACCGGCACGCCGGCGATCTGGCCGTGGACGATACCCATGAAGGGAAGCGTCGCATTGTCGACAGCAGTGCCGGTGACGCAGGCAGCGAGGATGGCCCGGGCCTTCGGCCCGCCGATCGCCGCTCCTGCCCATTCGTCGGTGACGGAGGTGACGGTGACTTTCAACTCGGGCCAGATCACGTCGAGGAAATATTCCAGATGCTGCATCACCTTGCCGGCATTGGCGGTGGTGGTGGTCATCAGGAAATCCTGCTCGCCGAGCCGCCAGGTGGTGCCGTCGTCGAAGGCAAGCCCGTCCTCGCGCAGCATCAGGCCGTAGCGGGCCTTGCCCACGGCGAGTGTCGAAAACATGTTGGTGTAGACGCGGTCGAGGAATCCGGCGGCGTCCGGCCCCTGCACGGCGATCTTGCCGAGCGTAGAGACGTCGACGATGCCGGCGCTCTCGCGGGTGGCCTTGGCCTCGCGCACATAGGCCTGCTCGACCGTCTCGCCGGGAAGGCCGTAGATCATCGGCCGGTACCAGAGGCCGGCCGAGTACATGGTCGCGCCGTTGGCGATGTGCCAGTCATGCATCGGCGTCAGCCGCTCGGGCTTCAGATCGCCAAAGCGCTCGGCCGCCAGCGAGCCGATCGACACGGCCGTGTAGGGCGGGCGGAAGCGCGTGGTGCCGACTTCCGGGATCGGCTTACCGAGCGCCTCGGCCATGATGGCGAGGCCCGGCACGTTGGAGTTCTTGCCCTGGTCGGTCGCCATGCCGAGCGTAGTGTAGCGCTTCAGATGTTCGACAGAGACAAAACCCTCGCGATGCGCGAGCCGCACATCCTCGGCGGTCACATCATGCTGGAAGTCGACGAAGCTCTTGCCCTTGGCCTTGACCTCGAAGACAGGCGCCGGATCGGGGTCGCCTGGAATCGCTTCGACAATAGGCAGGGGCGCGGAGGAAGCATTTCCGCCGGCAGCCTGAAGGCCGGCGGCGCGGCCCTCGGCAAGGGCTTCGGCGGTCGAGAAACTACCGGTGAAGGCGCCGGCGCCGATCCAGCGCTGGGTCGGCGCCGGGGGCAGGAAGGCCTGCCTGGCCGCGTCCCACTCGGCCTTCGCGCCAGCCTGGCTCGCGAGATGGATGGTCGGGGACCAGCCGCCCGACATAGCCAAGCAGTCGGCGTGGATGCTGCGCTCGTCGCCGCTGAGCGCGCCGCTCATCAAGTCGAAGCGCTGAACCTTGAGACCGGTGAGCGCCTTGCCGCCCTCGGTCGCGACCACGGCATGGCCGGCAAGCAGCTCTGCCTCGGCCTCGCTCGCCAGCCTGCTCATCTCGTTCGACACGTCGCTTCGGACATCGATGATGGCGACGACGGCGGCCCCGGCCTTCTTCAGGGCAACGGCGGAGCGATAGGCGCTGTCATTGTTGGTGAACAAAGCGATCCGTTCGCCGGGCAGCACACCATATTGATTGGCATAGCGCTCGGCTGCATGCGCCAGCATGACACCGGGACGGTCGTTGCCCGGAAACACCAGCGGTCGTTCGAAGGAGCCAGTGGCGAGAACCACCGTTTTGGCGCGGATCGCCCAATAGCGCTGGCGCGGCTCGCCCTTGGCCGGGACTTCCTTATGGTCGGTCACACGTTCCAGCGCGGCCAGCGTGTTGCCGTCATAGTAGCCCCAGACCGTCGTGCGTGGCAGCAGGCGGACATTGTCGTTGCCTTCGAGCTGGCCGACGATGCGCCCCGCCCAGTCGGCGGCCGGCGCGCCGTCGATGGTCTCGCCGGACCAGTTGGCGGAGCCGCCGAAACGCGCTTCGAGTTCCGCTAGGATCACGCGCGCGCCCTGGTCGGCCGCGGCCCTCGCCGCCATCAGGCCGGCGGGGCCGGAGCCCACCACCAGAACGTCGCAAAAGGCGTTCATGCGCTCGTAGCGCGCGGTATCGGGGGCTATGCCCGCCTTGCCGAGGCCGGCAGCGCGGCGGATAAAATGCTCGCAGAACATCCAGAAGCGCGTGCCCTTGAGCGGCCCGATCACTGGCCCCATGAAGGTCTTGTAGTAGAAGCCGGCCGACAGGATCTTGCCGCCGAGCTGGTTGAGTGCGCCGATATCCCAGGCAAGCGAGGGAGAGCGGTTCTGGCTGACGGCGACGAGCCCGTCATAGATCTCGGCCATGGTGGCGGGGATGTTGGGCTCGCGCACTTCGCCGCGCAGCACCGTCACCAGGGCGTTCGGCTCCTCGACGCCAGCGGCCAGCAGGCCGCGCGGGCGGTGGTACTTGAAAGAGCGGCCGAACAGCGTCACACCGTTGGCTAGCAGCGCCGAGGCAAGCGTGTCGCCGGCGTGGCCGGTATAGGGCGCGCCATCGAAGGTGAAGCGGATGGTGCGCAGCCGGTCGATGCGACCGCCGGTCTCGGTGCGGCGCGGGCTCACTGGTTGCCTCCCGCTTTATGGCCCGCGGATTTGTGGCCGCCGCGGGCAAAGGCGGTGCTCAGGATTTCATGCGTGAGCGTGTTGCGCACGACCCTGAGATGCGCGCGACAACCGCCGGAATGCTGCCAGATCTCATTGTGGTCGCCGGCCGGGTTCAGCCGGTCATAGACATAGGCGTTCCAGGCATCGAGGTCCTGCGAGGCCGGCTGCGGCCGCTCGCGGTTGCCGTCGCCCTGGTAGGTGAATTCGATGACGTCGCGCGGACCGCAATAGGGACAGGTGATCAGCATCTTGATTTCAACCCTAATGCAGCCTGGGTGTCGCACCCTGGCCTTTGTCGTCGATGATGAGGCCGCGATAGAAACGGTCGAGCGTGAAGGGCGCGTTGAACTCATGCGGCTCGTCCTTGGCGATGGTCCAGGCGAAGCACCAGCCCGAGGCAGGCGTTGCCTTGAAGCCGCCGTAGCACCAGCCGCAATTGAGATACATGCCGGGTAGCGGTCCGGTGGTGATGATCGGCGATCCGTCCATTGTCATGTCGCAAAGGCCGCCCCAGGAGCGCAGCATGCGCACCCGTGCCAGACCCGGGAACAGCGCCAGCATCTCGCTCATCACCTCGTCGACGACCGGCAGGCTGCCGCGCTGGGCGTAACTGTTGTAGCCATCGAGGTCGCCGCCATAGACCAGGCCGCCCTTGTCGGACTGCGAGATGTAGAAGTGGCCCATGCCGAAGGTAAGAACGGTGTTGATGATCGGCTTGATCGATTCCGAGACAAAGGCCTGCAGCACATAGCTTTCGATCGGCATGTGGGAAATGCCGGCAAGCTGCATCACGCGGCCGGTGCTGCCGGCAACGGCCAGCGCCACCTTCTTGGCGCGGATATCGCCGCGCGTGGTCGTCACGCCAGTGACCCGGTCGCCGTCGCGCAGGAAGCCGGTGACCTCGCAATTCTCTATGATGTCGACGCCGCGCCGGTCGGCGCCGCGCGCATAGCCCCAGGCGACGGCGTCGTGGCGCGCGGTGCCGGCGCGCGGCTGCATCAGCCCGCCAAGGACCGGAAAGCGCGCCGAGCCGGAAACGTCCAGCGCCGGGACAAGCCGCTTGATCTGGTCGACGCTCATCAGCTCAGCATCGACGCCAAGATGGCGCATGGCGTTGCCGCGCCTTGCATAGTCGTCGAGCTGGGCCGGCGTATGCGCCAGGTTGAGGCAGCCGCGCTGTGAGAACATGACATTGTAGTTGAGGTCGTGCGACAGGCTCTCCCACAGCTTCATCGAATGCTCGTAGAAGCGGGTGTTCTGCGGCAGTAGATAGTTGGAGCGCACGGCGGTGGTGTTGCGGCCGACATTGCCCGAGCCCAGCCAGCCCTTTTCCAGCACGGCGACATTGGTGATGCCGTGCTCCTTGGCGAGATAGTAGGCGGTCGAGAGCCCGTGGCCGCCGCCACCGATGACGATCACATCATAGAACGCCTTGGGGTCCGGCTTGCGCCAGGCCGGCTTCCAGTCCTGGTTGCCGGACAGCGCGTTCTTGATCAGCGAAAAGGCCGAATATTCCGCCATTCTTCCTGTCGTCCTGTTGGTGCGGGGAGGCACACTATAGAGCAGCCCACAACCGCAAAGCCAAGATTGCGCCATCGCTTTTCGACAGGCCGACTTCGATCCGCGCCATCGATCCACGGATCGGGACGGCTTGCCGCCCGGTATGGCGGTCTTTATCAAGGGCGGAATTTTCGAAGGTTTTCGGCCGCGAGTCGCCCGTCACGTCATGATCTTCCGACTGCTACGCCTGATCCTGGTCGTCATTGTCGCCGTCGCTTCGCAGCCGTGGCACGGCGCGATGGCGCAGGCGATCGGCCATGGCTCCGCGCAGCTCATCGCCGACCAGACCAAGGTGATCCAGGACCTAACGACCAAGACGGACGGTCTGGAGAAGAAGATAAGCGATCCTGGCCAAGACGATGCTGAGCTCGTCGATATCCGCCTGCGGCTCGAGAACAATTCGCGGGCGGCGCTGAACAGCGCGCTGGCTTTCCGTTCGCGCCTCAACGACATCAACAGCCGCATCGAGGTACTGGGCCCGCCGCCGGCGCAGGGACAGCAGGAGCCTGCGGTCGTCGCCAACGAGCGCGCGGCGCTCACGGCCGAGAAGGCCCAGATCAACGCGGTGGTCGCCAGCGCGCAGAACCTGTCGATCCGCATCAGCGGGGTGGTCGACAGGATTGCCACCATGCGCAGCGAGCTTTTCCGCAGCGTTCTGACCAAACGCTACGAATTGACCGATGCGCTGAGCCCGCAGGCCTTTTCCGACGCGCATGACCAGTTCACCGGCCTCTACAAGGCCGTGGCCTCCTGGCTGACCTTCGCCTTCAAGTTCAAATTCCAGGCAGTCCTTGCCGCGACGCTGATGGCGCTGGCGCTGGCGGCCGTGCTCCTGATCGGTGGCAGGCGCCTGTTCGGCCGCATTTTCGAACCCAATCCATCCGTGGAGGATCCTTCATATCTCAGCCGCCTGTCGGTGGCGTTCTGGTCGACGCTGCTGCCGACCGCGGCGCTCGGGGTGTTCCTGGCTTCCGCAGTGTTTTTCTTCAATTACTACAACGTTCTGCGCGGCGACATCGGCACATTCCTCAATGCGCTGCTGGCAGTCATCGGGATGGTGTTCTGCGTCAACCGGCTGACCAATGCGGCGCTCGAACCGCGGTTGCCGAACTGGCGGCTCATTCCGGTCGAAACCGACCCCGCTCGCTGGCTGGTTGGACTGGCCACCGCGATGGCGCTGGTGCTTGGCCTCAATTATTTTCTGTCGGTCGTCAACGAGAAGATGGGGTCGCCGCTTTCGCTGACGATTGCCAGGAGCTTTGTCGCCACCATCATCGTCGGCGTCATCCTGATCCTGATGGGACTGCTGAGGCCGTTCAGGGCACGGGACGGCTCGTGGCGGCCGTGGCCGGCATGGCTTCGCTTCATCGCCATCGGCCTCGGCCTGTTCACCATCGCGGCGACGCTTCTCGGCTATATCGGCCTTGCGCTTTTCGTCTCGTTCCAGGTCGTGGTCACCGGCACCATCCTGGTCACCGCCTATATCGGCTTCCTGTCGGCGCGAGCGATCGGCGAGGAGGGCGGCTTCGCCGACACGTCGGTCGGGCGCTGGCTGTCGGCCAAGTCCAGCTATGAGGACACCGCGCTCGACCAGCTCGGCCTGGTGGTGAGCATCGCCATCAATCTGATGATCGTGCTGGTGTTCCTGCCGCTGATCCTGTTGATGTGGGGCTTCCAGCCCGGCGACATCGAGGCCTGGGCCTACAAGCTGGCGACGGGCGCGACAATCGGGTCCGTCACCATCTCGGTGCTCGGCATCCTCACCGGCATCGTTGTCTTCGCCATCGGCTATTTCGTGACGCGCTGGTTCCAGGGCTGGCTCGACGGTTCCGTCATGGCGCGCGGCAAGGTCGACACCGGCGTGCGCAACTCGATCCGGCTGGCGGTGGGCTATGCCGGTGTTGCGCTCGCAGCGCTCGTCGGCATATCGGCGGCGGGCATCGACCTTTCCAACCTGGCGCTGGTCGCCGGCGCGCTGTCGCTGGGTATCGGCTTCGGCCTGCAGAACGTGGTCTCGAACTTCGTCTCAGGTCTCATCCTGCTTGCCGAACGTCCCTTCAAGGTGGGCGACTGGATCGTTGCCGGCGATATCAGCGGCACGGTGAAGAAGATCAGCGTGCGCGCGACGGAGATCGAGACGTTCCAGCGGCAGTCGGTGATCCTGCCCAACTCCAACCTCATCAACAATGCGGTCGGCAACTGGACGCACCGCAACAAGCTCGGCCGGATCGACATCAAGGTGGGCGTCGCCTATGGCAGCGAGGTCAAGCGCGTGCATGCCCTTCTGCTCGATATCGCGCGCGCGCATCCCATGGTGCTGAAGAACCCCGAGCCCTTCGTGCTCTTCGCCAATTTCGGGGCAGCGGCGCTTGAATTCGAGATCCGCGTGTTCGTGGCCGATGTGATGAACGGCAGCACCGTCCAGAACGACATCCGCTTTGCCATCTTCGATACCTTCGAGGACGAGCATATCGAGATTCCGTCGACGCCGCGCGCCGTCGTCGAGACGAAGAAGCACGAGGCTTGGCCGATCGACGACGACAAGATGGAGGTCGAATTCGCCGAGCGCGAGCGGCTGGAGGCGGAGGCTGCAGCCGAACAGGCGCGTTTGGCTAGAACGAAGCGGAAAGGCCGCAAGCCCGATCCGGGCTAGGCTTTCGCCGTTAGCGTAGACGGAACCAATGCCGACAAGGCCGCGCGAAGCTCCGTCTTGCCATATCGTATTTCGCCAACGCCCTGTTCCGCGTCGATCTGGCCGGCATTGTGGACATCGAATAAGTCTGCGACGAGTTGGGCGTAGCTCGCACTCATGCCGCCAGCGACCAGCACGGGGATCCAGTCCTGCCGCGGCATTTCACGCGCCACGATTTCGCGGCCGGCGATCTTGCTGAGCGCATCGGCCACGTCGACGGCGCTGTAGCGGCGCGGTCCCTCGGCGTGGACAATACGCATTGCGTCGTTGCGATCCGTGAGAAGCAGATCCGCCGCGATCAGGCCGACATCTCCTGCCGAGACCGTCGGAAAGGTTTTGGAGACGGGATGATGCAGGCTGGCAAGAACCCCGGTCTGCAACGCCCGTCCGGTTCCGCGGCCCCAATTCTGCATGTGCTCGGCGGAGCGCAGGAAGGTCAGCGCTGCGGGGAGCTTCTTAAGTTCCGATTCCAGACGATGGAAGGTGAGCGTGATGCCGGTGCCGGTCGGCAGCTGAGCACCGTAGTCCGAGGTTGCCAGGATGCGCGCCGGACGGGTTTGCCGAAGCGCCTCGGTAATCGCGCCGATCGTCGCTGCCATTTCGGCCGATGCATTTTCCGCCTGAACGGGTGTAGGGCAGATCACCTGCACCGCCGAAGCGTCTTTTGTTGCCTCGACAAGCGCCGGCATATCCCTGAGGTCGGCCGCGGCTATGTCGCAACCACAAGCATGAAGCTCGTGAGCCTTCGAGGGATTGTGAACAACTGCCCTTACCGGGAGCCCGTTTTGGCGAAGCGCACCGATCGTCGCTCGTCCAATTTTCCCCGTGGCGCCTAGAATCACGAACATCTTCATTCTCCTGTTATGTCGGAGCGCTGGATGCCGGATGTACGACGGCGCGTCGCCCCGATAAGGACGGCGAAGCGCACAAAAGGACAGTCAGATGGAAGGCCCGGCTATCGCTGCAGACGAAGCAGCGCCGCTGGCGTGATTCCCAGCACGCGCTTCATGCTGCGAGCCATATGGCTTTGATGGGCGAAGCCGGCCTCCAGCGCGATCTGGCTGAGCGGCATCTCATTCTGGTCGAGCAGCAACCGGGCGCGCTCTACCCGTCGATGGATGACATATAGATGGGCCGGCACCCCGAAGCTGCGACGAAACAGAGCCTTCAGATGTGACACGCTGATGGCTGCAACCTGCGCCAGATCATCCAGGGAAAGATCCTGATCGAGGTTGGCTTCGATGAAGTCCTGCAGCCGCCGCTTCTGGCTGGACGACAGCATTTGCCCTGTCGGGATCCTTTGCGACGCCCCGTGAACCAGTTGCACGGCGAGCGCCCTGGCCAAGCTTTGGACATAAAGCCGGTCCGACGGCAACTCTGGGTGCAGCCCGCTCGCCAGCGCCCATGCGATATGTTCGATCCTGGGGTCACGGCGTTGAAACTGCGGCTCGACGACGATCCGGTCCGGATCGATTTCGAGATCGCGGGCGGTTTGCCGAACCAATGCCGGATTGACCCACAAGCGCAGGATGGTGCAGTCGGCGTCGTCTTCCCAGTCGCCGTCCAGCCCCGCCGGAACGATGTCTATGTCTCCGTGCGACTGGACCCGCCGATGCCGCTTCCCGTCGCAGCGGCAGAAGGCGTTGACGGATGGCCCGACATGGATGCCCAGCCTGTGGTAGGGCGAAGCCGGCACGTGGGTCAGGCCCGCGGCGATCTTCCGGTGCTCAACCTCCACACCGATCGTTTCCAGCCAGGTACCGGCCATCGTCTTCGCCTCGTGCTTATGTATCTGCATCTTCGGCATCATATCGGCTTGATCGACAAAATTGACAGGCGGCCGAAACCAATTGTGGCATGAATGCGGCATTCAGTTGCGGTTCAGCTTGCATCTCATATAAGCTCTCACGCAAAGGGCGAGAATGCCTTGCGAAATCGAACAGAGGCGGTGTGAGAACACCGGAATTGCAATGTGGAAGTCTGTCGTTGCCGCCATCGCTTTGCTGGCCATTGGCGGTTCGGCTTTTGCCGCCAGCGCGGTCAACAAGGACGCCCAGACGCGGACGTTGATCGTGACCGAAGGCGGCGGCAAAACCGAGCTGGCGCTGGCCGCCGGCGAGACGGTGGAGTTCTGCCCGAATGGCTGCTTCGTCACCCTTCCCAATGGTGACCTCGAAGCGCTGACCGGTTCCGAAACGGTCGAGATCTCGGGCGGCGTTGCTCGCATCAAGTAAAAAACCGAAACACGATCGACAAAGGCCGGGCGGATGTCCGGCCTTTTATCGTTTCTGGTAGCCGCCGCTAAACGACGACTCCGGAAATACTGTCTGCACAGCGCGCTGCAACCGGGCGTTTTAACGTTCGCTCCGCCATCTCCCGTTATATCCGTTGCCAGGACGCTGAAACACGGCGTGGGGTGAACAGGGCGGGGAAATGGACGCGCGGTCGGACAGGAACGCAATTCCGCTTGCGGTCGATCTCGATGGCACGCTGATTGCAACGGATCTTCTGTGGGAGGGCCTGTTCATCCTCCTCAAGAAGAATCCGCTTTTTTCCTCGCCTTCATGGCGCGGCCGGACAACATCGTCTTCCTCGCCGTCTTCGCCGTGCTGCTGGTTGCCTTTCGGCAGAAAGCGTGGGGGCGCTCGCCGGCTTCGCCGCTTCCTTGGTCGCCTATTTCGTCATCTCGCACTGGGCGCAGCACCCCGGCTGGTGGCCGCATCTGTGGTTCTCCAGTATCGAGCAGCACTACAACATGGACGGCTTCGAACCGCCGTTCTCGACGGCCGCCTACCTGAGGGCCTTCGCCGTTTCGGTGGTGCGCGCCGTCAACGTCGACGGCTGGGTCGGCGTCTCGGTGCTAGCGCTCGCCGGCTAGTATGGCCTCGACCGCGCCGGCTTCCGGCTCGATCGCCGCGCCGGTATCCTGCTTGCGGCACTCGTGCTCGGCGTGCTGGCGAAGTTCGCCGTCTTCCCGATCCACGACACCCGCATCTATTTCCCGAGCCTTCTGCCGTCCTTCCTGCTGCTGACCGCGCCGCTGATGGCGCTTTGGGCATCAGCCAGCCGGCGCGGTCGTGCGGCGCTGCAAGTGGTTCCCGGAGACAATTCATGAACCCGGTTTCGAGCCCTGTGCGCGTGCTTCTTTGGCTTGGCTTTCCGGCGGGCCGCACGATCTCCGACCTTCCGTCCGCAACGCAATGAGCCGCAATTGCCGGCCAAACGCGCTTGACAAGATGGCGCCGGCCCGTTCAACCTAAAGCCATTCACCAGGGGAGTCCCGGCAAGGGGCTGAGATACTGCTGGCTTTGCGGCGCAGTGACCCGTTGAACCTGATCCAGTTCATACTGGCGTAGGGACGGTGCAAGCGCTTTGCGGGCGTTCATGCCCGAAGACCTGTCTCAAGCAGGTAGATCGAAGCGTCTTTTCATCCTTCCGGCACAGAACTGGGTCTCCAATGCAACGAGCAAAGGAGCCTCAAATGAATGCCCTGACCCCGACCGTATCGACCGGACCGCTGCCGGCCTCGCGGAAGATCCACAAATCCGGCCTCCTCCATCCGCAGATCAGGGTGCCGATGCGCGAGATCGCGGTCCACCCGACTGCCGGTGAGCCGCCGGTGACGGTCTACGATCCGTCAGGCGCCTATACCGACCCCGCGATCGAAACGGACATCGACAAGGGTCTTGCCCGGCTTCGGCAGGACTGGATCGCGGCACGCGGCGATGTCGAATCCTATGACGGCCGCCATGTCAGGCCCGAGGACAACGGTTTTGCGACAGGAGAGCGACTGACGCGGGAATTTGCGATCCGCAACTGTCCGCTGAGAGCCAAGGCCGGCAAGGCGGTAACGCAGCTTGCCTATGCGCGCGCCGGGATCATCACGCCCGAGATGGAATTCGTGGCCATCCGCGAAAACCTCGGCCGCGAGATCGTGCGCGGCAGGCTGCAGCAGGACGGCGAGGCGTTCGGCGCATCGATCCCGGATTTCGTCACGCCGGAATTCGTACGCGACGAGGTGGCGCGCGGCCGCGCGATCATTCCCGCCAACATCAACCATCCCGAAAGCGAGCCGATGATCATCGGCCGCAACTTCCTGGTGAAGATCAACGCCAATATCGGCAATTCCGCCGTCACGTCCTCGATGGCCGAAGAGGTCGAAAAGATGGTCTGGGCGATCCGCTGGGGCGCCGACACGGTGATGGACCTGTCGACGGGCCGCAACATCCACAACATCCGCGAATGGATCGTGCGCAATTCGCCGGTGCCGATCGGCACGGTGCCGCTCTACCAGGCGCTGGAGAAGGTGGGCGGCGTTGCCGAGGACCTGAGCTGGGAGGTCTATCGCGACACGCTGATCGAGCAGGCCGAGCAGGGCGTCGACTACTTCACCATCCATGCCGGCGTGCGGCTGCATTACATTCCGCTGACCGTCGACCGGGTCACGGGCATCGTCTCTCGCGGCGGCTCGATCATGGCGAAATGGTGCCTGCACCATCACCGCGAAAGCTTCCTCTATGAGCATTTCGAGGAGATCTGCGATATCGCCAGAGCCTATGACGTCTCCTTCTCGCTCGGTGACGGCCTTCGTCCCGGCTCGATCGCCGATGCCAATGACCGGGCCCAATTCGCCGAACTGGAGACGCTTGGCGAACTGACGAAGATCGCCTGGGCAAAGGACTGCCAGGTGATGATCGAGGGCCCCGGCCATGTGCCCATGCACAAGATCAAACAGAATATGGACAAGCAGCTCGCCGTCTGCGGCGAAGCGCCTTTCTACACGCTGGGGCCGCTGACGACGGACATTGCGCCGGGCTATGACCACATCACATCCGGCATCGGCGCGGCCATGATCGGCTGGTTCGGCACGGCCATGCTCTGCTACGTGACGCCGAAGGAACATCTCGGCCTGCCGGATCGCAACGACGTCAAGACCGGGGTGATCACCTACAAGATTGCTGCACACGCAGCGGATCTCGCCAAGGGACACCCGGCGGCGAAGACCCGCGACGACGCGCTTTCGCGGGCACGGTTCGAGTTCCGCTGGGAAGACCAGTTCAACCTGTCGCTCGATCCCGAAACCGCGCGCTCGATGCACGACGAGACCTTGCCCAAGGAAGCGCACAAGCTGGCGCATTTCTGCTCGATGTGCGGGCCGAAATTCTGCTCCATGCGCATCTCCCACGACATTCGCGCGGAAGCGCAGAAGGAGGGGATGGCGGCGATGGCGGAGAAATATCGCGCGGGCGGCGATCTCTATATGCCGGTCGAAACGCCCGGGGCGGAAGAACAGGCTTTTGCGCAGGACGATCAGGAAACGCACTGAGCCATGCGCCGTGTCCTCGTCAAAGGCGCCGGTGTAGCAGGCCTCACCGTCGCCCATGAATTGGCCGAGCGGGGTGCGTCGGTCACCGTTGCTGAAATTCGGAGCCAGACAGGCGGCAATGCCTCCTGGCTCGCCGGAGGCATGCTCGCCCCCTGGTGCGAACGCGAAAGCGCCGAGGAGGCGGTTGTCACGCTCGGCAGAACTTCGGCCGACTGGTGGGAAAGGACACTGCCTGGGCTCGTGACAAGAGCCGGCACTCTCGTCGTCGCCCATGCGCGTGACGCCTTCGAGCTTGCCCGCTTTGCGGCTCGTACCCGCAATCATGAGTCCGTCGACGAAAAGGCGGTTGCCGCCCTTGAACCCGATCTTGCCGGTCGCTTCCGCCAGGGCCTGTTCTTTGCCGGCGAAGCTCATCTCGATCCCCGTCGGGCTCTCGAAGCCCTCGTCGATAAACTGCGCGCGATGGGCGTCGTCTTCCTTTTCGAGGTGGGCGAGGTGGTCCTTTCCGGCTTTGATCAGGTGATCGACTGCACGGGCATCGCGCGGGCCGACGACGATTTACGCGGCGTGCGCGGCGAAATGCTGATCCTCCGCACGCGTGAGGTCTCGCTCGCCCGGCCGGTGCGTCTGCTCCATCCGCGTCATCCGATCTATGTAGTGCCGCGGGCCGATCATCACTTCATGGTCGGCGCGACCATGATCGAGAGCGATCATGACGGGCCGATCACAGCCCGTTCGCTGATGGAGCTCCTCAACGCGGCCTACGCACTCCATCCGGCGTTCGGCGAGGCCGAAATCGTCGAGACGGGAGTGGGCGTGCGTCCTGCCTATCCCGACAATCTGCCGCGGGTGAAGCGCCGGAAGGACGGCGCGATCACGATCAACGGTCTTTACCGGCACGGTTTCCTGCTTTCACCGGCCATGGCCGAGCAGGCTGCCAGCCTTCTCTTCAATTCATCTGCCGACCTGGGGTCTGAAAATGAAGCTGATCGTCAATGGCGAAGCGCTTGAGGTCGAGGCGACGACGCTCGCCGCCCTTTTGAAGGAACTTGACTATGAGGGCGGCTGGCTCGCCACCGCACTGAACGGTGATGTCGTGCCCGCGGCCGAACGGGCGGAATTCCGGGTAAGCGAGGGCGACCGGATCGAAATCCTGTCGCCCATGCAGGGGGGCTAGCCGATGTTCGATCTTCTCGGAACAAAGTTGGCCTCGCGCCTGCTGCTGGGCACCGCCCAATATCCTTCTCCGGCGATCCTTGCCGAGGCGGTCAAGGCGTCGGGCACCTCGGTGGTGACCGTCTCGCTGCGCCGGGAAATGGCCGGCGGCAGGGCCGGCGAACAATTCTGGTCGCTGATCCGCTCGCTCGGCGTGAGGGTGCTGCCCAACACGGCCGGCTGCCATTCGGTCAAGGAAGCCGTGACGACCGCGAAGATGGCGCGCGAGGTCTTCGACACGTCCTGGATCAAGCTCGAAGTGATCGGCAACCACGACACGCTGCAGCCCGACGTGTTCGGTCTGGTCGAGGCCGCACGCATCCTTTGTGAGGACGGCTTCAGCGTATTCCCCTACACCACCGACGACGTTGTCGTCGCCGAGCGGCTCCTGGAGGCAGGCTGCAAGGTCCTGATGCCGTGGTGCGCGCCAATCGGCTCGGCGCTCGGGCCGGTCAATATCAACGCGCTGCGCTCGATGCGCGGGCATTTCCCCGATGTTCCGTTGATCGTCGATGCGGGCCTCGGACGGCCGTCGCACGCGGCAACCGTGATGGAGCTCGGCTTTGACGCCGTGCTCCTCAACACGGCGGTCGCCAAGGCCGCCGATCCGGTGGGCATGGCGCGCGCTTTCAGCAAGGCGGTCGATGCCGGCCGCGAAGCCTATGGTTCGGGACTGCTCGAGCCGCGCGACGTTGCCGTGCCATCGACGCCTATAATCGGCAGGGCGGATTTTTCATGAAGCTCGATCCCTTCTACCTGATCGTCGACAGCGCCGCCTGGATCGAGCGGCTGGTGCCGCTCGGCGTCAGGCTGGTGCAGCTCCGCATCAAGGACATGGACGAGGGGAGGCTGCGCGCAGAAATCCGCGAGGCAAAGGCCTTGTGCGCCCGACACAATTGCCAGCTCATCGTCAACGATCATTGGCGGCTGGCGATCGAGGAGCGCTGCGACTTCGTCCATCTCGGCCAAGAGGATATGCAGACTGCCAACCTCCCGGAGATACGAGCGGCCGGCATCAGGCTCGGGCTGAGCACCCACGATCATGACGAACTGGAGACGGCCATGGCAGCCAGGCCCGACTATGTCGCGCTGGGTCCCGTCTATCCGACCATCCTGAAGAAGATGAAATGGGCGCCGCAGGGGCTCGATAGGGTTCGCGCCTGGAAGGACGCCGTCGCACCCGTTCCGCTGGTCGCCATCGGCGGCCTCAATCCCGAGCGGCTTGACGGCGTTTTCGAGGCCGGCGCCGACAGCGCCGCGGTGGTGACTGACATAACGCTGAACCCGGATCCCGAGGCGCGCACCAGGGAATGGATTAAAAAGACGGGGCAATGGCGCTGAACCGAGACCCGCATGTACTCGTTGTCGGTGGATCGGATTCCAGTGGGGGCGCCGGGATTGCGCGCGACATCGAGACGATCTCTTCAATCGGCCTGCGCAGTTGCGTTGCCGTCACCGCGGTAACGGTGCAGACGCATCAATCCGTTACGGCAGTCCACCATATTCAGCCCAGCCTGGTCGCCGATCAGATGCGGGCTGCGCTGCGGGCCAATAGGGTGTCGGCGATAAAGATCGGCATGCTTTCAACGGGACGCGTCATCGCGGCGGTTGCCACCGTGCTGCACGAAAATCCGCGGATACCGGCAGTCCTCGATCCGGTGCTGGCTTCCTCGTCGGGCAGGCAATTGCTGGAACCGGGTGCGATCGGAGTCCTGAAGCGCGACCTCATGCCGCTTTGCCGTCTTGTCACGCCGAATCTGGTCGAGCTGGCGGTGCTGACCGGCTCGGATTTGGCTTTGGACGACGATGATGCGCTGCGGCAGGGAAGGCGATTGCTTGCGGACGGGCCGCAGGCGCTGCTCATCAAGGGTGGCCACGCGGAAGGACCTAGGTCCACCGATATGCTGTTGAGCCGCGACCGGGAACCCGTCCGCTTCGACATGCCCAGGCTTGCCGGATCGATGCGCGGGACCGGCTGCATGCTGGCGAGCGCGATCGCCGCGCATCTGGCCGGTTCAAAGCCGCTCGAGGACAGCGTGTGCGAAGGCAAGCGGTTTGTCTTCGAGAAGCTCCTGCGGTGTATCGAGCGCGAACCCGGCTCAGGGGCATAAGCAATTCCTCGCCTGTGACGGCCCGGTTGAAGCGTGTTCGGCCATCGGGGTCGCTCGCCCTTTTTCTAATGTCGCAAACAGGCTTCAATCACCCCACTGCTCGGCCCTATAGTCCGCCGGCTTTACCACTTTGGAGTCGCGGGCAATGGCAGAGTTTCCGAAAAAGGCGAAGGTCGTCATCGTCGGTCTTGGCGGTATCGTCGGCGCGTCGGTCGCCCATCACCTGATTGAGCGTGGCTGGGACGACATCGTCGGCATCGACAAGTCGGGTATCCCGACCGATATCGGCTCGACGGCGCATGCCTCGGACTTCTGCTACACCACCAGCCACGACTTCCTCTCCTGCTGGACGACGCTCTATTCCATCGATTTCTACGAGAAGATGGGGCACTACGCCCGCATCGGCGGCCTGGAAGTCGCGCGCGTCGGCGACGACGGCCGCATGGAAGAGATCAAGCGCAAGATCGCTTCCGCCAAGGCATTCGGCACCCGCGCCCGGCTGATCGAGCCGGCCGAGATCAAGAAGAAGTTCCCGCTGATCGAAGAACATCTGGTGCAGGGCGGCCTGTGGGACCCTGACGCCGGCCTTGTCATCCCGCGCTCGCAGACGGTCGCCGGCAAGCTGGTCGACCAAGGTGTAGCCTCCGGTAAGCTCCAGGCTTTCGCCAACACCTCGGCCAAGGAGCTGATCGTCGAGGGCGGCCGCATCAAGGGCGTGGTGACTGAGCGCGGCACGATCGAAGCCGACTACGTCGTGGTCTGCACCGGCATTTGGGGGCGGCTCACCGCGGAACTGGTCGGCGAGGACCTGCCGGTCATGCCGATCGACCATCCGCTCACCTTCTTCGGCCCGTACAACGAGTTCGCCGGCACCGGCAAGGAGATCGGCTGGCCGCTGCTGCGCGACCAGGGCAACTCGGCCTATATGCGCGACACCGGCGATCCCAAGACCGCCGAAGGCGGGCAGATCGAATGGGGATATTACGAAGAGACCAATCCGCGTCTTTGCCACCCGCGCGACCTGTTGGAAAAGGACCAGGCACGGCTGTCGCCCTCGCAACGCGACCTCGACATGGAGCAGATCATGGCGCCGCTGGAGCGCGCCATGGAACTGACGCCGATCCTCGGCGAGCTCGGCTACAATGAAGGCCATTCCTTCAACGGCCTGCTGCAGGTGACCACCGACGGCGGCCCGTCCATGGGCGAAAGCCAGAAGGTGAGGGGGCTGTGGTACGCCGTCGCCATCTGGGTCAAGGACGGCCCGGGCATGGGCAAGCTGATCGCCGACTGGATGACCGACGGCCGCACCGCGATCGACCATCACGCCATCGACTATGCGCGCTTCTATCCGCACCAGATGCAGGAGCAGTTCATCTGGGATCGCTGCACCGAGACCGCGATGAAGGTCTACAATCCTGCGGTGCATCCGCGCGAGCCCTTCTCCAAGGGCCGCAACGTCCGCCGCTCGCCTTTCTGGGAGCGTGAGAAGGAACTCGGCGGCTATTTCATGGAACTTGGCGGCTGGGAGCGCGCCCACGGCTATGCCGCCAACGAGCACCTCCTGGAAAAATACGGCAACCGCGTGCCGGTGCGCGAGAACGAGTGGGACAACCGCCATTTCTGGCGCGTCTCCAATGCCGAGCATCTGGCGATGAGCGAGGACTGCGGCATCGTCAATCTCTCGCACTTCTCGATGTACGATGTTGAGGGACCGGACCATGTCGCGCTGCTGGAATGGCTGTGCGCGGCCAAGATCGGCGGCGACAACAATATCGGCAAAGGCATCTACACCCACTTCCTCGACGAGGAAGGCATGGTGCGCGCCGACTTCACCGTGATCCGCATGGCCGACCGCTGCCGGGTCATCGACGGCGCCGACGCCGGCCCGCGCGATTTCCGCTACATGCAGCGCACTGCGCAGGACAAGGGCTTCGATGTCACCGTCACCGACGTGACCGAGAAGTACGTCACGATCGGCATCTGGGGGCCGAATGCCCGCACCACCTTGCAGAAGGTGGTCGAGGACCCGCAGGGGCTTTCGCCGGAGAATTTCCCGTTCGCCGCGATCAAGCCGATCCGCATCGCCGGCAAGGATGTGACCGCCTTCCGCATCTCCTATGTCGGCGAGCAGGGCTGGGAACTGCACATGCGCTACGAGGACGGGCTTGCCATCTGGGACGCGCTGCGCTCGACCGGCGTCATGCCGTTCGGCGTCGAGACCTATGCCAACACGCGTCGCATGGAAAAGAGCCTGCGGCTGCAGAATGCAGACCTCTTGACCGAGTACAATCTGCTGGAGGCCGACCTTGCCCGCCCGAAGGTCAAGGAGAACGACTTCTGCGGCAAGGCCAAGCACCTGGAATATCGCGCCCGCGAGCATCAGCCGGCGATGCTGTGCACGCTCGTGATGACCGAGAATACCGATTCCAACGGCGTCGCGCGCTATCCGGTCGGCACCATGCCGGTGCAGGATCCGGCGACCGGCGAGACGCTGGTCGACGAGCTCGGCCGCCGCTCCTTCACCACATCAGTCGCTTACGGCCCGACGATCGGCAAGAACATCGCGCTCGCCTATCTGCCCTGGGCCTATGCCCAAGAGGGCCGCAAGCTGCAGGTGGAGTATTTCGGCGAGACGTATCCGGTCGAGGTGGCCGGCGTCGGCTACAAGCCGCTCTACGACCCGGAGAACCTGAAGCCACGCAGCTGAGGCGTGCGTTCGTCTGGAGTGGCAAAGGCCCGGTCGACACCGGGCCTTTTTACTTTGTTCATGCGCGATTATCGCTTACCGTTTCGGCATGTCCGCTCCCGGCCGTACAGGGCATTGGCTTTCCGGCGCCGCCGCGCTGGCGCTGCTGCTTGGCCTGACGGCGCGATCGACTGCGGTCGAGCCGGTCGATGTCGAGCTGGTGCTGGCGGTCGACGTCTCGCTCTCAATGTCGCCGATGGAACTCGAGATCCAGCGCCATGGCTACGCGGCGGCGCTGACGGATGACAATGTGCTGAAGGCCATTGCCGACGGCGCCTATGGCAAGATCGCGGTCGCCTATGTCGAGTGGGCCGGCACCAGATGGCAGCATGTGGTCGTGCCCTGGACGGTGATCGCCAATCGTGCCGATGCCGAACGGTTCGTGGCCCAGCTCAATGCCAGTCCGCCGGACAGCGCGCGGCGAACCTCGATCTCCGGCGCGCTTGTCTTCGGAAGCGACCTCTTCGCCGAAAGCGGTTTTCAGGGAACCAAGCGCGTCATCGATGTCTCGGGCGACGGACCCAACAACCAGGGCGCGCCGGTCGACATCACGCGCGACGAAGTGGTGCGGCAAGGCATCACCATCAACGGTCTGCCGCTGATGACGCGCGGCGGTTTCACCGGCGCCTTCGACGTCGCCAATCTCGACCGCTACTACAGCGACTGCGTTATCGGCGGGCCGGGCGCCTTCATGATCCCGGTCAACGACTGGACGCAATTCCCCGAAGCGATCCGCCGCAAGCTGGTGCTCGAGCTCGCCGGTCCGGCCTCGCAGCAATGGGCGGCGGAAGAGGCGGCCCATCCGCCGGTCCTGTTCGCCGACGACGGGCCGGCCGCCGATTGCCAGGCCGGCGAGAAGTTGTGGCGCGACCGCGGCTGGATGCTGGACAGCCGCTAAAGCAATTCCAGGAAAAGTGCGCAGCGGTTTTCCGTCCGGAATTGCGGCAGGCAAGGAAAGCAATTCCAGGAAAAGTGCGCAGCGGTTTTTCGTCCGGAATTGCGGCAGGCAAGGAAAGCAATTCCAGGAAAAGTACGCAGCGGTTTTCCGTCCGGAATTGCGACAGGCAAAGAAAGCAATTCCAAGAAAAGTGCGCAGCGGTTTTCCGTCTGGAGCGTTATAGCAGGGCCGAGTTTGGCGGCTGGACGATCAGGCGCGAGCTTGCTTCCGCGCGCGGCACGATGGCAAAGTGCTCCTGGGGCTGGCGGCATCGCTCGACGTGACTGAACGAGGAAGAATCACAATGAAACGCCTGCTCATTCCGACCGTACTTGCGTCCCTGCTTTGCGCCGGCAGCGCCAGCGCCCAATTCTACGGCGAGGCCGCCTGCGTGCTGTTCGAGGATGGAAATTTCCGCGGACGCTCGCTGGAAATGGGCCCCGACGACAGCGTCAATTTCCGCGGCGGCTCGTTCTGGAACGACCGTGTCTCCTCCGTGCTCGTACGCCGGGGCTGCACCCTCGTTGCCTATGAGGATTCAGGCATGCGCGGCCGCTCGATCGAGCTCAACCGCAGGGTCCGCGATTTCGGAGGCTCCGGCTGGAACGACCGCATCTCGTCGGCCGAGTGCTATTGCGACCAGTATTGAGCGCTGACATCGTTCGCGCGATCGGCCCCAACCAAGACGTTTCGGAGGCCTATCGCTGCGCCGGCTTGGACCTTGGTCCATGACCGATCCTGCTTCATTGACAAGGCTTTTGCGCTCTGTGAGACATTTCCTCTCACCACATAACAGGGGAACCACGATGAACAGGACCAGCATTTTCGCGGCGGCACTGGCGGCTGCCGTCGGAATGGCCGCGCCGGCCACGGCCGCCACGTCGCTCACCATCGGCATCAGCGGCTGGACCGGCTTCGCGCCGCTGACGCTCGCCAAGCAGGCCGGTATTTTCGAGAAACATGGCTTGAACGTCACGCTGAAGAAGGTTCCGCAGGCGAGCCGCCCGCTGGCGATTGCCAGCGGTGACCTGCAATGCGCGGCGACCACGGTCGAGACCTGGATGGTGTGGAACGCCAGCGGCGTCACCACCAAGCAGATCTTTCAGCTCGACAAGTCCTACGGCGCCGACGGCATCGTCGTGCGCAACGACATCAAGACGGTCGCTGACCTCAAGGGCAAGAATGTCGCATCGTCAGCGCCGGGCACCTCGCCCTATTTCCTGCTCGCCTGGGTGCTCAATAAGAACGGCATGTCGACCAAGGACGTGACGGTCGTCAATCTGGAGCCTGATGCGGCAGCGCAGGCTTTCCTCGCGGGCCAGAACGACGCCGCCGTCACCTACGAGCCCTTCATTTCGGCGGTGCGCGACAAGACCGACCAAGGCCATATCCTGGCGACCACGCTCGACTATCCGATGGTGCTGGACACCGTCGGCTGCACGCCGGACTTCCTCAAGGCCAATCCCGATGCCGCCAAGGCGCTGGCCGACAGCTATTTCGACGCACTCGACATGATCAAGAAGGAGCCGCAGAAATCCTACGAGATCATGGGCGCCGACGTGAAGCAGTCGGCCAAGGAATTCGAGGACTCCGCCAAGTACCTGAAATGGGCCGACCGGGAAGAGAACAAGCAGTTCTTCACCAAGGAATTCCAGGACTTTTCCAAGACCGCGGCGGAGCTTTTGCTGCAGATGGGGCTCATCAAGGAAGCCCCTGATGTGACGACGCTTGCCGACACCAGCGCAGTGGCCAACTGATCGCGCACCCCTCGACCGACGGCGGCGGCCAGCCGCCGTTCCTTCTCTTAAAGCGCGTCGCGATCTTTCAGATTTGCGCCCTGCGCTTTGGTTTTGATTTTACGCATGCCTTATCCCGAAACCGGTTCCCACTTTCGGGAGACATGCTTTAAGGACAGGTGCTTGATGCTGCGCCCCTTGCATCCCGTGCCGCCGGGCGCCCGAACCGTGCTCGGCATCGCCTTCTTTGTGCTCTTTGTGGCGTTCTGGGCCTGGATTACGCTTGGCGGCCATGTGAACCGGATCTTTCTTGCCGATCCTCTGTCGATGCTCCGCGATGGCTGGCGGCTTCTGGTCGAGGACCGCTTCTGGCTCGACATCCTGATCACGATCTGGCGCGTTTTCGGCGGCTTTGTGCTGGCCTCGGTCATCGCCGTGCCGCTCGGCATCGCCATGGGTGCCTGGAAGCCAGTCGAAGCATTCCTGGAGCCGTTCGTGTCCTTCGCCCGCTACCTGCCGGCATCGGCCTTCATCCCGCTGCTCATCCTGTGGGCCGGCATCGGTGAATTGGAAAAGCTGCTGGTGATCCTCGTCGGCTCGGTCTTCCAGATCATCCTGATCATCGCGGTCAAGGTCGGCAGTACGAGGCGCGACCTGGTCGAGGCGGCCTACACGCTGGGCGCGACCGACAACGGCATCGTCAAGCGGGTGATCATGCCGGCCAACGCGCCGGAGATCGCCGAGACGCTGCGACTGGTGCTCGGCTGGGCCTGGACCTATGTCATCGTGGCCGAACTGATCGGCTCGTCGTCCGGCATCGGCTACATGATCATCAACAGCCAGTCGCGGCTGGCGACCGGGCAGATCATCTTCGGCATCATCGTCATCGGGCTGATCGGGCTGTTGTCCGATTTCGCCTTCAAGGCGCTCAACCGCTGGCTCTATCCGTGGAGCCTGGCGTGAGCAAGCTTCTCATCGAAGGCGTCTCGCGGACCTTCGCCGGGGTGCGCGGCGGCAATCCGGTGCAGGCGCTGCAGCCCGTCGACCTTGCCGTCGCGGCCAATGATTTTATCACCATCCTCGGCCCATCCGGCTGCGGAAAATCGACCTTGCTCAGGATCGTCGCCGGGCTGGAGGCACCGAGCACCGGCCGTGTCGTGCTCGACGGCAAGGCTGTCACCCGACCGGGGCCGGATCGCGGCATGGTCTTCCAGTCCTATACGCTGTTTCCGTGGCTCACCGTCGCGGAAAACATTGCGTTCGGGCTGCGCGAGCGCGGCATGCCAGAGCGCGAGCGCAACGTCATCGTCGCTTCCTATGTCGACCTTGTCGGGCTGAAGGGTTTCGAGAACCATTGGCCAAAGCAGCTTTCGGGCGGCATGCAGCAGCGCACGGCGATCGCGCGTGCGCTCGCCAACGACCCCGCGATCCTGTTGCTCGACGAGCCGTTCGGCGCGCTGGACAACCAGACGCGCGGGTTGATGCAGGAGTTGCTGCTGGGCATCTGGGAGCGGCGCAAGAAGACGGTGCTGTTCGTCACCCACGATATCGAGGAAGCGATCTTTATGGCCTCGCGCGTGATCGTGATGACGGCCAGGCCCGGCCGCATCAAGTCGGACGTGCGGGTCGACCTGCCGCATCCGCGCCACTACACGCTGAAGACCAGCCCGGAATTCTCGTCCCTGAAGGCGCAGTTGACCGAAGATATCCGCATCGAGGCCATGCGGACGGCTCAGACGCAGTCCGCCCAAGCAGTCGCTACCTGACTGCTCAGGCGGCCAACAATTGCTTGCGGTCGACCCGTTCCTGCTGCGGCGAGCGGGCGTATAGCTCGCGGTAGCATTTGGAGAAGTGCGAGGCCGAGACGAATCCGCAGGCCACCGCCACCTCGACCACCGGCATCGACGACTGTATGAGCAGGTGTCTGGCGCGGTCGAGCCGGATCTCCAGGTAGTAGCGAGCAGGGGAGCGGCCCATCTCGGTGCGGAACAGGCGCTCGATCTGCCGGCGCGATAGATCGACATGGTCGGCGATCTCGATCAGCGACAGCGGCTCGGAGAGGTTCGCCTCCATGAGCTCGATGATGGTCAGCACCTTGGAGTTCTGGACGCCGAGGCGCGCGCGCAGCGGCAGGCGCTGGCGATCGGTCGGGCTGCGCACGCGGTCGGTCAGCACCTGCTCGCAGACGCGGTTGACGAGGCTTTCGTCGAAGTCGTCGCCGATCAGCTTCAGCATCATGTCGAGTGCGGCGGTTCCGCCGGCGCAGGTATAGATGTTCTGGTCGACCTCGAAGAGATCGGCGAAGACGTTCGCCTTCGGGAAGGCCTCCGAAAAGCCCGGCAGGTTTTCCCAGTGAATGGCGCAGCGCTTGTTCGAAAGCAGCCCGGCGGCGGCCAGGATATGCGCGCCGGTGCACAGGCCGCCGACGGCAACGCCGCGATTATATTCCTCGCGCAGCCACGCGAAGGCCGACTTGTTGTGGTAGCGCTCGACATTGATGCCGCTGCAGACGATCGCCATGTTCGGCCTGTCCGGCCCGGCCATCTTCCTGCGCTCTTCCTCGAGCGAGGTGTTGACGGCGCATTCGACACCATTCGAGGCGCGCACCGGCTTGCCGTCGATGCTTGCCAGACGCCAAGTATAGGCATCGTAGCCGAGCATGCGGTTGGCCGAGCGCAGCGGGTCGAGCGCCGTCGCGAAGGCGATCATGGTGAAGTCGGGAACGAGGAAGAATACGAACGATCTCTTGATCGGGTGCTTTACGGCATTCACGGTAAACCTCACGCGGCCATGACGCGAACAGAATGTCGCTAATAGCATAGCGACATCAGGAAAAACCATTCCTGTCAATCGGGTAGACGGCTAAGTGAAGATTATATTTGCGACACGGGTCGCAAATGGGCAATCGCCGATGGCGCGCGCCTTGAGACCA
Organism: Mesorhizobium album; assembly: GCF_033977205.1. Taxonomy (NCBI): domain Bacteria; kingdom Pseudomonadati; phylum Pseudomonadota; class Alphaproteobacteria; order Hyphomicrobiales; family Phyllobacteriaceae; genus Mesorhizobium; species Mesorhizobium album. Next base: position 169,099 of record NZ_JAVIIW010000005.1, on the reverse strand, counting down.
CCACCTCAGGTACCCAAGAACCGAGCCATCAAAAATGAAACGCCGCCTCGGAGGAGCCGGGCGGCGTCAAATTCCATCCAATACGACGGCATCAACTGCCGTCGGCAAAGGCCGTCTCAGGCAACGAAGCCAAGGCGGGCAGCGGCCATGGCGCCGGCCTGGCCGGGCATGGTCTTGGCAAGACGCTGACGCTCGAGAGCGGTCGTCAGGTTCATTTCGCGGCGGGGGAAAAGGCGGGCAAACAGCTTCATTGTCATCTCCATCAAGTTGCTCAGACGGGTCGCCTTCGCTTAATGGAGTGGGGCAGCTCGTTTTTGCTGGCTGTGATATAGGCCCGCTTCAGCAAGAACTAAATCGCAAAAGCGAACCGCTTGATATGAAAAGCGACATCAATTGCGACATTTTTGGGCAAACTGCTTAGAATTCGCCATTATTTACAATGGTTTAATTCGAAAATCAAACCGCTATGCGGGTGGTTCATATGCGTCATGCAGCGGCCGCATGGCTGGAAAACCCGTTTGAGTGCAAACAAAAAGGCCTGCCGGGCTGATGCGGCAGGCCTTCAGCATTTTACGCACACTTTGTTACTTCGCTCCGGCCCAGGTTCCGACGCCGAGGCGCACTCCGGTCTTGGCATCGGCGGCTTCCGGCCAGCCGATATCCTTCTGCAGCTCGATCGGCAGCGCATGGATGGCACGTTCGGTCTGGTAGCGGGCGCGAGCCGCGCTGAATTCGGTCGCTAGCCGACCGATGGATGACAGGATGGACATTCTCTTTCTCCTCGAATCGGGCAGGGGGCCGCCCGCCAATGCGTTTACGTCAGGTCTGTTTCAGCTTCATTTCAGGTCGATCGCAGGTCCATGTCATGGTCATCTGGTGGCTGCCTTTGGCAGCGTCCTGCATCGATCGAGTTGACTATGCGCTCGAAGTGATGTTCAATCAAACGAAATGGGATGATCGTTTGCATCAGAAAAATTGAAGGCAAGCTCCGATGAATGCCCCGCTCAACCATCCTTTGCCGCTGCTCGATCTCGATGTGCTGCGCACTTTCGTGGCGATCGCCGAGACCGGCAGCTTCACCACTGCCGCCACTGCGGTGTTCCGCACGCCCTCGGCCGTCTCCATGCAGATCAAGAAGCTGGAGGACATTCTCGGCCGCTCCGTCTTCGCGCGCGATGCGCGTTCGGTGACGCTGACCACCGACGGCGAGATGCTGCTCGGCTATGCCCGGCGGCTGTTGTCGATCAATCGCGAGGTGGTGTCGAAGTTCATCATTCCCGACATTGTCGGCGTGGTGCGGCTCGGCTCCCCGGACGACTATGGCGAGCGCGTGCTGCCGCATGTCCTGAAGCGCTTCGCGCAGTCGCACCCGTCGATCGCTGTCGACGTCACCATCGACCAGAGCATCAATCTGCGCCGCCGCATGGACGACCGTGCGCTGGACATCACGCTGCTCACCAATTCCTACAAGACCAGCGCGCTCGGCGCCGAGGTGCTTTTGACCGAGCCGATCGTCTGGGCCGGCGCCAAGGGCGGCTGTGCGCATCTGCGCGAACCGCTACCGGTATCGCTGTGGGAGGAGGGGTGCGCCTGGCGGGCTGGCGCCCTGGAAGCGCTCGGCCGCGAGGGCCGCAACTACCGCGTTGCCTATATGAGCGCTCACACGGCCGGCCAGCGCGCCGCGATCATGGCGGATCTTGCGGTGGCGCCGCTGCCCAAATCCTTCCTCGGCGACGAGATGGTTGAACTCGGCCAGAAGGACGGCATGCCCGATATCGGCACCTACAATCTCGCCATGGTGGTGGCGCCCGATGCCAGCGCGCCGGTCAAGGCTGTCGCCGATCACATCCGCGCGACGTTCGAGCTGTTCCGCGAAACCGGCAAGTTCTGAGCTATTCGGCCGCCGCAGGCCGCGGGGCGTAGGTAGCTTCGGTCCGGCGCGGTGCGCGGGCCGGGCGCAGTGCCGGTTCGCCTGTAAGGAAGTCGACGATGCTGTCGCGCGCGCGGCGCGCTTCCGGCATCTCGATCAGCGGCCAGACGTGGAACATGCCTTCTTCGTAGACGACCTCGACCTCGACGCCGGCGGCGCGCGCCCTTTCGGCGAAGATCAGATTGTCGGGGCTGAGCAGGTCGCGCGAGCCGGTGAGCAGCAGCGTCTTCGGCAGCACCGAGAGATCGCCGTAGAGCGGGCTGATGCGCCAGTCCGCGCGATCGATGCCGGCGCTGTAGAGCCGGATCGCCTCAAGCCCGCCGGGAATGCCGAGCCAGGGATCGTTGCGCTCCGCCTCGAATACTTCCGGATTGGACAGCGACATATCGAGGCCGGGCGAGATCAGCACGTGGTGCGACGGTGCGGGAAGGCCTTCCTCGGCGGCCATCATGGTGAGCACCACGGCCATGTTGCCGCCGGCGGAATCGCCCATGAAGATGATGTCCTCGGCATCGGTCTCCTCGAGCATGTGCCGGTAGACATCGCCGACCATGCCGAACATGTCATGGAAATTGTGCTCCGGCGCGATCGGATAGATCGGCACGGTGACGGCGAAACCCAGCCGCTCCGCCATCTCGGCGATCAGCACCCAGTGATAGGACGTCATCTGAAAGACGAAGGCGCCGCCATGCAAATACAAGATGCGCCGGCTCTCGCCGGTTTTCGGCGCGATCTCGTAGACAGGAAAGCCATCGACGCTTGTCTCGGCGATATCGAGTCGCGCCTTCAGCAAGGCCGGCGGGTGATAGTCTTCCGTCTTGCGGGCGTAGGCAATCCAGCGCTGCAGATTTTCGGGACTGGAAAAGGCCTTCTTGCGGCTGTGCCTAAGAATGAACGAAACGACGTGGCTTTTCAAACTGGGCATGCGGGGTACACGGACTTCGGCGGAGCCGACTAAGAGAATTCCCTCTGCTATTCGAAGATTGTACCTCAGTTAAAAATGTCAAGGCTCGCCGAGGGCACATCGGCGTGATGCGACGGCGGTCGCGTCACCGCCGCCCTGGCAGCAGCGCGGCGCGAAGCTTGTTGTCGCCGGTCGCCGAGGCCACCTGCCGGCCCCGGCGCCTGCCGAGCAGTTTGCATTTGTCGGCGAAGGTCATCAGCGCGGCGTGCCCAGAAGCAGCTTGTGAAGAACTGCCTGCGGGTCGCTCGGCGGCGAGGCCGGCCACCCGATGTCCTTCCGGACATGCGGCGGCAGGTCGTTGAGCGCGCGGATCGCCTTGTTCCTGGCATGGGCCTGCCTGATGGTCACACCGAAGCGGCCGAGATTCTCGAACATCGACATTTTCGTCTCCCTGAAGAGCGGGGCCGAGGACCATCCCCAGCCGCCGCTCGATGGGCCGTTAAATGTCTCGCGCATGTATCGGATGGATTTCGCGAAAACAGGGTTTCGGTTTCCGGATCGGCGGATCTCGAAACATTTGCATGCAAAGGAAATCGAACGTGTCGGTTTTTACGTTTCGACGGAGGGGAACTTCATTGCCAAGCGATCTTCGGTGAATGAGGTCGCCGCACCGAGGGAACTATATTCGTCCCGTGCGTTGTGGATGGCAAGATCTGTTCGTGGGAAGGGGAATTCACAACTCCCCGGATCTGATCTAGTCTTGCCGCTCAAAGAAATCGCAAGGTGGCAACCATGGAAGCGATCTTTGACGACATAACAGCAGTTCTTCGGCAACCCCGTACAGACGTTTGGGGCAAGGTCCGCGCCATTGTCCTCGATCTGGCCGGCAAGCTCTTCACCGGCCTCGCGATCGGCGTAGGCTTCGCAATCGTCCGCGCCATCGCCGGTTGAAACTGCTTACACAGCTGTCGCGACAGGTTCGGTGCCGATCGCGCTTAAGGATGGCTGGCAGGGCTGGATTCTGCGCGAGCTGCCCGCTTGGTCGCTGCCGTGACGGCGGATCATCCTAAAGCGCATCGCGATCTTTCAGATTCGCTCTATGCGCTTAGGCTTTTGATTTACGCATGTCCTTGTCTCGAAACCGGTTCCCAATTTCGGGAGACATGCTTTAGCCGCGGCCGCGCCGAGCCGCACGCTCCTCGCGCGAGCGCCGGCGCGGGGTGGCATCGCCGGCGGCGCCGTCGTCGCTTATCGTCTTGCGCGGCGGCAGCTTCACTGCGGCGGCCAGCTTCGGGAACGGGTCGATCTTGTTCGGCAGCGCCATGGCGTAGACGAAGTGCTCCTGGAATTTTGGCTCTAGCGCCGTCTCGATCTTCTCGATCCGGCTCACCGTCTCTTCGATCTCGCGGCGGTAGCCGCGATTGAGGAGCGCCATGCGCGCGCCGGCACCGGCGGCGTTGCCGACAGCCTTGACCTTGGCGAGGTCGCAGTCGGGGATCAGCCCCAGCACCATGGCGTATTTCGGATCGATGAAGGAGCCGAACGCGCCGGCGAAATGGATGCTGTCGACATGGTCGGTGTGCTGTTTTTCCATGAGCAGCTTGGTGCCGGCATAAAGGGCTGCCTTGGCAAGCTGGATGGCGCGCACATCGTTCTGGGTGATGGTGATCTTCGGCTCGCCGTCCTTCAGCACATAGGAGAAGGTGCGGCCGTTGGCGACGACGCGCGGCGAGCGCTCGCTGAGCGAGCCGTCGACGACGCCGTCTTCCGAGATGATCCCCGTCAGATACATCTCGGCCACCACTTCGATGATTCCGGACCCGCAAATGCCGGTCACACCGGTCGCCTGAACGCTTTCGGCGAAACCCGGCTGATCGGACCAGAGCTCGGAGCCGATGACGCGGTAACGAGGCTCAAGCGTTTCGGGGTCGATACGCACGCGCTCGATGGCACCGGGCGCCGCGCGCTGGCCGCCAGAGATTTCCGCGCCCTCGAAGGCCGGGCCCGTTGGGGAGGAGGCGGCCACGACGCGGGTGCTGTTGCCGAGCACGATCTCGGCATTGGTGCCGACATCGACGATCAGCATCATCTCGTCCTGGCGATGCGGGCCTTCGGAGAGGGTGACGGCGGCGGCGTCAGCGCCGACATGGCCGGCAATGCAGGGCAGCATATAGAGGCGCGCGCCCTGGTTCAGCTTGAGGCCGAGATCGGAGGCCTTGATGCGCACGGCGCCAGAGACGGCCAGCGCAAACGGCGCGCCGCCGAGCTCGGTCGGATCGATGCCGAGGAACAGATGGTGCATGATCGGATTGCCGACGAACACTGCGTCGAGGATGTCGTTACGCTGGACGTTGCCTTCCGCGCAGACCTTGTCGACGAGGCTTGAAACCGCCTCGCGCACGGCGACCGTCATGCCTTCGCGGCCGTCCGGATTCATCATCACGTAGGAGACGCGGCTCATCAGATCCTCGCCGAAGCGGATCTGCGGATTGGAGGTGCCTGAGGAGGCGGCGACGCGGCCAGAGAGCAGCGACACCAGATGCATAGCAATCGTCGTCGAGCCGATGTCGCAGGCAAGCCCGTAGGCCTCGTTCTTCAGGCCCGGCCACAGCGCGATGACGCGCGCGATGTCGCTGTCGGCATCCTTGTGGATGGCGGCGGTGGCTGTCCAGTTGCCCTTGCGCAGGATGCCCTGCACCTGCGGCATGAGGTAGAAGTCGAATTCGAGGTTCTTGAAGCCCCAGTCCCTCATCAGCGCGAGCTTCAGGCGGTCGAGATCGCCGAGCGGCTTGTGCATGTCGGGTTCTTCGATCTCGACATAGCACATGCGGATCGCCGTATCGCGGGCGATCACCCTGGTGTCGGCGTCCTTGCGGATGGTCTGGGCGTTGATGACCGTGTCCTGCGGCACGTCGACTACGAGGTCGCCGAGGATCTGCGCCGAACAGGAGAGGCGGCGGCGTTCGGGCAGGCCGCGCACGCGCTCGTAGCGCTCTTCCTTGGAGCCCTTGGGCGAGATGTGGTCGTTGGACGAGACGATCTTGTGCTTGGCGAAATTGCCTTCCTGCACCTCGATCTGGCAGCGCCCGCAAGTGGCCCGGCCGCCGCACACGCTCTCGACATAGACGCCGAGCTGGCGCGCGGCATCAAGCACCGGCGTACCAACAGGGAACCGCCCGCGCTTGCCGGACGGCATGAACAGCACGAGCGGATCGGTGATGTTGGGTGGCGGATTCATGCTGGCACGAGTCTCAATGGCAATTGCCGATGCCGTTTAACGGATCGTTTTACTATTGGGCAGAGAGTCTGATGGTCCAGGGGCCAACCATGTCGGATCTTTTGCTGTCCGCCGTCTTCACCGCGTTCACGATGGTGCGCGTGCTCAAGGGTCCATGGCTGCGCAATCCGCAATACCTGGCCACCGGAATTCTCGGCGCGATCGTCGGAGCACTCGTGCTGCATGGGTTCTGGCCCGCTTACGATGATGATTTCATCTTCGGCGGCGTGACCGGCATCTTCGGATCGTGGGGGGGAATAGCGTTGTTCGACGCCATACTGGGCAACGCCTGACCGCAAAGCAGACCTGTCCGACCGCATCAACGATGCGATCGGTTCAACGAGGTTCGCGGTGCGGGCCACGATTGCGCGCTTACACCCTGGCCATACGGGCCTCACGGCCGCCACGGCGGCGGCCGCCGGCTGCGGCGCCGCCTTCGCCGGGGGCGGTCACCGCGACCGGAGCGGCAACAGCATGGCCGCCCTCGGCCGGCTTGTAGTCCTTGTAGGTCCGGATCCAGGTCGAGCAGTTCTCGTCGGTGCCGTTCAGCACATTGGCGCCGCGCACGGCCTCCATCTCCTGCGGGCGGACCGGGTTCATGATCGCCGAGGTCATGCCGGCGCCAATCACCATCGGGATGAAGGCGGCGTTGATGCCGTGACGGTGCGGCAGGCCGAAGGAGATGTTGGAGAGGCCGCAGGTGGTGTTGACCTTGAGTTCCTCACGCAGGCGGCGCAGCAGCGCGAAGACCTGGCGGCCGGCGTCGCCCAGCGCGCCGATCGGCATCACCAGCGGGTCGACGACAACGTCATGCGAAGGAATGCCGTGGTCGGCGGCGCGTTCGACGATCTTCTTGGCGACGGCGAAGCGGACATCCGGGTCCATCGAGATGCCGGTCTCGTCGTTGGAGATGGCGACGACCGGAACGTTGTATTTCTTGACCAGCGGCAGGATGGCCTCGAGCTTCTCTTCCTCGCCGGTGACGGAGTTGACCAGCGGGCGGCCCTTGGCGACCTTCAGCGCCGCCTCGATCGCGGCGGTCACCGAAGAGTCGATCGACAGCGGCAGGTCGACCAGGTTCTGCACGATCTCCAGCGTCTGCACCAGCAGCGCCGGCTCGGTCGCGTTGGGATCGACAGCGGTGACGCCGGCATTGACGTCGAGCATCGTGGCGCCGCAGGCGGCCTGTTCGAGCGCGTCCTTGACGACGGTCTCGAAATTGCCGGCCACCATCTCGGCGGCCAGCTTCTTGCGGCCGGTCGGGTTGATGCGCTCGCCAATCACGCAGAAGGGCTGGTCGAAGCCGATGACGATTTCTCGGGTTGCCGATGCGACGATGGTGCGGGTCATGCGATCTCTCCGTCGGGATATAAAGAGTTCTTTATATCGTTATCTGATTTTGTTCAAGCGGATGGTGCCGGCCGCGCCTTCAATGCGCGGTCTTCACCATGTCCACCTGGGTTTCGGTAATCTCGTCGTGCAGTATGTGGTCGAGCCGCTCGGCGACGATCTGGTCGTCGCGGCGGATCTCCCGCTTCCAGGGCTGGCGGCCTTTCAGCACGCCCGATTCATCGACGATCTCGGCGACATATTCTTCCTGGCGGTAGGCCATCACATGGACGCCGGCGACGCCCGGGATTTCCTTCACCTCGTTGATGATGTCGATGCAGAGCTGCTTGCCTTCCTTCTTCTGGTCCTGCGCGCCTTCGAGCCGCTTGATCACCGCATCGGGGATATGGATGCCCGGCACGTTGGAGCGGATCCATTTCGCGGTCTTTGCGGAAGCGAGCGGCCCGACGCCGCACAGGAGGAAGACCTTCTCGGTGTGGCCGAGGTCGCGCGCCTTCTGCATGAAGGTTCTGAACATCGGCACGTCGAAGCAGTATTGCGTTTGAATGAACTGGGCACCGGCGGCGATCTTCTTGCCGAGATGGATCGGGCGGAAATCGTAAGGCGGCGCGAAGGGGTTGACGGCGGCACCCAGGAAAACCTGCGGCGGCGTCGTCAGCTTACGGCCGGACAGGAACTTGCCGTTGTCGCGCATGATGCGGATGGTTTCGAGCAGCGACATGGAATCGAGGTCGAACACCGGCTTGGCTCCCGGCTGGTCGCCGGCCTGCACGCCGTCGCCGGTGAGGCACAGCATGTTGGCCACGCCCATCGCCGCGCCGCCCAGCACGTCGCCCTGAATGGCTATGCGGTTCTTGTCGCGGCAGGCGATCTGCATGATCGGGGCATAGCCCATGCGGGTCAAAAGCGCGCAGATGCCGACCGACGACATGTGGCAGTTGGCACCGGAGGCATCTACGGCGTTGATGGCGTCGACCCAGCCGTCGAAGATCTTGGCGCGGTTGTAGACATCTTCCGGGTCGGCGCTGTCGGGCGGGTTGAGCTCGGTCGTCACGGCGAACTCGCCGCGGCGCAGCACGCGCTCCAGCCGGCCGCGCGAAGTGTGGCCGGGCAGGGGATCGAGCGGCAGGTGGATGCCCGCCGGGTTCTCGTCGCGCTGGCGGGCGATCATGCCGAAGCTCCGGTGTTCTGCTGGTTGTTGGAAGTTTCACGCGCTGCCGCGGCCTGCGCGGTCACCCTGAGCCAGGCCGAGGTTTCGCGCAGCGACTGGTCGACCGGCTTCTGCACTTTGAGGATGTTGTCGCCATGCACCATGTTGCGGGAGCCTTCCCAGGCCTTGACCCAGACGCAGGGCATATCGGGCTCGACCTCGCAATTGCCGTTGGCGCGCACGCCGCCGCAAGGGCCATTGCGCAGCTGTTTCGGGCAGTTCATCGGGCACGACATGCCGGTCGACGACAGGATGCACTGGCCGCACATGCGGCAGTCGAACATGAAGCCCTTGACGCGCTTCTCGACGAATTTCACCGGGGCTTCGACACGGCCATAGCCGATGCCCTTCCACAAAGGATGCAAGAGCAGGAAGACGTCGGCGAACCTGCTATAGAACCACTCGAGCAGTCGCGAGTGCCGGATAGACCACAACCTCACAGCGAAAGTGCGCTGGACGCGCCGCTGCGGCGACACGTCGGCAGGCTTGTAGTCGGACTTCGGCGCGGCCTTCTTGACCAAAGTGGCCTGGGTAACCGTCGGCTGCTTCTCAGACATTTTCTTTCCCGCCAGCCTTGACCAGAGCGACCAGCCGCTCGCGGTCATATTTCGCGTCGAGGTCATGATAGGCCTTCTCGACTTCGGCCTCGATGTCGTCGCCGACCGGAACCGGATCGGCCTTGCGCCATTCGGCCAGGTAATCGTCGGTACCGCCGGCGCCGGTGCGCATGGCGCACATGTCGATCGCCTCGGTGAAGCGCAGCGGCAGCTCGCGCTTGGCGTTCTGCCGGCCCTTCTTGACGATGACCTGCGCAGGGATGTCGCGCCAATAGACGACGATCAGATCGGCCATGAAGTCTCAACTCCTCGATGTTGGGAGCATTGCCGCATGCGCCCTTGGGCCGCTTGTTATGGGACGACGCGCGCGCCTTCAAAAGCGACGCTGTCGATGACGCAAAGCGAATGCCGAAATCCGACGCCGGCTGATTACCAGACGTGCTTCGTCAGGCCGGTCCAGAGATAGAACCAGATCGTGGGGTGATACCACTGCTTCGAGGGTAGGCGGGGGTCGATCGTGTCGAGCTTGCCGGCCAGTGCATTTCTGACGGCCTCGACGCAGATGTCGCGGGAAAACGCAGCCTGCCGCAGTGCGTAGCTGGCGATGGTGTCGCCCCGTTTTGGCTTGCCACGCGCCTGCTTCAGCGCGCCGCCGGTGTCGACGCCGGCATCGACCAGATGCACGGTGGTGCCGAAATTCTGCGCATCGCCGGAGGCCAGCGCCCAGTAGCCGCCATTCATGCCGCGATATTTTGGCGCGATGCCGGCATGATAGTTGAGCACCGGGCAAGGCATCCTCGCGAGGGTGTCTTTCGACAGCAGCCGGCAGCCGGCGAGCAGCACGACGCCCGGCTTGATGCTTGCAATCTCCTTGAGACACTCCGGCCCGTTGGCGGACGGAACATGGATCACCGTCTGGCCCGGGCGAGGCTCGGTCTCAAGCTCTTCCTCGGCAATCAGGCGTGCGGCGTGTCCGGCAAGAAACCGCTTGCCGAGCCTGGTCAGTACCATGGTGCCGAGCTGGCCGATGGCCGAGATCCAGCCCTGGCGGCGGGCGCGGCCAAGCAGCAAATGCTTTTTGGATTCAGGGGTTTCGAGGATGACGCTGACAGGGCCGACGCGATCGGCGATGGCATTGACGATCGCCCAGATATGCGGACCACCCTCGGTGACGACCACGATCGGTCGCGGACTGGATTCCGACGCTGCCATGCCAAGCGCACCCGTTCACAAAGCCGGGCGGATGCTATGCGGGGTGGGTTAATCCTTGGTGTGCCAGTGGTCGACGCATGATCCTGGTCCGAAACGTCTGCAACTTTTTGCTGCGCTGACCTTCGGTTCGGTATCATGCTCGGTCAGCGCTTGAACTCCATGATGTCGAGCTTCGATTCGTAATAGGGCGAGGGGAATTCGATGCGCCATTCGGTGGCGCTGTTGCGGAAGGCGTAGCCGACCTGGTCGCTTTCCGGGCCGCTGCCATAGGGCTTGGCCTTGTCGTCATTGACCGAGAACGAGCCGAGATAGATGGCGCGCTTCTCGCCGTCGTCGAAGAAGCGGCCGGTCGTGCGCTGCGAGCCGCTGGTCTTTTGCAGCCGCCAGCCGGAACCGTCGTCCGTCACCTTGCATTTGAACCAGCCATAGATGATGAGCGGGCTCAAGCCGCCTGCCTTGATGGTGCGGCATTTCCAGTTGCCGGTCAGGTCCTTGTCGGAGAAAGCGACCAGCGGCTTGGCGAGCAGCGCATCGAGCTCTCTGACCTCACCCGGATTACCGGCCGTCGCCTCCTCGAGGGCGGCCTTGCGCGTCTCGCCATATTTGTCGAGCCGCGCCTTGTCGGCGGCGGTGACCAGCTTCTGTACCTCGCCATCGGCATAGGCCTGCGCGACTAAGCAGATGCCCATGCACACAGACAGAAGCAACGACCGAACAGGCATCCAATTCCCCCTCTATCGGGCACCTCAGCCGGCTGCGGCGACCCGCGCCAGCTCATCCGTCAGATCGCCGTAGCCGGTGGAGCGGCGCTCGTAGGCGAGGCCAAGCAAGGCGGCGGCTTTCTCGGCAACCTTGTCCAGTTCCGGATCATCGGTCTGCGCCAGGTAGATCAGCTTCTCGTAATTGCCGAAATAGTCCTTGATCAGTTCGGGATGCCTGTCGAGGCCGAGCGGCTTGATGAAGAAGGCATCGAACTGGCGGCAGAGGAAGTCGGTCATGTAGAACGACATCATGTCGTCGTCGGCGACCTTCGCGTAAGCGTCCATGCCCTGATAGAAGGCGAAGCAGTGCGGGCCGGCCATCCGTTCGACACCATGCTTCTCGATGATACGGTCGAGCATGCCGCCGGTGCCGCAGTCGGCATAGCCGACGAAGATGTGCCTGTAGCCTTCCGCCTTGGCCTTCTCGATCGCCTTGTCCATGGCCGGTGCGATGCGGTCCGGATAGAAGTGGAACTCGGCCGGCAGGCAGGTCAGCTCGAGATGGTCGAGGCCGAGCCGCTCCTTGACGGCCAAAACTTCGCGCGCAATCATCCCGCAGGCTATGACGAGCAGCCTGTCTGCTGTTTGATTCGGTTTCGTTTTCCGCGTTTTGACCATGAACCAGTCGAGCCGGCTTTCGCTGCGGGGCTAATATCTGTCGAAGGAGACACCGTCCATGAAACTGCAACGCATCGCGCCGATGGCCATCCTTGCCTGCGCGCTTGCACTCACGGCCTGCGCCAACACCATCCGGGGCGTCGGCAAGGATGTCAAATCGACGGCAAGGGCGGTCAAAGACACTGTCGCCAACTGATCTGTAGCCTCGTCCATCATCTGGGAACGAAAAAGCCGCGCTGCAAGGCGCGGCTTTTTCTGTCGACCCATGATGGATGCCCGGGATCAGGCGGTAGCGCGAACGTTATGCTTGCGCTTCATGAAGTCCTTGGCGGTCTCGACCGCAACCGCGGCGTCGCGGCAATAGGCATCGGCGCCGACGGCCTTGCCGAATTCCTCGTTGAGCGGCGCGCCGCCGACCAGCACGACATAGTCGTCGCGAATGCCCTTTTCCTTCATCGTGTCGATGACGACCTTCATGTAGGGCATGGTGGTGGTGAGCAGCGCCGACATGCCGACGATGTCGGGCTGATGCTGCTCGATCGCATCGAGATATTTCTCGACCGCGTTGTTGATGCCGAGGTCGATAACGTCGAAGCCGGCGCCTTCCATCATCATGCCGACGAGGTTCTTGCCGATGTCGTGGATGTCGCCCTTGACGGTGCCGATCACCATCTTGCCCTGCTTGGGCGCGCCGGTGGCGGCAAGTAGCGGGCGCAGAATGGCCATGCCGGCCTTCATGGCGTTGGCTGAGAGCAGCACTTCCGGCACGAACAGGATGCCGTCGCGAAAGTCCTCGCCAACGATGCGCATGCCTTCGACCAGCGCTTCGGTCAGCACGGTGTAGGGCTGCCAGCCGCGCTCCAGAAGGATATTGGTGCCTTCCTCGATCTCTTCCTTCAGCCCGTCATAGAGGTCGTCGTGCATCTGCTGCACAAGCTCCTCGTCGGAAAGCTCGGAAAGGATGATCTCTTCGTCGGACATTTTTTCTCGGGCTCCTTGCTGCTCGGAATGCTTGCTGCAGCCTAAAATCGATGCGCCAATACCTAACCCGCGAGGGCAGGGTAGCCATAGCTGATTTGCGACTTCCCGCAAAAGGAAAGCGACTGGAAATCTATTGGTTTTCTTGTCGATTTTGCGACAGGCGTTGGCGCTGGCGGGCCGTTTCGAATAGGGTGCATGGTTACGATCCGGCGAGAAGCGGCGTCAAACCGGCCGCGAGCCAATTCAGGCCAAATCTATAGGATGAACGATCATGAGCGATAACGCGTCAGTCGAACAGGAAGCGTCGGGTGGACGACGCGGACGCGGCGCCAGCGGCGGCGCGGCGGCCAGGCGCGCCGCCCGCGCCGGCGGCGGTCCGGGCACCCAGCTCACCTATATCAAGCGCAAGATCAACGTCTACGAGGTCCTCAACGAGGAAGGCCTATCGCTAATCGAGAAGAATACCGACACGGTTCTAGAAGAGATCGGCATCATCTTCCGCGACGACGCGGAGGCGCTCGCGCTCTGGAAGGAGGCCGGGGCGGACGTGAAGGGCGAGCGCGTGCATTTCCCCAAGGGGCTCTGCCGGTCGCTGCTCAAGACCGCGCCTTCGATCTATACCCAGCATGCGCGCAACCCCGAGCGCTCGGTGCAGATCGGCGGCAACGCAACGGTGTTTGCGCCGGTCTACGGCCCGCCCTTCGTGCGCGACCTCGACGGCAACCGCCGTTATGCGACGCTCGAGGATTTCCAGAACTTCGTGAAGCTCGCCTATATGGCGCCGTCGATCCACCATTCCGGCGGCACGGTGTGCGAACCGGTCGACGTGCCGGTCAACAAGCGGCATCTCGACATGGTCTACAGCCATATCCGCTATTCGGACAAACCGTTCATGGGTTCGGTGACGGCGCCGGAACGCGCCGAGGACACGGTGGCGATGGCCAAGATCGTGTTCGGCGACGACTTCGTCGAGAACAACACGGTGCTGACCAGCCTGATCAACGCCAACTCGCCGATGGTGTTCGACGAGACGATGCTCGGTGCGGCGAAGGTCTATGCGCGCCACAACCAGGCCTGCATCGTCACGCCGTTCATCCTCGCCGGCGCAATGAGCCCGGTGACGGTCGCGGGCACGCTGACGCAGATCCTGGCCGAGGTGCTGGCGGGCGCATCGTTCACGCAGCTCATCCGTCCGGGCGCGCCGGTGCTGTTCGGCACCTTCGCCTCGTCGATCTCGATGCAGTCGGGCGCGCCGACCTTCGGCACACCGGAGCCGTCGCTGGTTTCCTATGGCGCGGCGCAGCTCGCGCGCCGTCTCGGCCTGCCGTTCCGCACCGGCGGATCGCTGTGCGCCTCGAAGGTCCCAGACGCACAGGCGGCCTATGAGAGCGCCAACACGCTGAATTCGACGATCCTTGCCGGCACCAATTTCGTGCTGCATTCGGCCGGCTGGCTCGAGGGCGGTCTCGCCTCCTGCTACGAGAAATTCATGATGGACATCGATCAGCTCGGGATGACGCAGAAGTTCTCCGAAGGCGTCGACCTATCGGAGAACGGGCAGGCGATGGATGCCATACGCCAGGTCGGTCCGGGTAGCCACTATCTCGGCTGCGACCACACGCAGGCGAATTTCCAGACCGCCTTCTACCGGTCCAACATCGCCGACAACAATTCCTACGAGCAGTGGCTGGCCGAAGGCGAGAAGACCGCGCCGCAGCGAGCCAACGAGCTCGCCCGGCGCTGGCTGGAAAGCTACGAGGCGCCGCATCTCGACCCGGCGATCGACGAGGCACTGAAGGACTTCATCGCCAGCAAGAAGGCCTCGATGGCCGACGCCTTCACTTGAAAGGAGCCCGAGTCAGGCCGGGCTAAAGTCGCCAACATCATCCACAAGGAAGTCTGGCGGAGCGCGTTCTCCGACCCGGACCGGAAGGAATGATTTTTTCGCGCGGCACGATCGAAGGGATCGCGGCCGCGCTTGCCGCCGATGGCCTGATCCTTCGCGGCGGCTTCCGCTTTGCCGGCGATGAAGCCGCGCCTGCCGGGCTTTCAGGCGCGCCCGCAAGGTCCGTCCTCCTGGTCGGACAGGCCGGCGCGGCACCCTGGCCGCATTTCCAGCGTTGGTTCGAGAGGCAGCCGCAGCTCGTCGCCAATCCGCTCGACACGTGGTCGCGCGAGGTGATCGGCGCGGTCGCGCAAGAATTCGGCGCGCGCGCCGTGTCGCCTTCCGATCGGCCCTATCTGCCGTTCCAGCAATGGGCGATGCGGGCTGAGGGTCTAAAACCGTCGCCGCTCGGCATCCTCATGCATCCAACCTATGGGCTCTGGCATGCCTATCGCGGGGCGCTGCTGTTCGAAGAGGAGATTTTTCTCCCCGAGCCTCAGGAAGCGATTCATCTTTGCGACACATGCATCGATAAGCCTTGCATGAAATCCTGTCCGGTCGATGCCTATTCCGGGCAGGGTTTTGCCCATGAGGCTTGTCTCGGACATGTGCGTGGTCCTAGAGGCGAGCCTTGCCGGAGCGGTGGCTGTCTCGACCGCAACACCTGTCCCTACGGCACGAGCTTTCGCTATCCGCCGGAGGTGCAGGCCTTCCACATGGCGGCGTTCGCCAGCCTGTAAGCGGTCCTCGGCGTCGCACGGAATCTTGAATGCGGTTGAGATGTCGTGGCTTGCCCTGACGGCCGGCGCGGATATCTATCGCGTGGCAACAGGCGGAGCGCGTAATGACGAAGCAGGACATCGAGATCAAGACCCAGGACGGCACGGGGAAAGCCCGGCTGTTTCGTCCAGCGGCGCCCGCCAAGACCGGCGTCATCCTCTACATGGACATTTTCGGCCCGCGCCCGGCGCTCGACCAGATGGCAGAGCGCCTTGCCGGGCATGGCTATGCCGTGCTGGTGCCCGATCTCTTCTACCGCAGTGTGCCCTATGGTCCGTTCGATCCCAAGACCGCCTTTGCCGAGGAAAAGAGCAGGGCCGCGCTGTCGGCATTGAGCGGCGGCACGACGCAGGACATGACCATTCGTGACGGCGCCGCCTTCCTCGATGCGTTGGCCGCCGAGGGCATTACCGGACCAGTCGGCGTCGTCGGCTACTGCATGGGAGGCGCGCGGGCACTGAACGCGGCTGCAACCCATTCGGCCCGCATCGTTGCGGCGGCGAGCTTCCACGGCGGCAATCTAGCAAGCGATGCGCCCGACAGCCCGCACCGCAAGGCGGCGTCGATCAAGGCGCGCGTCTATGTCGGCACCGCCGGCGTCGACCGCAGCTTTCCGCCGGAACAATCGGCGCGGCTGGCCGAAGCGCTCAGGGTCGCCGAGGTCGATCATACGATCGAGAACTATGTTGGCGTCGGCCATGGCTGGTGCATCGAGGACCACAGCGTCTACAACGAAGCCGCTGCCGAGCGTCACTGGAAGCGGCTGACGACGTTTTTCAACGAAACATTGGGCTGACTTTTCTGACGCTGTCGAGCTGCCCCTCACCCGCCCCGTGAACAGGGAGAAGGAAAACGGCTCCACAAAAAAATCCTTCCATAGCCCCAAGGAATCGCCATTAGCCTTCGTCCAACGGGCAAATGACGGCGATGATGCTGGACGACAGCGAAGCCTCCGATGCCGAATTGATCGGGCGGGCGAGGGGCGGAGACAGGGGGGCTTTCGGCAAACTGCTCGAAAGGCACTATGGCTTCGTCTATCGCGCCGCCTATCGCTGGTGCGAGCGGAAGGCAGACGCCGAGGATATCGCCCAGGACGTCTGCGTGCGGCTCGGTCGGGCGATCCGCGACTATCAGGGCAATGGCGCCTTCACGACCTGGCTCTACGCCATGACGCTGAACGCGGCGCGCGACATGATGCGCAAGCGCGCCCGCGACACGGCCAAGACCGAGGCTTACGGCACCTATGCGCTGATAGCGGGAGAGGGCTCGGCGGACGGCCAGGACCCGACCGAGGCGCTGTGGGCGGCGGTGCGGATGCTGCCCGACAAGCAGCGCGATGCGGTGCTGCTCGTCTATGGCGAAGGCGTCAGCCACGCGATCGCGGCGGAAGTGATGGCGATCTCGGAGACGACGGTTTCCTGGCACATCCATGAAGCGAAGAAGCGGCTGAAAGCGCTCATGCGTTCAGCCGGGGAAGTGTGACCATGGTCGACGACAACGAACTCGAAACGCTGCGCGATCTCGCAGTTCCGGCACCGGACGGCGAGGCGAAGGCGCGCGCCTTCGCCGCCGCGATGCATGCCTTCGACGGCCAAGAAAATATTTCGACCGCCCCCCAAGGAACTGCAGCAGGTCTTCGTCTCACGGAGCGAGCAAGAACGCTCTGGAGAGAGATCATGCAACAGAAACTCATTGCCACACCGGCCATCACCGCGCTGGTTGCGCTGCCTATTGCCGGATATGCCGCTTTTGAGATGTTGAAGGGGCAGCCGCCTGTTATCGGCGGGAATGACGGTAAGGTGACCGAGACGGTGGCCGACAAACCGTTGGCGCAGAAGCCTGCGGCCAACGGGCTGGCGACCAACGAACCGCTGGCGGCCGCGCCCGCCAAGGAGAAGAAGGCCGACACCGACAGCGAGGAGCGCCTCAAGGATGAGGCGCAGGTTGCGCCGGCATCGCCGCCGAAGCCGACAACCGAAGTCGACAGCCTAGTCAAACAGGAGACGGCGCCCGAGGCGCTGCCCACACCGGCGCCGGCGGAGAGTGGCCAACTTGGCGGAAGTGCCAACGCGCCTGCGGCTGCCATGCGGTCCGCTCAGGCGCCGGCGGGTGCTGTCGCCGATTCCAAGCTGATGGTGCAGCCCGCGCCCCTGCCGGGGGACCAGATGCAGCCGCAGGAGGAAAACCGCGACCGCATCGAGACCTTCAAGACCAATCTGCTGCACGAAACCGCTCAGGATCCGGTGTCGACCTTCTCGATCGATGTCGACACGGCTTCTTATTCCTTCGTCCGCCGCTCGCTGAAGGAAGGCACTCTGCCTGACCCGAATACGGTCCGCGTCGAGGAGATGATCAACTACTTCCCATATGGCTGGAAGGGGCCGGACTCGGCTGCCACGCCGTTCAATTCGACCGTCACCGTCATGCCGACGCCCTGGAATGTGCGCACCAAGCTGATGCATGTCGCGATCAAGGGTTTTGACGTGAAGCCGGCCGAGGCGCCCAAGGCCAATCTGGTATTCCTGATCGACGTATCAGGCTCGATGGACGAACCGGACAAGCTGCCGCTCTTGAAGTCGGCCTTCCGGCTGCTGATCAGCAAGCTGAAGCCCGACGACACCGTCTCGATCGTCACCTATGCCGGTAATGCCGGCACGGTGCTGATGCCGACGAAAGCGACGGAAAAGCAGAAGATCCTTGCGGCCATCGACAATCTGGAGCCCGGCGGTTCGACGGCCGGCGAGGCCGGCATCAAGGAAGCCTACAAGCTGGCGCAGCAGTCCTTCGTCAAGGACGGGGTCAACCGGGTTATGCTGGCCACCGACGGCGATTTCAACGTCGGCCAGACTGATGACGACGACCTCAAGCAGCTGATCGAGAAGGAGCGCGGCACCGGCGTCTTCCTGTCCGTCTTCGGCTTCGGCCACGACAACCTGAACGACCAGATGATGCAAACCATCGCCCAGAACGGCAATGGCACCGCAGCCTATATCGATACGCTCGCCGAGGCCGAGAAGGTCCTGGTCGAGGATGCCTCCTCGACGCTGTTCACCATCGCCAAGGACGTCAAGATCCAGGTCGAGTTCAACCCGGCCAAGGTCTCGGAATATCGCCTGGTTGGCTATGAGACCCGCGCCTTGAAGCGCGAGGATTTCAACAATGACCGTGTCGATGCCGGCGACATCGGCTCCGGCCATTCGGTGACGGCGATCTACGAGATCACGCCCAAGGGCAGCGGCGCCGAGCAGGTCGATCCGCTGCGCTACGGCCAGGCCAAGGTCGACAATGCCGGCGTCGCCAACGCCGACGAATATGCCTTCGTCAAGATCCGCTACAAGCTGCCGAACGAGGATGTCTCCAAGCTGATCACCACGCCGGTGACCGCCGCCAACGAAGTACCGTCCTTCGACCAGGCGGGAAGCGACCAGCGCTTCTCGGTCGCGGTCGCCGCATTCGGACAGAAGCTGCGCGACGAGGATCAGACGGCGAATTTCGGCTACGACCGCATCCTGGAGATCGCTAATGCCGCCCGGGGTGCCGATCCGTTCGGCTATAGGGCCGAATTCCTGTCGCTGGTGCGGCTTGCGTCGTCACTGGGCGGCAACAAATAGGATAGGCGGAGTGAGCGAAAGGCCGGCGGAGAAAGCCGCCGGCCATTTGGCCGATCGTTAAATTGCGTGGCTTTTCCGGAACCTCATCGCAATGCCCTCCTGTTAGTCAAAGCTGATAAAGGACTTGGGGGAATGGAATTGCATATCACCGGGAACGCAACGCCGACGGCCGGCAATCTCACGGCGCGAGAACCGTCCGCTCCGTCGGCTGAATCGACGCGCATCAGCGATGTCCACGCAGCCCGCAACACGGCGCGCTCTGCGCTCAACAACGACCGCTTCCGCGTGATGCTGGAACAGATCAGCGACCCGCGCGCGTCCGGCGCGTTGCTGACGATGGGCGCTGACAGCAAGACCGGCGCCAGCACCGATTTCAATACGGCGCTCTCGCGCTACGCCGAAAACAACGATTAATGCATGTCGCCCAAAAGTGCGCAGCGGTTTTGGGAGAACGACATGCATGAAAACAAAGACTTAAAGCGCGTCGCCTGAATCCGTTTCTGCGCGACGCGCTTTAAGACCGGGCAGCTTCAGGCGCGGCTGCGCCGGCGCTCACGGCGGCCTTCGCCTGCCTCGCCGGCGCTCGCCGTCTTGTTGCGCATCGGGCCGATGCGCTCGACGATCGTTTCGACCGTCGGGCGTGACGACTTGGTGTGCCCGTCGAGCGCCTTGCGCATGGCGGCGAGATGGGCGAACGTGGTGCCGCAGCAGCCGCCGACGATTTTCGCCCCGGCATCGACCGCCAGCCGGACATAGTCGGCCATCAGCTCCGGCGTGCCGGAATAGTGGATCTCGCTGCCGCGGAATTCCGGAATGCCGCAATTGCCCTTGACGATCACGGTCGCTTCCGGCTTCGCGTCGGTCATATCGAGCAGCGACGACAGGATATCGGCGGCACCGACGCCGCAATTGGCGCCGACTCCGAGCGGGGCCTGCGAAAGGCCATCGGTGACGCCGTGGATATCCTTCGGCAGCAGACCCATCATGGTGCGGCCGGCCGTGTCGAAGGAGCCGGTGTAAGTGTAGGGCAGGCCGACGCGGATCGCGGCTTCGGCCGCGGCGCGAATCTCGTCCGGCGCCGACATGGTCTCGATCCAGGCGACTTCGGCGCCGCCGGCCTTGAGGCCCTCGATCTGTTCTGCAAAGGCATCGACCGCGTCCTCATAGGTCATGGCGCCGAGCGGTGCCAGCAGCTCGCCGGTCGGGCCGACGGAGCCGGCGACGATCACCTTGCGGCCGGCCTTGTCGGCGACGGAACGTGCAATCTCGGCGGCGCGCTTGTTCAGCTCGCCCACCCGGTCCTGGGCGTGATGCAGCTTCAGCCGATGGCGGGTGCCACCGAAGGAATTGGTCAGGATGATGTCGGCGCCGGCGTCGACGAAATTCTGGTGCAGCTTCGTCACGGTGTCGGGCGCCGTTTCGTTCAGCAGCTCGGGCGCTTCGCCGGCCTCGAGGCCCATCGCGAACAAATTGGTGCCGGTGGCGCCATCGGCCAGCAGTACGCCTTTTTCGGCAATCAGCGCGTCGATTGGATTGTTCGCGGTCATGGCTTCGGCTTTCGTTCCGGAATACGAATAACGATATAAAGAAGTCTTTATATGTAGTCAATGAAATTGCGGCCGCAGGGATGCCGATATGAGATGGCCGCGATCAGACAGCGCCTGGCGGGAACGTCATGCCGGCCAGCTTCTGCGTGAAACTGGCCGCCTCATGCGCATTGACGTCGGCGGCGCGGATCAGATTGTCGAAATGGCTGGTTAAAGTGCGGACCGGCTGGGTGGCATTCAACACCAGATACATGTCGCCGACATAGATCGCGGCGCGATAGGGGCCGAAGATCGTGTAGGGGATCGAATAGCGCATGCGGCCGTCATAGAGGAACAGGCGGAAGGTCGGGTAAAGGTCGTCAAGCAGCGTTGCCATGTGCAGCAATTGCCGGCGGCGCTCAGCCTCAGGAAAACGGTCCCAGATGCCGAGGCCGCGCGCGAAGATTTCCAGCGTATGGCGCGGCATGCAGACTTCCATGTCGGTCTCGGGCCGTCGGTTGTAGTCGATGCGGTATTGCGTTTCGCCGGCCTGCGCCTCGCGGCTCTTGTTGGCGATGCCGGCCTCGTAGTCGACCAGCGCCTCGGTGCGCAAAAGGTCCGGAATGCCCGCCGGCACATAGCGGATCTTGGTGCCGGCCGCCTCGGCATGCCACTTGGCGAGCAGCGTGCGATCGAATCCGTCCGGCGCCTCCTCGATCTCCAAGCTTTCGCGGATCTCGCCGGTGACGCCCTCGTCCTGGCTCAAGCCCAGCAGCCAGTCGAGCGACACCTTGAACTCGGCGGCGATGTTGAGAAGCGTCTCGGCGCGGGGCAGGCGGGTCGAGGCGCCGGACAAGAGCTGCGACAGCGCCGAACGGTCGATGCCGACGGCGGTCGCGAAGGCCGACTGGTTCAAGTCGGAGCGTGTCAAGAGCAATTTCAGCCGCTCCCGAAAGATCGTCGAAAGATCGCGCTTGTCCATGTTGCCGCTCCTGTTCGGGGAGGAAAAATTTGCGCTGTGGCCGCTCTGGTCGCGGCTCAGGCGTAAATGAATCCTCCTATTTGTTTACAATACATAACATTTGCCGCCAAGAGTGCGCATTCGCAACAGTTTGTGCGCTTTGTCGCGTTGCGACAACGAAAGGCTCCTGACACAATGTTGTCAGGAATCAAAGTGGTTCCGGCGACTGGAAGGCAGTGGTCGATAGCATGACTGGCATAAGCAAGAGACGTAGCAGCACACCGGCCGTGGAATGGCCGACCGTATTCCTCACACTCTTCTGTTACAGCACCTGGCTCGCCACCGGCTTCCTGCTCTGGCCGACCCATCCGCTGATTGCACTCGCCGCCCTGGCCGTGATTTTGGCCTTGCAATCCTCGCTCATGCACGAAGTTTCGCATGGCCACCCTACCCGCAACTCCAGGATCAACGAAGCCTTCGTCTTCCTCCCGATCGGCTTCGTCTGGCCGTTTCGCCGCTTCAAGACGATCCACCTTCGCCATCATGCCGACGAGAGGCTGACCGATCCGCTGGACGACCCGGAAAGCTATTACCAGGCGCTCTGGATGCATGAGGAACTGCCGCCGGCGATGAAGTTCCTGCTCAAGCTCAACAATACCGTGGTCGGCCGCCTCATTCTCGGCCCGTGGCTGTCATCGATCGGCTTCTTCATCGACGACGCCAGGCAGATGGCCGCCGGCGACAAGGCGATTCGCAAGGCCTGGCTGCTGCATGCCGTCGGCCTTGTCGCGGTCGTGCCGATCGTGACGTTGGGCTTCGGTATCCCGCTCTGGCTCTACATTCTGGTGCCGGTGTGGCTCGGCCAGTCGCTGATCTCAGTGCGCACCTATGCCGAGCATCAGTGGTCGGAACATCCGGAAGGGCGTACGATCATCGTCGAGCGGTCGCCGCTGTCGCTCCTGTTCCTCAACAACAACCTGCATTTCGTGCATCACAAGAGCCCGACGGTCGCCTGGTATAAACTGCCGAAGATGTTTCGCGACCGCCGCGAGGAATGGCTGCGGATGAACAACGGCTATACCTTTCCGAACTATTTCGCGCTGCTCAAATCCTACGCCTTCAAGGCCAAGGAGCCGGTGGTGCATCCGGTGCTGCGGCGCACGCCCGAACCCGGCCGCGCCTTCAAGCCGCGCGTCAGAGCGCGTAATGTGAATGGACTTGGAACGGCTCCGGTGCCGGCTGAGCCGCCCAAGGAATAATTCGACTTTTCCGCGACTGCTTTTTCGCCGCGGGACACAGGCGCCGATAGTCGCCTGTTTTGAAAGCTGTTCGTCATGAGTGAGTTGGTTGCGGCCTTGCCGATGTATGACTGGCCCGAGATGCGTGGCGAGGTCGACGCGCAATGGGCGCGGCTCCGCGACGCCTTCCGGCAAAGGGGGATCGATGCGCCGGAGAGAATGGCGCGCAGCAATCGTGACCTGCCGCCGGTGCCCGGCGGCATCCGCGACGGCGCCGGAAATTTGATCGCGCCCGACCCGGCGACATTGCCCCCGGACGAGTTCGATTTTCACCAGCTTTGGCTGAGCCCGGCGCTGCTTTTCGGGCAAACCTGCTGGGGGCCGATGGAACTCGGCCTTTCCGAGCATGTGCAGGTGATTGCCCAACCAAGCTACGAAGAAATCGAGGGCGGGCAGGGCGAGCTCTACTCCAGCGCGCTGGTGATGCTGGCCGATGGCGGGCCGTCGGTCGCCTCGCCCGACGACGGCAAGGCCGTCATCCCGCTCGACCTCATCCGCGGCAAGCGCTTCGCCTTCAACAATCCGGATTCGATGTCCGGACTGCTGGGGCTGACGCACGACCTGGAGGCGATCGGCGAAAGTCTCGACATCTTCGCCTCGCGCAGCGAAAGCGGCGGCCACCGGTTGTCGATCATTGCCATCGCCGAGGGCAGGGCCGACATCGCTACCATCGACTGCCAAAGCTGGGTACTGGCACAGCGCTTCGAGCCGGCGGCGCGGCAGGTGAAGGTGGTCGGCTGGACGGCCAGGCGGAAGGGCCTGCCGTTTATTACCGCTAGGACCACATCGGCGGGCGTCGTCGCGTCCATGCGCGAGGCCGTCGCCGAGCTTGGCCTGACAGGGTCAGTTGCCAAGCAAGCGTTCGTCGAGCGGATAGTTTGAGAGCTTTTCGTTACCGGTCTCAGTGATCAGGACCTGCTCCTCTATCTTGACGCCCTCGTGTCCGCCGAGCCTGCCGATATAGCTTTCGACGCACAGTACCATGCCGGGCTCGAGCACGCCGTCCGGTGTGTCGTCCGTCCAGTCGCTGGCATGCGGCAGGGTCGGGTACTCGTCCGCCAATCCGACACCGTGGTAGAGCACGCCGTAGCGCGCCGGGAAGCAGTCGCCGGGCGGCACCGCGGAGCGCTCGACGAGATCGCGGAAGGAGATGCCCGGCCGCATCAGCTCGGTGTTGTTCGCGATCTGATCGGCGGCGATGCGGAACAGGTCGCGCTGCTCGTTCGATGGCCTGCCATCCCCGCAAAGCCAGGTGCGCGAAAGATCGGCGCAGAAGCCGTAGGGACCGATGAGATCGGTGTCGAAGGCGACGAGGTCGCCGTCCTCGACGATGCGCGACGAACATTCCTGGAACCAGGGATTGGTGCGCGGCCCGGACGACAGAAGCCGGGTCTCGATCCATTCGCCGCCGCGCGCGATGTTGCCGCGATGCAGTTCCGCCCACAGCTCGTTCTCGGAAATGCCGGGCTTCAGCGCCGCTTCCATCTCGCCCATCGCGGCCTCGCAGGCGACGATGGCGCGACGCATGGCAAGGATCTCGTCGGGCGACTTGATGAGGCGCGCATTCTCCATCACCGCCTCGCCATTGCCGACCGTGATGGCGCGGCGGGCAAGCTCGTCCACGCCTTCCGGATTGATGTGGTCGACCGCGATGCGGCGGTTGCCGCCGCCGTGCTCGGCAACGAGGTCGACTATGCCGGCGGCCCAGCGACGGACCTTCTTGTTGGTCAGCTCGCCGCTGTAGAGATACATCCACGACACCGCCGGTCGCACTTCGTCGACGACGCCGGCCTGATCGGACAGGTGCTCGCAGGAGAAGTAGTCGAACAGCACCACGGGGCCTTCGGTAGCGACGAAACAGTGGCGGGTCGGGTTATGCGCGACCCAGGGCTGCATGTTGGTCGAGTCGGTCGCGTAGCGGATGTTGACCGGGTCGTAGAGCAGGGCGCCGGCATAATCGCGTCGCTTGAGCTCGGCGCGGATGCGCTCGAGCCGATAGCGTCGCATGGCGGGCAGGTCGGGGGCGGCAATGCCTGCCGCTGCCCATTCGGCTTCGGCCATCGTGCCATAGCCCAGGACATGCTGGTTGAGCGCGGCTGCCTTCTGCCGGGAAGCCTCGCGCAACGCTTCGATCGAGCCCGGTTCGAACGGCATGATCTTGCGGTGGCGGCCGAAGCGAAGTTTGTCCATACGGTCCCCCAACGTTATTGCGCCGTCGTTCTGAGCAATCTGGTAATTGTCACCTCGCGCGGCGCGCCTCCGAACCGCTGCGGCACCGCGATGCTCCGATGGACGGTGTCCATGATGTAACCGGCTTTGGCGATCCTGTCGAAAATGATTGAAGCCGGCTCTTCGTCATCGGCCAGGACAAGCACTGCCGGCTCGCGGATTGCCTTGGCGAAATCGGGTATCTCGTCGTCGAGCACGACGAGATCGGGATCAATCAGGCGAAGATTGCCGATCCAGAACCAGCTCGAGACGACCGTGCCGACCGGCCCCTCGGCCGTCAGCTGACGATAGAGCGAAACGTAGTCCATCCGCACGATGCTGCCGCGGTTGTCGCCGCCATGGACATGCATATACCAGCTCACCGGCAACGCCAGGATGGCGATTACGGCGCCGACGAAGACGATGGTAGCCTGTGTCTTCCTACCCCTTTCCCCCATGGCGTCAAGGCGCATGGCAAGGGCGGCGGGCAGCAGCACGAAGACGGGAAGCATCCAGCGGTCGCGAAACTGGGTTATCCCACCTGCCAGCACCACCAGGAGCGTGATCAGCAAGGCGAAGGCAATCGCCCGCCAGACCAGCCTTTCGGACCACGATCCCAACTCAGGCGGCGCGGGTTTCTTTCGCGCCAGGAAGAACGCGACGGCAAAGACCGCTGTCGGCAACCCGGCGAAGTTGAGGATCGCCTTGCTGAGGCCAATGATGCCGAGAGATGCGGTGTTCGCCACGCCGCCGCCCTCGGCGACGCCGAAACCCTCGCTGTGCGAGAGCAGGTCTCCGAGATGCGTGAGGCTCCAATAGAATGTCGGCAGGCAGACAAGGATCGCCACGGCCATGCTGATCAGGAAACGACGATCGAAGATCGCCTCACGCGTCTCGCGAAGCGACAGCGCCGACAGGAACAGCGCGGCGAGAAAGACGACGATGTTGTATTTCGAAAGCATCGCCGCAGCCGCCGCAAGGCCGAGCAGCACATAAGCGATCGTGGATCGTCGTTTCTGCAGCTCGACCAGCGCCAGGAGAAGCGCCGACGAGAAGCAAAAGACGGCGACGGAGTGGGTCAAGGCATGCTGCATCTCCCATACGATCTGCGGAAAAAGCAGCAGGCCGAACATGGCGGCGGCGGCGGCGCGGTTCGAGTGGCCCAGCCGGCGCACCGCGGCAAAGGACGCGATCAATCCGCCGACTAGCAGGGCGTATTTGACGATCTTGAGCGCGAGGATGTTGGTCCCAACCAGCGAAGCGGTGAAAATGCTGAGCCAGGTAAAGAGCGGCGGCTGCGAGCTGCCATAGCCGGCCGCGAGGAACCGCATCGCCATCAATTGTTCGGCGTCGTCGACGCCGACACCTGTGCCCATGAAGTGGGACGTGAGCGTCATCGCCACGATCTGAACGAGGCAATACGCAAGGGCAAATGCGATCGCGGCGCTGAAAGGGCCGACCCGTTCATCGCAGAGCCAGTCGGTCCATTTCTCCAGCCGCTGCAAAGGGTCTTCTTCTCTTCTGATGTGTCGGTGGCCGCTTTTTATAGCCGGCCACCCACACGATCGAAACATCCCGCCACCTGGAGCAGTTCGGCGATGAATCGCCGAACTGCTCTGACTTTTTTTGCTTTTACGCAATTCCGGGCGGAAAACCGTGACCCACTTTTTCCGGAATTGCTCTATGCGCGCATTTTCTCGCCGCTCGGGTCGAAGGGCGGCTCGACATTGATGCGGGCGGGGCGGCGGTGGCCGAGGATCTCGATCTCGAACAGGCCGGCGCTCTCGTCTTCCGCGAGGGTCGCCGGCACATAGCCCTGCGCCATCGACTTCTGCACGTAATGCGCATAGCCGCCCGAGGTGACCCAGCCCACAACGCGCCACTCACCGTCGACGATGCCGCGCACCGCGGAGGCGCCTTCGGCGGCCTTGGAGCCGCGCACTTCCTTGCCGGCCTCATCGAAGCGCGGCGCGCCATAGCCATGCGGCTTTTCCACCGTGCCGTAGTCCTTGCCGACCTTGGCCCAGATCGGCTCGTCGCCCATCACGTCGGCGTCGGCCGCATCGACGATGAAGGAGACGCGGCGCAGCTTCGGGCCTTGCGCCAGCTCCTTGGCGGCCGCCTCGCGGCCGATGAAGTCGTTCTTCTCGAGCTTGATGAAGCGGTCCATCGACCCTTCGAACGGACCGTAGATCGGGCGCAGTTCGCGGAACCAGGTCGGGAAGTTCTTCTCCAGGCGCATCGACAAGAGCGCGCGCATGCCGAAATCGACGATGCCGAATTCCTCGCCTGCGTCCTTGATCGCCTTGTAGACCAGGCGCTGATAGGCGGGCGCCATCCAGATCTCGTAACCGAGGTCGCCGGTATAGGTGATGCGGTTGACCATGCAGGGCGCGCCGCCGACTGCCATCTCGCGGAAGTCCATGAAGCGGAAGGCCTTGGTCGAGACATCGACATCGACGAGCTTCTGCAGCAGGTCGCGCGATTTCGGTCCGGCGATGGACAGCCCGACCAGCGTCTGGTCGAAACGGTGGATGCGCACCTCTGACGTCCTTGGGCCGTCCTTCGGCAGGTGCTTCTCGAACCAGCGCATGTGATATTTCTGCGCGGCCGACGAGCCCCAGATCATGAAGCGGTCCTCGCCGGTCTTGGCGATGGTGAAGTCGCCGATCAGCTTGCCGAACTCGTTGACCATGGGGGTCAGCACGATGCGGCCGGTCTTCGGCATGCGGTTGGTCATCAGCCGGTTGAGGAAATCCTCGGCACCCGGACCCGACACCTCATACTTCGCAAAGTTGGCGATCTCGGTGACGCCGACCCGCTCGCGCGTGGCGCGCACTTCCTCGCCGATCGGGCCGAAATCGTTCGAGCGGTGGAAGGAGACGATGTCCTTGGGCTCGGTGCCCTTCGGCGCGAACCAGAGCGGCGTCTCGAGGCCCCACGAGTCGCCCATCACCGCGTTGTTGGCGAGCATGGTGTCGTAGAGCGGCGTCGTCTGCGCCGGACGGGCGGCCGGCAGCTCCTCGTTCGGGAAGCGGATCGAGAAGCGCCGCGAATAGTTCTCGCGCACCTTGGCGTTGGTATAGCGCAGCGTCGCCCATTCGCCGAAGCGGGCGACATCCATGCCCCAGACGTCGAAGCCCGGATCGCCGTGCACCATCCAGTTGGAGAGCGCCAGGCCGACGCCGCCGCCCTGGCTGAAGCCGGCCATGACCGCGCAGGCGCACCAGAAATTGGTCAGGCCCTGCACCGGGCCGACCAGCGGGTTGCCGTCGAGCGCGAAGGTGAAGGGGCCGTTTATGATCTGCTTGATGCCGGCCTTCTCGATGCCGGGGAAATGCTTGAAGCCGATCTCCAGCGACGGCGCGATGCGGTCGATGTCGGGCTGCAGCAATTCATGGCCGAAATCCCAGGGCGTGTTGACCGGCGACCACGGCTTGCAGGCCTTCTCATAAGTGCCGAGCAGGATGCCGTTGCGTTCCTGGCGGGTGTAGATCTCGCCCTTGAAGTCGAGCACGCCGATCATCTCGCGGCCGGTCGACTTGTTGAATTGCTCGACCTCCGGCATCGGTTCGGTGAGTAGGTACATGTGCTCCATCGCCAGCACTGGCAGCTCGACGCCGACCATGCGGCCGATCTCGCGCGCCCACAGGCCGCCGCAGTTGACGACATGCTCGGCCTTCACCGTGCCTTGCTCGGTGACGACGTTCCAGGTGCCGTCGACCTCCTGCGTCAGTTCGACGACGCGGTTGCGCAGCACGATCTCGGCGCCGAGTTTTCTCGCGGCCTTGGCATAGGCATGGGTGGTGCCGGACGGGTCGAGATGGCCTTCGACGGGATCCCACATGGCGCCGACGAAATTGTTCTCGTCCATCAGCGGGAACATCGCCTTCGCTTCCGAAGGCGTGATCAGCTCGGTGTCCATGCCGAGATAGCGGCCCTTGGCGTGGGCAAGCCGCAGGAAGTCCATGCGCTCGGGCGTATCGGCCATCATCACGCCGCCGGTGAGATGCAGCGAGCAGGACTGGCCGGAGAGCTCCTCGATCTCCTTATAGAGCTGGACCGTGTAGGCCTGCAGCTTGGCGACGTTGGGGTCGCCGTTCAGCGTGTGGAAGCCGCCAGCCGCGTGCCAGGAGGAGCCGGAGGTCAGCTCCGAACGCTCGATCAGCATGATGTCGGTCCAGCCGGCCTTGGCAAGGTGATAGAGCACCGAGCAGCCGACGACACCGCCGCCGATGACAACCGCTTTTACGTGGGATTTCATAGAGATAGATCCGTTTTTGTAGAGACTGAATCGAGTGAGCGGGGTCCCCCCTCCGGAGGGAGAGGAAAGGTGCCGGCTGGAGTCGCTTCACGCCTTTCCTCTCCCCCGTCGATCGGGGGAGAGGTGTCGAGCGAAGCTCGACGGAGTGGGGGTCGACCGCTCATTGGACTAGAACAAAATGATCAGAAATCAGTCGGCGCGCCGCCTTCGGCGCGGCGCTTGTCGACGAAGTCGTTGAGCTCCTCGCGGATTGCTGGGTCCATATAGGGCTCCTCGTAGGCGGCAAGGCGCTCCTTCCACACCTTGTTTGTCCGCTCCAGCGCCGTTGGCGAGCCTGCCTCGGCCCAGGTCTCGAAATTGCGCCAGTCGGACACGATCGGCGAATAGAAGGCGGTCTTGTAGCGTTCCTGCGTGTGCCGGGTGCCGAAGAAATGGCCGCCCGGGCCGACCGACTGGATGGCGTCGAAGCCCAGCGCATCCTCGGAGAGATCGAGCGGGGTGAGAAACTCGGCCACCATCTGCAGAAGATCGATGTCGAGGATGGTCTTTTCGTAGGAGCAGCGCAGGCCGCCTTCCAGCCAGCCGGCGCCATGCATCATCAGATTGCCGCCGCCCTGAATGGCGCCCCAGAGCGAGAAGACGCTCTCATAGGCCGCCTGCGCGTCGACCGTGTTGGCGGCGCAGGTGTTGGAGGTGCGGTAGGGGATATTGTAACGGCGGGCGAGCTGACCGCCGGCGAGCTGCGCCTTCATGTATTCCGGCGTACCGAAGGCCGGCGCGCCGGACTTCATATCGACGTTCGAGGTGAAACCGCCATAGCCGACCGGCGCGCCCTTCTTCACCATCTGCGCAAAGGCGATGCCGGAAAGAGCCTCGGCATTCTGCTGCACCAGCGCGCCTGCAATAGTAACGGGCGCCATGGCGCCGGAGAGCGTGAACGGGGTGACGATCACCGCCTGGCCCATGCTCGCCATCTGGATGATGCCTTCCATCATCGGCACGTCGAGCTTGAGCGGCGAATTGGTGTTGATGATGGTGAAGATCGACGGCTCTTCCATCAGCTGCTCGCGGCTGACGCCGCGGGCAATGCGGGCGATCTCGATGCCATCGACATTGCGTTCCTTGCCGAGCGAATAGATGTGGAAGACCTTGTCGGTCAGCGTGGCGAGGTCGCGAATGCATTCGAGATGCCGGACCGACGGATGGATGTCGATCGGCTCGACCGGATAGCCGCCGGTGCACTGCAGGATGTTGTGCATCTGCGCCAGGCGCAGGAAGTTGCGGTAGTCGGCCTGGTTGCCGGGGCGCCGCCCGCGATCGAGATCTGAGCAATTGGGTGCCGAAGCCATCATCGAAAGGATGACGTTGTTGCCGCCGAAGCACAGATTGTGCGCCGGATTGCGTGCATGCAGCGTGAATTCCGGCGGGCAGTGCGCGATGAGCTCGAGGATCATGTCGCTGTCGAAGCGCACGCGCTCGCTGCCCTCGCTGACGTCGGCGCCATGCACCTTCATGATGCGGCGTGCTTCCTCATGCAGCACGTCGACGCCGATTTCCTTCAAAACGCGAAGCGAGGCGAGGTGGATCGATTCCAGCTCGTCGTCGGATACCAGCTTGGTCGGCGTCAGCGGGTTCTTGAGCTGCCGGAAAGGCGGCTGCTCGAAGGCGACCGATCCGCCGGCGCGCTTTCCCGCACGGCCGCCGCGGCGGGCGCGATCGGTTGCCAAAGCCGGTTCGGCGGGATGAAGAGCGGCGGTCATAATAAGCCTCGTGAGGATGCGAAAGTGGCCGGCATAATGGACCGGCGGCAATCCCGCCGGTAAGGAGGCGGCGACCACTAGGGCGAGGGAAGCGACATGACGGAAGGGCAGCCGGCTGGCTGCGTCACTAACCCAGGTTCGGGCGACGCTGCTCTTGAATGTTGGCGCGTCGAACGCGATGTAGGCAGGGCCGCCAGACCCGGAGACCTGCATGACCAGCGCGATGACCAGAACCCAGTCCGAATTGGAGGCCGAGGATCCTTTCCTCTGGCTGGAAGACCGCAACGGCAAGGAAGCGCTCGACTGGGTTCATCGCCAGAATGCCGTGACGGTCGGCGAATTGCAGGGCGATCCTTCCTACCAGGCTACGTTCGACACCGCGCTCGATCTGATGACCGCCGAGGACAATATCGCGGTCGGGGCGGCGCTAGCCGGCCACGTCTACAATTTCTGGCAGGACAAGACCAATGCGCTCGGCCTGTGGCGCCGCGCGCCGGTCGCTTCCTACAAGACCGACAAGCCGGACTGGGAGACGATCATCGACTTCGATCAGCTCTCGGCCAAGGAGGGCGTGAAATGGGTGTTCGGCGGCGCCAGCCGGCTCTATCCGGATTTCGACCGCTGCCTGCTGTCCATGTCGCCGGATGGCGGCGACGCCAGCGAGATGCGCGAGTTCGACATGGCGACGAAATCCTTCATAGAGGACGGTTTTCGCGCGCCGGCCTCGAAGTCGGGCTTTTCCTGGCTGGACAGGGACACGGTGATCGTCTCCGCCGCTTTCGCGGAAAAGGACAAGACCCAGTCGGGCTATCCACGCGTGATCAAGCTCTGGCGGCGCGGTACGAAGATCGAGGATGCAACGCCGATCTTCGAGGGCGAGAAGCATCACCTCGCGGTCGGTGGCGGCGTGGAATTCGACGGCGACAAGCGGCATGTGCTGCTTGGCAAGACCATCGACTTCTTCACCTCGCACAGCTTCCTGCGGCTGGCGTCGGGCGAGAACAGGCGCATCCCGCTGCCGGACGACGCCACCGACACGGCTATCTTCAAGGGGCAGTTCGTCTTCGGCGTGCGCAGCGCGTGGACGGCTCCCGATGGCACCCGCTGCCTGCCCGACGGGCTCTACTCCGTGGATTTCGAGCGCTGGATCGAGACCGGTGCGTTCGAACCGATCGAGACGCTGCTCAAACCGGAGCACCGTGTTTCCATTGCAGGTCTGGCGAGGACGCAGGACCGACTGTTCATCAACCTGATGGACAATGTGCGGGGCAAGGTCGTTGTGTGCGATCGCACCGATAAGGGCTGGTCACTGAAACCGGTCGCGCTGCCCGACAACGGCAATGTCGGCATCAGCCATGCCGAGCATTTCGGCGCAAGCGTCTCCTTCTCCTTCACCGATTTCCTGACGCCGAGCTCGATCGTCTGGTCGGACGATAACGGCGAGACGCTGGCAACTGTGAAATCGCAGCCGGCGCGCTTCGATGCCGCGCCTTACGTTTCGGAGCAGTTCGAGGCGCGCTCGAAGGACGGCACGATGATCCCGTATTTCGTCGTGCGGCGCCGCGACCAGACGGGACCGGTGCCGGCGCTGCTCTACGCCTATGGCGGCTTCGAGGTGCCGCTCTTGCCAGGCTATGGCGGCATCCGCGGCAGGTTGTGGCTGGAGAAGGGCAACGCGTATGTGCAGGCCAACATCCGCGGCGGCGGCGAATTTGGTCCGGCCTGGCATCAGGCGGCGCTCAAGGGCAACCGCCAGAAAGCCTTCGACGATTTCGCGGCGGTGGCCGAGGATGTGGTCAGGCGCGGCATTACCACGGCTGCCCAACTCGGCATCCAGGGCGGCTCGAATGGCGGCTTGCTCACCGGCGTGTCGCTGACGCAGCGCCCGGACCTGTTCGGCGCGGTCATCATCGACGTGCCGCTGCTCGATATGTTGCGTTACACCGAATTGCCGCCCGGCGCGTCCTGGATCGCCGAATATGGCGATCCCTTGAAGCCGGAGGAGGCGGCCTGGCTGGGCGCCTATTCGCCCTATCAGCATGTCGCGGCTAATGCCGCTTATCCGCCGGTGCTGTTGATGACCTCGACCGCCGACGACCGCGTCCATCCCGGCCATGCGCGCAAGATGGCTGCGCGGCTGCAAGCCACTGGCCATGCGAGCACGCTGTTCTTCGAGGAGACCGAAGGCGGCCATGGCGGGCGCGGCGATCGGCGGCCGCAGGCGGCGCAAACGGCGATGCGCTATGTCTTTCTGCAGCGGGCGCTGAGCATCGGACCGAAAGGTGGAAGCCGGTTTTCGGACAATCCGGTGCTCGACTGAAAACGCGGCACGGCTTGAATTCGAGGCATCAGGCAGCATAAGCTGCCGGCCATGGTCCGCATCAGCACATCAGGCGCCTTCGGGGTTGCGGTGACGCCGTCACCGCGCACGCTGCGTGCCGAGCTTTTGCGGCTTTGCGCCCGCATCGGCTATTCGCCGCCCCGTTTCCTCTGACGAATCCGCCCCGGCTTCTGCCGGATTGATTCCAGAGGAAAGATCAAATCCATGACCTATCAGAACTATTCGCTGAAGCAGCTTCAGCAGATCGATGCCGCGCATCACCTTCATCCCTTCACCGACCACAAGGAACTGCGCGAGATTGGCTCGCGCATCATCACCCGCGCCGACGGCCCGTTCATCTACGATTCGGAAGGATCGGAAATCCTCGACGGCATGGCGGGCCTCTGGTGCGTCAATGTCGGCTATGGCCGCAATGAGCTGGCTGATGCCGCCTATGCCCAGATGAAGGATCTACCTTACTACAATTCCTTCTTCAAATGCTCGACGCCGACGCCGGTGCTGCTGTCGAAGAAGCTGGCGGAATTGGCGCCGAAGCATGTCAGCCAGGTCTTTTACGGCTCGTCCGGCTCGGAGGCCAACGACACCGCGCTGCGGCTGGTTCGCCACTACTGGGCGCTCGAAGGCAAGCCGGAGAAGAACCGCATCATCTCGCGCAAGATGGGCTATCACGGCTCGACCATAGCCGGCACATCGCTCGGCGGCATGGAGCCGATGCACAAGCAGCTCGGCGGCGCGGTGCCCAACATCGTCCATGTGATGATGCCCTATGCCTATGAGCTCGCGCTGCCCGGCGAAAGCGACCATGATTTCGGCCTGCGGGCGGCGAAGGCCGTCGAAGACGCGATCATCGAGGCAGGCGCCGACAAGGTCGCCGCCTTCATCGGCGAGCCGGTGATGGGGGCGGGCGGGGTGAAGATCCCACCGATGAGCTATTGGCCGGAGGTGCAGCGCATCTGCCGCAAATACGACGTGCTCTTGATGCTGGACGAGGTGATCACCGGCTATGGCCGCACCGGCGAATGGTTCGCGGCGCAGACCTTCGATGTGCAACCCGACACCATCACTACCGCCAAGGCGCTGACGTCAGGCTACCAGCCGCTGTCGGCGCTGCTCGTCGGCGACCGTGTCGCCAAGACGCTGGTCGAGAAGGGCGGTGAATTCTATCACGGCTATACCTACTCCGGTCATCCGGTGGCCTGCGCGGTGGCGCTGAAGAACCTCGAGATCATCGAACGGGAAGGCTTGGTCGATCGCGTCAGGACCGACACCGGTCCCTATTTCGCGCAGGCGCTGCAGGAACGCATCGCCGGCCACCGGCTGGTCGGCGAAGTGCGCTCGATCGGCCTGATGGGCGCGATCGAGATCGTCAAGGACAAGGCGACCAAGGAACGCTATCTGCCTTCGGGAAGTGCCGCGGTCGTTGTGCGCGACCACGCGATCTCGCAAGGCATGATGCTGCGCGCCACCGGCGACACGATGATCCTCTCGCCGCCGCTGATCTGGACGCGCGCCACCATCGACATGGCCTGCGAGCGCATCGCCAAGGCGCTCGACCTCGCCGAGGCGGATCTGCGGAAGCGCTGAGCGAAGCGAGATCGCCGGGCGCTTGTCAACAAGGGCGCCCGGCGACTGACACCGTGCATCGCTGCGGAAGACGCTCATTTGCCGGCAGGGGCGTAAACGCAAAAACCGCGTCCCAACGGGAACGCGGCTTTGCCAGATACGCATGGCGTTTCGCTACGAGAGACTTGCGAAACTTACGGGCTCCGGTACGCGAGACCTGATCCGGAGCGCCGGGCGGTTGCGATGTCCGCCTCGCAGTCTGTTTTAGAGACACATCGTTACCGGCGGGTTATCGAGACCTTAAGCAAATCTAAATTTGCCGGTTTTCTGTCGAAAAAATCCGCTAATAACCCTTTTAAAGCAGTCACTTAGTCTTTATTGCCGCGCAGGAAATTTATGATGCCGGAAAAATCGGCGCCCGCGTTCCCCTGCGCATTGAACAGGGCGTAGAGCTGCGTCGCTTCGGCGCCGAGAGGCGTCACCGCGCCCGCGCTTTGCGCGGCTTCCTGCGACAGTTTCAGATCCTTGAGCATCAGCGCCGCGGCAAAGCCTGGCTTGTAGTCGCGGTTGGCGGGCGATGCCGGAACAGGGCCGGGCACCGGGCAGTAACTGGTGAGCGACCAGCACTGGCCCGAGGAGGTTGAGGCGACATCGAACAGCGCTTGGTGCGAGAGGCCGAGCTTTTCGGCGAGCACGAAGGCTTCGGCGACGCCGATCATCGAGATGCCGAGGATCATGTTGTTGCAGATCTTGGCGGCCTGGCCGGCGCCGTCGCCGCCGCAGTGGACGATGCGGCCGGCCATCGGCTTAAGGACCGGCTCGGCGGCGGCAAAAGCCTCGTCCGAGCCGCCCGCCATGAAGGTCAGCGTGCCGGCAGCAGCACCGCCAGTGCCGCCGGAGACCGGCGCGTCGATCGACGGCAAGCCATGCTTAGCGGCAATCGCATGCGCCTTGCGGGCCGATTCGACATCGATGGTCGAGGAATCGATCAACAGCGCGCCTTTTTTGGCCTTGGGCGCGACGTCCCCGTAGACCGACAGCACATGCTTGCCGGCCGGCAGCATGGTGATGACGACATCGGCATCCTTCACCGCCGCGACAGCGTTGGCCATGACGGTGACTCCGTGTTCTTTCGCGATGGTGAGGTTCTCCGGCACGAGGTCGAAGCCCAACACCGCGTGGCCGGCCTTGACCAGATTGGCGGCCATCGGATTGCCCATGTTGCCCAGGCCAATGAAGGCGATCGTCGTCATTCCTGTTCCTCCGGATATCTTCGGTCAGCGGCCTATCAGCGTACGCGCGATGATGACGCGCATGATCTCGTTGGTGCCTTCGAGGATCTGGTGGACGCGCAGGTCCCGCACCAGCTTCTCGATACCGTAGTCGTGCAGATAGCCGTAGCCGCCATGCAGTTGCAGCGCTTCGTTGGCGACGTCGAAGCCGATATCGGTGACGAAGCGCTTGGCCATCGCCGACCATTTGCCCGCGTCTGGGGCCTTGCGGTCAAGCTTCGAGGCGGCGGCGTAGAGGAAGATGCGGGCGGCCTGCAGCTCCGTCTCCATGTCGGCCAGTCTGAACTGCAGCGCCTGGAACTGGTTGATCTTCGAGCCGAAAGCCTTGCGTTCGGCCGTGTAGGCGAGTGCCTTGTCGAGCGCCGACTGCGCGCCGCCCAGTGAGCAGGCGGCTATATTCAGCCGGCCGCCATCGAGACCGGCCATGGCGATGCCGAAGCCTTCGCCTTCGGCTGCAAGCAGGTTCTCGGCCGGTACCTTGCAGTCCTCGAAGATGACCTGACGGGTCGACTGCATGTGCCAGCCCATCTTGTGCTCGTTGGCGCCGAAGGAGAGGCCCGGCGCGTCTTTGGGCACGACGAAGGTGGAGATGCCTTTTGGGCCGTCGCCGCCGGTGCGCGCCATGACCACATAGAGGTCGCTGTCGCCGGCGCCGGAAATGAACTGCTTGGTTCCGTTCAAGACATAGTCGCTGCCGCTCTTCGCCGCCCGCGTCTTTAGCGCGGCGGCATCCGAGCCTGAGCCGGGCTCGGTCAGGCAGTAGCTCGCCAGCCATTCCATCGAGGCCAGCTTCGGCAGGAAGCGCTGGCGCTGCTCGTCGCTGCCGAAGCGGTCGATCATCGAGGCCGCCATGTTGTGGATGGAAATGAACGACGAGAATGCCGGATCGGCGCGGGCGAGCGCCTCGAAGATCAGCACGGCATCGAGACGTCCAAGCGCCGAGCCGCCGACATCGTCGCGCACATAGATGCCGCCGAGGCCGAGCGGCCCGGTCTCGCGGATCACATCGGCGGGAAAGTGCTTTGCCCGATCCCAGTCGAGCGCGTTGGGCGCCACGCGGTCGGCCGCGAAGGCCTCTGCCATCTCCTTTATGGCGCGCTGTTCCTCGGTGAGTTCGAATTGGCCAGTGCCCGCATCGACTGCCGCGTCCATGGCGTGCTCCCTGTCGTTTCAGGCCTTGTGGCCTGTCGTTTTTGGCTTTGCGCAGCGATCAATCTAGACCAATGATGCCGCCGCGCAACCCGGCCCTCCGCGGACCGGCTGTGCACGGATTGATCAACGGAGCCCTGCGTGCCGACAATTTTCGATCAGTTGCTGGAGCGGTTCCACAGCTATCTCGCTGGTGTCGACAGCGGCCTTGTCGCAGATGCTGTCGCACGCATCGGCTGGGACATGCCCTCCCGCCCGCTCGAACCGCGTCCGCTCGGCTGCCTTCGCCATCTCGATCGTATCGCGGAACTTGCGCCGCAGGACGCAGGGCCGCTGGCACAATTCGTGGCCGACCATCGGGACGAGCTGAGCTGGGGGCAGACCTATACGGCCGCCGATTTCGGCCAGACCTTCATCGACAATTACGGCTGGCTGGAAATGTTCGGCACACGCGGGCATTTCGTCAATGACGAGGTCGCCGCCGGCCTGCTCATCCTCGGGCCCGGCATCGTCTATCCCGACCATCACCACATTGCTGAGGAGATCTATATCCCGCTGACCGGCGGCACCGAATGGCGTATGGGCGAGGGCGGTTTTCACGTTCACGAGGCCGGCGACGTCATCCACCACGCGTCAAACGTCAGTCACGCCATGCGCACCGGCAAGGAGCCTTTGATGGCGCTCTATATCTGGCGCGGCGGACCGCTGGCGCAGAAATCGACCATTGGATCGGAGGGCAGGGGCTGATGGCCAGAGCGATCATGCTGCAAGGCACCGGCTCGGATGTCGGCAAGACCGTGCTGGTGGCGGGGCTGTGCCGGGCCGCGAAGAAGCGCGGACTGAAGGTGAGGCCGTTCAAGCCGCAGAACATGTCGAACAATGCCGCCGTCGCCGACATTCCCGGCGACAACACGGCCGGCGGCGGCGAGATCGGCCGTGGGCAATGGCTGCAGGCGCTGGCCTGCGGGGTGAGGCCGACCGTGCATATGAACCCCGTGCTGCTGAAGCCGCAGAGCGACATCGGCTCGCAAGTGGTGGTGCAGGGCAAGGTGTTCGGCGAGGCGCGGGCGCGCGACTATCAGGCGATGAAGGCCCGGCTGATGGACGCTGTGCTGGAGTCCTGGGCGAAGGTCGGCGAGGGCGCCGATCTGGTCATCGTCGAGGGCGCAGGCTCGCCGGCAGAAATCAATCTCAGGAGCCGCGACATCGCCAATATGGGCTTTGCGACGCGCGCCAACGTGCCGGTGGTGCTCGTCGGCGACATCGACCGCGGCGGCGTCATCGCCTCTGTCGCGGGCACGCATCTGATCCTGCCGGAGGAAGACCGGCGCATGATCGCCGGCTATCTCATCAACAAGTTCCGCGGCGATATCTCGCTGTTCGACGACGGGATCAGCGTGATCGGCAAGTTCACCGGCTGGCGCTGCTTCGGCGTCGTGCCCTGGCTGAAGGCGGCCGCCCGGCTGCCGTCCGAGGATTCGGTCGTGCTGGAGCGTCTCGCCGCCGGCGAGAGGCGGGCGCTGAAGGTGGCGGTGCCGATGCTCGCGCGCATCGCCAATTTCGACGACCTCGATCCTCTGAAGGCCGAGCCGCAGGTCGAGGTGGTGTTCGTGCCGGCGGGCAAGCCGCTGCCGGAAGACGCCGGGCTGGTGGTCATTCCCGGCTCGAAATCGACCATCGGCGATCTGATCAAATTCCGCGAGAATGGCTGGGATCGCGACCTCGTCGCGCATCGTAAGCGCGGCGGCAATGTCGTCGGCATCTGCGGCGGCTATCAGATGCTCGGCCGCATGGTGCGCGATCCCGACGGGATCGAAGGCGGCGTCACCGAAACGGAAGGACTCGGCCTCCTCGACATCG
The DNA here is from genome assembly GCF_033977205.1 of Mesorhizobium album. Classification (NCBI taxonomy): domain Bacteria; kingdom Pseudomonadati; phylum Pseudomonadota; class Alphaproteobacteria; order Hyphomicrobiales; family Phyllobacteriaceae; genus Mesorhizobium; species Mesorhizobium album. Next base: position 129,801 of record NZ_JAVIIW010000005.1, on the reverse strand, counting down.
AGACTGTGATGGAACCGGAAAAAACAGTGCGCAATTCAAGCGCCCGTTCGGTGCAGTTCGGCCTGCCGCTCGAAGGCTACGAAATCCATCTCGGCCGCACCACCGGCCCGGACACGGCGCGACCTTCGGCGATCATCAACGGCGTCGAGGACGGCGCGATCTCGGCCGACGGCAAGGTGATCGGCACCTATCTGCATGGGCTGTTCTCCGCCGACGCTTTTCGCGCCGCGTACCTTGCGAGCCTGGGCCTCAGCGGCGGCGGCATCGACTACCGCGCCGAGGTGGAGAAGGCCCTGGACGAGGTCGCGGCCGAGCTGGAAGCCCATCTCGACTGCGATGCGATCTTCGCCCTAGCGAGGTAGTCTTCAAACCTACAAACAAAGAGCGCCCGGCAGGGCCGGGCGCTCCGAGTTTCCGGAGATTGCGATACTTAGGTGCCGCGCATCAGGCAGCCGGCGGCAAGCACGATATAGGCGATGAGCATAATCCACACCGCTGCAACAGGAATGAACGCAAGAAGGCCAAGAGCGGCGAGAAGGCCGATGATGGCGATGACCAACGAAATAATGAACACAATCTGGGTGGGTGCACTGAGATTCATGCTTAGTCCCTCCAACATGATTCGCAACGCACGAATTCTACCAGCAGGGGCCTCACACACCAATTAGCTGGCGTAAGGGATTGGCCGGGTCGGCAAGCAGCTTGACCGCCAGCGCCAGGCACACGATCACCAGGAGCGGCTTGATCAAGCTTGCGCCGATGCGGATGGCAAGGCTGGCGCCGAGACGGGCGCCGAGGAACTGCGCCACGCCCATCATCAGACCGATCTTCCAGGCGATGACGCCGACGGCGGCAAAAACGACGAAGCCGCCAATGTTGGAGGCGAAATTGAGCAGCTTGGTGTGCGCCGTCGCCTTGAGCACGCCGTAACCAGCAAGCGCAACGAAGGCCAGCATGAGGAACGAGCCGGTGCCCGGGCCGAACAGACCGTCATAGAAGCCAACGGCCGGCACGACCGTCAGACCGAACAGAAAAGGAGACAGACGCTCGGCGCGGTCGACGTCGCCCATGTTGGGCTTGAAGGCGAAGTAGAGAGCGATCGCGATCAGCAGGACCGGCAGGAGCGCGCGCAGGAAGCCGCCGGGCACGATCGTCGCGAGAAGGGCGCCAACCGCGCCGCCGACGAGCGCCAACAGCGCGGAAGGGAGCTGTCGGCGCAGATCGACTTGGCCGTTGGCGGCATAATGGATGGTGGCCGAGCCGGAGCCGAACATGCCTTGCAGCTTGTTGGTGCCAAGTGCGGCGACCGGCGAGAAACCCGCCAGAAGCAGCGCCGGAATGGTGATCAGGCCGCCGCCGCCGGCGATCGAATCGACAAAGCCCGCCGCAAAAGCGGCAGCGGCGAGCATAAGGGCAGTCTGCAGGGTAAGGTCGATCATCGGCTGCGGGTCACGGCGAGGGGAAGCCGCAGCTTCCATCACGCCGACCCAGTTTGCGCAAGCCCGATTCCACGCTAACAATCAAACCGGAATCACGAAGGGGAGGCCGATGGTGTTGGCGCTGCTCGATCAGATACGTTCGATCTTCGACGGCGACCCGGGCGTGCGCAAGGTGGCGGACGATCCGGTGCTGTCGGCGGAGCTTCTGATGCTGTTCCGCATGATCCTGGCCGACGGCTCGGTTTCGGAGAGCGAGATGGTAGCCTTCCGGCGCATCTGCAGGGAAGCCTTCGGCATCCCGGAAACCAGCGTCGACAGCGTCATCGAATATCTCAACGACTACGGCTACGAGACTAACGGCTCGCAGGCGATCGCGCTGTTCCGCGACCTCGACGTCGAACGGCGCAAGCTGCTCGCCCGCCACATGGCGGACATCGCCAAGGCGGATGCCAAGCTTGCCGACAGTGAGGTGAAGCTTCTGCGCCGCACGCTCGACCTGCTCGATATCAGCCCGGTGGATGTGGTCAAACCGGAGGGCTGAGCGCGGCTGCCCGGCCGGGTCCCCGCTGCTTCGCAGCATCCCGGCGTTCGCTGGCCTTTCATCGTGCCACTGGCACGTTTGAATTCGCTGCGCGAACCGGCTGCTCACCCCTGTTCCTGCATGCGCCGCGCGATCGCGCGGTGAAGATCGGGCGCCGCCGCGACCAGCGCCTGCGTCGCTTCCGAGCGCGGATTGTCGAGCACGTCGGTGGTCCGACCGCGCTCAACGATTTTGCCTTCGTGCATGACCAGCACCTCGTCGGACATGGCGCGGGCAACCGTCAGGTCGTGAGTGATGAAGAGATAGGCGATACCGAGCTTCTGGTTGAGCTCGGCAAACAGGTCGAGGATCTGGGCGCGGATCGAGACATCCAGCGCCGAGACCGGCTCGTCGGCGACGACCAGTTTCGGCCGCGTGATGATGGCGCGAGCGATCGACAGGCGCTGGCGCTGGCCGCCCGAGAATTCGTGCGGGTATTTGTCCATATCGCGCGGACCGAGTCCGACTTCGTCGAGCGCGTGCGCGACCATCTCGCGGCGCTCGGCTTTTGACGGCTGCTTCTCCAGAAGGTGCAGCGGTTCGGCGATCAGCTTCTCGACCTTCTGGCGCGGGTCGAACGAGCCGTAAGGATCCTGGAACACCACCTGCATGTCGCGCCGCGCCGGCTTCAGCGCCGCTTCGGACTTGCCGGTGATGACCTCGCCGCGGAAGCGGATCGCGCCGGCCGTTGGCTTGTCCAGCGCCAGGATCATGCGGGCGAGCGTGGACTTGCCGCAGCCGGAGCGGCCGACGAGCGCCACCGACTGCGCAGGCTCGATCGTCAGCGACACATCGTCGACGGCGCGGACCGGTTGCGCCGGCCGGAACAGGGACATGCGCCGTCCCGGATAGGCGCGGCTGACGCCCTCCACCTCGAGCAGCGGCTTGGCCGAACCCGCCCGATGCGTCTTCGGGCGCGCCGGCATATGCATCGATGCCAGCGCCAGCTCGCGCGTGTAGGGATGGCGTTGTGCGGACAGCGTGCTCGCAGTGTCGCCGGCTTCCATCACTTCGCCACGGCGCAGGATGGTCAGGCGGTCAGACATTTCGGTTACCACCGCCAGGTCATGTGAGATGAGCAACAGGCCCATGCGGTTTTCGCTGACCAGATCGCGCAGCAGGTCGAGGATCTGCGCCTGGAGCACCACGTCAAGCGCCGTGGTCGGCTCGTCGGCGATCAAGAGCTTGGGCTTCAGCGCGCAGGCGATGGCGATGACCACGCGCTGACGCTGGCCGCCGGACAGTTCATGCGGGTAGCGCGACAGCGGGAATTTTGTCCCCGGCAGACCCACGCGGTCGAGCATTTTTCGCGCGCGTTCCTCCGCTTCGGCGCGGCTCGCCTTGGTATGCCAGCGGATGCCTTCGGCCACCTGTTCGCCGATGGTCTTCACCGGATTGAGCGCCGTCATCGGCTCCTGGAAGACCATGCCGATGTCGTCGCCGCGCAGCGCGCACATCTGGTCCTCGCTCGCGGCCAGGAGGTCGATGCCGTCGAAAGTGACGCGTCCACTGGTGCGCGCCAGATGCGGTAGCAGCCGCATGATGGTCAGCGCCGTCATCGACTTGCCGGAGCCGGATTCGCCGACCAGGCCGACCACCTCGCCGGGCGCGATTGTGAGCTCGACCCCTTTCAGGATCGGCGTCTTGCCGATGGCCAGCGACAGGTTCTCGATCTCGAGCAGGCTCATCGCTGCCGCCGCGATTTCGGATCGAGGATGTCGGCGATGCCGTCGCCGAGCAGATTGAGCCCAAGCACGGTGACGACGATCGCCATGCCGGGAAAGATCGCCATCCAGGGCGCGGTCACCATGCGGGTCTGCGCGTCGAACAGCATGCGGCCCCAGCTCGGCATCGGCGGCTGCGCGCCAAGGCCGACATAGGACAGCCCGGCCTCGGCGAGGATGCCCAGCGCGAATTGGATGGTGCCTTGGACGAGCAGCAGCGTCGCGATGTTGGGCAGGATGTGCTCGATCGTGATCTCCGTCATGCCCTTGCCGGCGGCGCGCGCGGCAAGGATGAATTCGCGCGGCCAGATCGCCAAGGCACCGGCGCGGGCGACGCGCGCGAAGACCGGTATGTTGAAGATGCCGATGGCGATGATGGCGTTGACGGCGCCGGGGCCGAAGATGGCGGTGATCATGATCGCCGAAAGCAGCGCCGGGAAGGCGAAGACGAGGTCGTTGATGCGCATCAGTGCCTCGTCGGCGATGCCGCCGCGTGCCGCGGCGAAGGCGCCGAGCGGCACGCCAACGCCCATGCCGATGCCGACCGCCACCAGCGCCACGGCGATCGAGTTGCGTGCTCCCACCATGACCATCGACAGGATGTCGCGGCCGAAGTGATCAGTGCCGAACCAGTACACCGGCGATGGCGCCTGCGTCTTGTCGGCGATCACCAGTTTGGTGACGTCATAGGGTGTCCAGACGAAAGACAGAAGCGCGACCGCAGCGACCAGCAGCGTGATGGCGAAGCCGATGAGGAAAGAGCGGTTGCCGAAGGCCTTGGCCAGGACGTCGGCAAGGGTTTCTTCGGGCAGGTCGATGCGCATCGTCATTGCCGACCCCTCAGGCGCGGATCAACCACCGCATAGGAGAAATCGACCAGCAGGTTAACGGCGATCACGGCCGCGACCAGCAGCATGACGACGCTCTCGACGACGATCAGGTCGCGCTGGGTGATGGCCTGGAACACCAGCCGGCCGAGCCCCGGCAGGTAGAAGACATTCTCGATGATGATGGTGCCGGCGAGCAGGAAGGCGAATTGCAGGCCGAGGATGGTGAGCACCGGGATCATGGCGTTGCGCAGGGCATGGCGCCACAGCACGGCGCGGTAGGGGAGGCCCTTGGCGCGGGCGGTACGGATATAGTCTTCGTTCAGCACCTCGATCAGCGCCGAGCGGGCGACGCGCGCCAGGATCGCGGCCTGCGGCAACGCCAGCGCGACTGCCGGCAGGAGCAGTGACTTCATGGCCGGCCAGATGCCGGCACCCCAGCCGGGGAAACCCCCGGCTGGCACCAGCCGCAGCCAAACGGCGAAGAGATAGATCAGCATCAGCGCGAACCAGAAGTTCGGCACGGCGACGCCAAGCTGCGCGGCGCCCATGGCAAGTGCATCTCCGGCGCGGCCTTGCCGGCTGGCGGAAAACACGCCGACCGGAACGGCGATGACGGTCGACAGCGCCAGCGCGATAAGCGCCAGCGGCAGGGAAACGACGACGCGCTCACGCACCAGGTCGATGACGGGAACCGAATAGGTGTAGGAGCGGCCGAAATCGAGGCTGAGCAGCCCGCTCGCCCAGTGCAGATAGCGCAGGACAATCGGCGCGTTCAGTCCCATCTGGTTGCGCAGCTGCTCGACCTGGTCGGCGCTGGCGTTGAAGCCCAGCATCAGGCGCGCGGGGTCGCCGGGCAGGATCTCCATGACCGCAAACACCACCATCGAGGCCAGCACCAGCGTGATGGCCGCGATAATGAGGCGTTTTGCGAGGTAGGCGGTCATGGGAGGCGATCGGGCGATCGCGCCGCCGTCAGTCCGTCCACTTCACCTTGGTGAGATCATTGGCCTGGATCGGCGCGTTCTCCCACAGGCCCTGCAGCTTGGCGTCCCAGACCCCGACCTTCGGCAGCTCGTAGAGGAAACCAACGACGGCGTCGTCGGCCAGGATCTTCTGCGCTTCGCCGAGCAGTTGCTTGCGCTTGGCCTCGTCGGAGGTGAGGTTGAGCTCGGCGATGATCTTGTCGAAGGTCGCGTTGTCGTAATTGAAGTAATAGTCCTTGCGCGAATAGATATCGATGTCGTTGGGCTCAGTGTGGGAGACGATGGTGAGGTCATAGTCCTTCTTGGTGAAGACCTGGTCGAGCCACTGCGCCCATTCGACCGGAATGATCTCCAGGTCGATGCCAACCTCGCGTAGCTCCGAGGCGATGATCTCGCCGCCAAGCCGTGCATAGGAAGGCGGCGGCAGCTTCAGCGTCGCCTTGAAGCCTTTTTCGAGGCCGGCCTCCTTCAGCAGTTCCTTGGCCTTGTCGATATTGTGCGGATAGAGACCAGTGAGGTCGACATAGTCCTTGTTGGCGGGCGACATATGCGAGCCGATCGGCACGCCGAGGCCGGCCGAAGCGCCGTCGATGATCGCCTTGCGGTCGAGCGCGAAGGAGATCGCCTGCCTGACCTGCAGCTTGTCGAAGGGCGGCTTCTTGTTGTTGATCGAAAGGATCGTTTCGCCTTCGGTCGAGCCGATCACCACATGGAAGCGCGGATCGCCCTTGACCTGGGAGACGCTGTCGGGGTCGAAGAAGGGGAAGGCCTGGATGTCGCCGGAAAGCAGCGCCGGCACTGCGGCGGCGGCATCAGGCACGATGCGGAACTCGACCTTGTCGAGGAAGACCGGCGCGCCCCAGTAATTGTCCGACTTCACCAGGGTGATCGATAAGCCCTTGGCCCAGTTCTGGAACTTGAAGGGCCCGGTGCCGATAGGCTTTTCCTTGTTCGTGTCCGCTGATTTCGGCGACACGATCACCGCGTCGCCCCAGCCCATATTGTAGAGGAAGGAGCCCTGCGGGTTCTTCAGCGTCACCTTGACGGTGGCCGGGTCGACGACATCGACCTTGTCGATCTGCGCGAACAATCCCTTTTGGGCATTGATCGAATTGTCGGCGCGGGCGCGGTCGAGCGAGAATTTCACGTCGTCGGCGCTGAAGTCGCTGCCATCGTGGAATTTCACCCCCGTGTGCAGCTTGAAGGTGTAGATCTTGCCGTCATCCGAGATGGCCCAGCTTTCGGCGAGGTCGGGCAGCACCTCGCCGTTCGGGCCGATGCGGGTGAGGCCCTCGAAGACATTGGCATAGAGCACTTCGTCGATCGCCGCGGCGGCGCCGGCGGTCGGATCGAGATGCGGGGGCTCGAGCGGAATGCCGATGACGAGGTCGGTGCGCGCGGCAAATGCCGACGTCGCGGCGGCGAATGTCAGCACGGCCGCGGCAAAAATGGTCTTCCACAATCTCATTGCTGAACTCCCCTATGCTCAAACGTGGTCAAGCCCGGCGGATAGAAGCGTGATTTGGCGCGCGAGTAAATTGTGTTTCGTGCTGACTGATCGCGCAGCGAGAAATGTTTTTGCGCCTTAGCCGGTTGTTCCGCGCAGCAGCACGTTGAGGCCGATCGCCATCACTTTGGCCGATTCCACCATGTCGGCGATGCCCACCCATTCGTCCGGCCGATGGGCAAGATCGAGAATGCCGGGGCCGTAAGCGATGCAGTCGTAGATGTGGCCGATGCGGGCGATATGCTTCTGATCGTAGGTGCCGGGCGAGATCACGTAGTCCGGCTCGCGGTCGAAGATTTCCATGATGCCCTGCGCAACGGCTTTCACCACCGGCGCGTCGCGCTCGGTCATCAGCGGCAGAACCTCCATCAGGTCGCGGATCTCATAGTCGAATTTCTTCCGCTCGCGCTTCAGTCGGTCGAGGATGCTGGTGACTTCCCCCTTGACGGTGGCGAGGTCCTCTTCGAGCAGGAAGCGGCGGTCGATGGTCAGCCGGCAGGAATCCGGCACGTTGGGCGAGGGCAGTCCCGGCCGGAAATCCTCGGTCTGACCGCCATGGATGGAATTGATGTTCATGGTCGAGCGCCGGGCGCCCTCGGGCACCACCGGCATGCGCGTCACCTTGCGGTCGAGCGCCGGGAACAACTCGTCCTCGAACGCCTGCAGGACAGCGCCCATGTGGTGCACCGCATTGTCGCCGAGGAAGGGCATCGAACCATGCGCGATCTCGCCCTTGGTCTCGATCTCCGCCCACCAGACGCCGCGATGGCCAAGGCAGATACGATCCTTATTCAGCGGCTCGGGGATGATGACGTGGTCGACCTTCGGCTTTGAGAAGTAGCCGAGCTTCGCCAGATGCGCGACGCCGCCGAAGCCGCCGGACTCCTCATCGACTGTGCCCGATATCTCGATGGCGCCGGGGAAGTCGGGATAGACCTCCATGAAAGCTTCCGCGGCGACGACGGATGCGGCGAGCCCGCCTTTCATGTCGCAAGCGCCGCGGCCGTAGACCCGGCCGTCCTTCACCAGTCCGGCGAAGGGATCGACGGTCCAGCCGTCCCCCGCCTCGACCACGTCGATGTGCGAATTGAAGTGGACGCAGGCGCCGGGCGAGCGGCCGTCGAGGCGGGCGACGACATTGACGCGCGGGTAGCGGTCGGTGTCGCCGGGCACGCCTTCGGCGCGAATGAACTCTGTCTCGAAGCCGAGCTTCTTGAGGCGCGCGCCAAGATACTCGGCGCACGGCCGGTAGGCCTCGCCGGGCGGGTTGACGGTCGGAAAGCGGATCAGGTCGGCGGTCAGCGCGACCAGGTCGTCGATTCGGTCATCGACCGCCCGCAGGAGTCGTTCATTCATCCGATGGATTGAAGAAGCAACGCCGCGGTTTTGCAAGCTGCCTCTTGCTCGCTGTCGAACATAATCGGGCCAATCGACGATCCGGGCAGGGCCAACGGATTAAACCGTCGAGGGTGCGTGTCGTGCCGGCAGCTATGGCGGGAAAATCATTCAAATTCGCCGCATCGGATTGGCGGATTCGTCAACGAGTGTGTGGTATTTAACGCACCTGCCAGAAAAATGATGGAAAGAAAACCGTGTGATGGCAAGGGGCAATCGTAGGGGTTTGATCGCATGAAAAAGTCCGTTCTCATGGCAGCCGTGCTGGCAACAACGTTGCTCGGCACGTCGATCGCAAGTCGCGCGGCCTCGCTGGTCGCCAACATCGATGTGTCATCGCAGACGATGACCGTCAGCAAATACGGCCAGGTGCTTTACCGCTGGAACGTGTCGACGGCCCGCAAGGGCTACTTCACGCCGCGCGGCAGCTACCGGCCGCAATGGACGGCGCGGATCTGGTACTCGCGCAAATATGACAATTCGCCGATGCCGTATTCGGTGTTCTTCCACGGCGGCTACGCCATCCATGGCACCGGCGCGGTGAGATATCTCGGACGCCCGGCATCACATGGCTGCGTGCGTCTCCACACGGCCAACGCTGCGACCTTCTATGCGATGGTACGCGAGGCCGGCTACGGTAACACGCGGATCGTCGTCACCAACTGAAAACGGACAGGAGAGGGCTCGCCGAAGTCGCAGGCGGCAATTGCTGCCTGCGCATCAGCTCGTCTGTCAGCGTTGCAGCAATGTCGCACATGCTTCGAAAAACAACGATTTACGCCGGCTCACAGTATTGCCCAAGCTGGTTTGCATGACGCGGCAGTGATAAGCAAGAATTGTCAATTCTGACGGCTTGGGGACTACTATGCATCGCTTTCTTCTCGGTGCCGCGATCGCGGCAACGGCGACTTCGGCTTTCGCTGCGGACACGCCGGTTGTTCTGGACCAGGAACTCGCGCAGCCGCATATTTCGGGCTATGGCGAACTTTATGTGGGCGGCCTCTATTTCTCGTTCCCGGGTGGTCATGACACTGGCACAACCGCCGGCGGCGCAGCTCGGATCAACTTCCCAATCGACGGCCGCTGGAACATCCAGACCGATGCGGTGATCGACTCGATATGGATCGAGGGTACCAACATCTATAGCTATGGTGGAGCAGTCCACGGCTACTGGCGCGATCCAACCTCCTATGCGCTTGGCGGGTTTGCTACGATCACCGGATACGGCGGCGACGAGATTGGCGACGAAAACCTTTATACCTTCACCGTAGGTCCGGAGGCCCAAGCCTATTTCGGCAACGTGACGCTTTACGGCCAGGTCTATTACGGCCAGTTGCGGGCCAGCGGCGAATCCGAGCATCTCGACGATTGGGGCGCTCGCGGCGTGGTGCGCTATTTCGCCCAGGACGACCTTCGCTTCGACGGCGAACTGGGCTTTTCGCGATTGTCCGGGTTTGGCGCGCATTTCGACACGGTCACTGCGGCACTTCAGGCTACCTACCGTTTTTCCGGCACGCCGTGGTCGGTGTTCGGGCGCTACCAACTGGACCACCTGACTGTCTCCGAAGCTTCGGGCAGCGCGAACATCCACAAATACGTGATCGGCCTGCGGGCAAGCTTCGGTTCCAACTCGTTGCTCGACGAGGATCGCAACGGCGCAACGATGGATACTTACCGCCCCAACTTTACAGTGCCGTTATTCTAGGAATTGCTCAGCCAGTTCTGATTGCCGACATCGAAGCCGCGAAGAAATCTTCGCGGCTTTTCCTTGCAAGAGGACCGGGTGCATTCCGCACTCTTAGCCGACTTCCTTGGCTTGCCCGCGCTTACGGCGCCGGCCGCTCATCTCCCAGCGCTTGTGGAACCACATCCATTGGCCAGGATCCTCGCGCACCCAGCGCTCGACCACGTCGGCCAGCAACTGCGTGGTGGCGTGAACATCGACGCTGCCCCCTTCGGTACGCGGCAGGGTCAGCTTGTCTTCGATTTCCAGGCGGAATCGGTTTCCCGGGAGCCTGACGCAGCGGGCAGGATAGACATCGCAGTCATAGTGGCGGGCGAGCATGCCCAGCACCGGGTTGCTCTGGCAGGGGCGGCCGAAGAAGGTCGTCTCGACGCCGTTGGTAAACTTCTGGTCGACCAGGACGCCGATATTGCCACCCTTCTCCAGGATGGCAGCCAACGCAAATGACGCGCCCGTGGAAGAGGGCAGTAGGCCGCCCATCGTCGAACGGCGGGTCGAGTGGATGTAGTCGGCAAGGTAGGGATTGTTCGGCGGGCGAAACAGCGCCGTTATATTCATGCCGAAAGTGGCGGCGGCGACAGGCAGCAGTTCGAAATTGCCGAGGTGTCCGGTAAACAGGATATGCGGCTTCTTCTCGCCGGCGATCTCGACGAAATGGTCGATGCCGCGGACCTCGACGCGCCCCGGCTTTGTCGCATTCGGATCGAAATCGAAGAGCGCATCGAGGAAGATGTATTCGGCGGCCAGGCGGGCCATGTTGCCCCACATGTCCAACGCAATGGCCCCGATCTCGGCGTCGCTCTTTTCGGGATAGGCCAGCCGCAGATTGTTGACCGCCACCCGATGCCGGCCGACGATCGGCCCGATGCAGCGGGCGACGCGGTCGGCGAAGTTGAGCGCGCTGTCCGGCGGCAAAAGGCGCAGCACGCCGATCATCGCCATGGCGAGCCGCGCCACCAGCCAGTGCTCCAACTGGCGCAGCCGCCGGCCGTAGCGGAACATGAAGTCCCGGCGGGCTTTCTTGAGCACCTTGCGACCCTCTGCCCCTAGGAAACGCGCAGGATGATCTTGCCGAAGACGTCGCGGCCTTCCATGCGCTTCAGCGCGGCGTCGATATCGTCGAAGCCGACTTCGGTATCGATGACCGGAGCGACGAGGCCGGCCGCCATCTTCTGCATGGCATTGGCCATGTTCTCCATGCGGCAGCCGAAGGAGCCGAGCAGCTTCAATTGCTGCTGGAAGAGCTGCATCAGATTGACCTGCGTCGACACGCCCGAGGTGGAACCGCAGGTGACGAGACGCCCACCGCGCTTCAAGGAGAGCATGGAGCCGGCAAAGGTATCGGCGCCGACATGCTCGAAGACGACATCGACCCCCTTCTTCCTGGTCAACTTGCGCACGACGCCTTCGAAGCGGTCCTCGCGGTAATTGATGACATGGTCGGCACCAAGCGCCTTCGCCTTGTCGATCTTGTCGTTCGAGCCGACGGTGGTGATGACGGTGCAGCCCATGCGCTTGGCAAGCTGGATGGCGGCGGTGCCGATGCCGGAGCCGCCGGCATGGACGAGGATGGTTTCGCCGGGCTCGAGCCTGGCATTGTCGAACAGCATGTGCTCGACCGTGCCGAAGGTCACAGGCGCGACCGCGGCGCCGATCTCGGACACGCCGGGCGGAGCGGGCACAAGAAGGCGGGCCGGCAGGTTGATCTTTTCCTGCGCGAAGCCGTCAAGGTGGAAGCCGTGGACGCCGGACACGTACTCGCAGAGATTGTCGCGCCCTTCGCGGCAGGCGCGGCAAAGCCCGCAGGTGCGCGCGCCATAAATCGACACCAACTGCCCCGGCAGAAGGTTGGAGACGCCTGGCCCGACGGCCTCGACCTCGCCCGAGGCTTCGGCGCCGACGACCAACGGCAGCTTGCGCTTGGCGAAGGCCATGCCGCGCCAGCCCCAGACATCGATATGGTTGAGCGCCACCGCCTTGATGCGGAGCGTCACTTCGCCGAGCGAAGGCGGCGGGGGAGGCGGCAGGTCCACCGTTTCAAGGCGGCGGTCCTCGATAAGTTGCAATGCGCGCATTTGGCCTGTCGGTACTGTGGAAGCGGGAAAACGTCCGCTTAGACCGGTTCCCGCGCCATGACAAGGCAGGTGTTCTGGCCGCCGAAGCCAAAGGAATTCGACAAAACCGTGCCGACTTCGGCGTTGCGCTTCTTGTTCGGCACCACGTCGAGCACGATCGCCGGATCGGGATTGTCGTAATTGATCGTCGGCGGGATGACGCTTTCGCGCATGGTCATCAGCGAGAACGCGGCCTCGACCGCGCCGGCGGCCGACAGCGTGTGGCCGATCATCGACTTGTTCGAAGAGATCGGCATCGAGCCGACCCGCTCGCCGAACACCGTCGACAGCGACAGGTGCTCCATCTTGTCGTTTTCCGGAGTCGAGGTGCCGTGCGCGTTGACGTAGTCGATTTCGTCCTCGCTCAAGCCGGCATCGGCAAGGGCGGCGCGCACCGTGGCGATCGCCGGCGAAGCATCGGGCTTGGAGCGGGTGCGGTGGAAGTCGTCGGCGCGCTCGCCGCAGCCGCGCATGATGCCGAGGATGGTCGCGCCGCGGGCAAGGGCGGCCTCCAGCGATTCCAGCACCAGCGCACCGGAACCTTCGGCCAGGACAAAACCGTCGCGGTCCTTGGAGAAGGGCTTTGAGGCCTTCTCGGGAATGTCGTTATGGGTGGAGAGCGCCGAAAGCAGCGAGAAGCGGATCAGCGCCTCCGCTGTCGCGGAGCCGTCAGCGCCGATCGACAACGCCTTGTCGCACTCGCCGCGGCGGATCGCCTCGACACCGAGCTGGATGGCGGTGGCGCCGGAGGCGCAGGCGGTGGACAAAGTGATCGGCAAGCCGCGCGTGCCGAAGCGGTCGGCCAGCCGGTCGGCGATCGAGCCGAACTGCGTGGTCTCGAAGATATCGAGCTCCTTCAGCCCGCGCGCTACCCGCAGCAGCCTTTCGGAACCGCTTTCCTTCTTGTCGGAATTGTAGAGCGAGAAGCGGTCGGCCCAGTCGAGCTCGACCGGCGGCGAGGCGAGAAACAGCGGTCCGCTGAAATCGCCGGAATCGAGGCCTGCCTCCGATACCGCTTCCTGGGCGGCTGTCTCGGCCAGCTCGTAGGTGAGGGGGCTGGCACCCTTGGAGCTCGACGGCAGGAAATCGACCATTCCGGAGATGCGGGTGTTCAGATGATCGACGGGAAAGCGGGTGATCGGATGGATGCCGGATTTGCCCGAGGTCAGTGCCGCCCAGTTGTCGGCCTTGCCGACGCCGAGCGAGGTCACGACGCCGATGCCGGTCACGGCGACGATCGGCCTGCCCATGTGATCGCGGAGATTGGCCATGTTGTGTCTGCCTCGGTCCAGAGCAATTCCAGGAAAAAGCGTGTCGCGGTTTTCCGTCCGGAATTGCATAAAAACAAATCTAAGCGGCCTTGATCAGCCCCAGCCCCTCGAATTGGTGATAGCCGATCGCCGTTGCAAGGACGGTTGCGGGAGTGCCCGCAAATTGCCGCTCCGCTGTTGCATCGAAGGCTGGATAGCCGGCCTTGCGGTCGACGGCGAGTGCCGCCAGCGCCACCGCGAAGGGAAACTGCGCTTCCTTCAAATGGCCGGTGAGCGTCGAGAAGGCGCGCACGGCAAGCGCCGGGTTGGCGTCGAGCGCTTCCTTCTCCGCCGCCGTGGCGGCGTGGGCGCCCGAGGCGCCGGAAATGGTCAGCAGCTCGCCGTTTGGCAACGCCGCCTGCTTCAGCAGCGCGGCGATCTCGGCGTTCAACTCGCCGCGACTGCGCCGGGCGCGGCCGGAGACAATGGGGCCAAGCTCAGCGTAGATCTTGCGGCCACGGCTTTTCGCGTGCTCGCGCTGCTCCAGCACCAGGAAGGCGCCGCCCGAGCCCGTCACCACGCCGCCGCCCTCGGTGCCCTGCCGCTGCCAGACCGGCCTCCAGGGGCCGCGATGCAGATAGCCAGCGAGCTCATAGCCAAGCAGCATGTCGGAATGTTCCGTCTGGAACGCGCCGCCGACCAGCACGTGGGTCGACTGGCCGGAGCGGATGCGCGCGGCGGCCGTCTCGACGGCGGAGACGCCGGCGCCTTCCTCGCCCATGAAGGTGCGGGACGAGCCGGTGACCTTGTGGACGATCGAGATGTTGCCGGCGAGCAGGTTCGAAAGCTGGGCGAGGAACAGCGTCGGCCGCAATTCCGTGGTCAGCTTCTCGTTGAGCAGCACGTCGCGGTCGTTGCGGCTTTCGGAAGCGGCGAGGATTGCGGCATCGACGGCCTCGTCGCGTTCGCCGCCGCCGGCCGCCACCACCATGTCCATGGTCGTGCAGAGCTCGTCATTGCCCTTGATGCCGGCGTCGTCCAGCGCAAGGCCGGCGGCATAGGTGCCGAGCCGCTGCCAGGTCTCCATCTGGCGCTGGTCGCCGCGCTTGGCGATCTGCAGGTTCCAGTCGATCTCGGGCAACGGGTGGATGGTATAGGGCGCGAAACGCGCCGCATCGAGCACCGGCTCGAGGCCTGGCCGGGTCAGCTTCTGCCAATGAGCATCCGGGCCTTCTCCCAGCGAGGAGACAAGGCCTATGCCGGTGATGACGACGTCGTGCGGACTGCTCATGGACGGCTTTGTGGGTTAGGCAGGTGAGTGCGACATCAGGCGGCCTTGGCCGCGACGAGCGCGTCGATCTTGGCGCAGAGATTCTTCATGACGAAGTAGTCGTCGGTCGAGGCCTTGCCGTCATTGACCTCCTGCGTCCACTTCTCGAGCGGCACCTTGATGCCGAATTCCTTGTCGATGGCAAAGACGATGTCGAGGAAATCGAGGCTGTCGATGCCCAGATCGTCGATGGTGTGGCTTTCGGGCGTGATGGTGTCGATATCGATCTCGCTGGTGTCGGCAATGATCTTGGCGACTTTCTGGAACGTCGTGGACAAGGGCTCTTCCTTCGGTTGCGGGCGGAATCTGTCCGCATCTTGTTTGGGCGCTGTCTAATCGGTTTTTCCAGGCAGGAAAAGGCCGAATGCACGGCGCGCAGATGGGATGCCGGCTTTCGAAACGCAAGAAGGGCCGCCGGTCGGCCCGGCGGCCCTTCCCATATGACGCACCGTCAGTCTTTGTTTCGATGCATGTCGTTACCCCAAAACCGGAACCACTTTTGGGCGACATGCATCAGCTTTCGCGGAGCTTGACCAGGTCGTTCAGCAGCCCGCCCGTTCCGTTGTGGACGGTGAGCCGCTCGACCTTGCCGGCGATGGCCTCGAGAGCCTCAAGCTCCTTCAGCCGCAGCATCACCGGGTTCTCGGCCATCACCCTGGCCGTGTTGAGCAGCGAACGCGTGGCGTTCGTCTCCTCGCGGCGGCGGATGATATTGGCCTCGGCCTGCTTCTCGGCCGAAACCACCTGGTTGAGGATCTCGCGCATCTCGCCCGGCAGGATGACATCCTTGAGCGCGATATCGCTGACCTCGAGGCCGATCGCGGCCATGTCGCCACGCACCTTGGCCGCCGCCTCCTCGTCGACCGTCACCTTCTTGTCGAGGATCTGGTCGAGGGTGAGCGCACCAAGCGTCTTGCGGAAGGCATACTGCAGAGCGCGGTAGAGGGCTTCGGAAAAGTCCTTCACCGTGCTCACCGCCGTCACCGGATCGACGACCCGGTATTCGGCGGCGATGTTGACGCGGATCGTCACACGATCCTTGGTCAGCATTTCCTGCCCGGCGACATCAAGCGACTGGCGCTTGAGGTCGACGACCTTCACCTGGACCATGCGCCCGACATTCCAGAAGGCGTGCACGCCCGCGGCAAGCGTGCGGGTGTAGACGCCGTCCACGAACAGCAACCCGACCTGGCCGTCCACGACCGGATGCAGGAACAGGTGTTCCGTCTTCCGGGCCTGGCCGATCCGGCGCATCAAAGCCCGATCGACGGCGAGATCGGCCGCCGTGTCGACGGACGTCACCTTCCAGGGGCCGGCATCCGTCCACAGCACGAGCTTGCGGTCCGGAATGAGAACGGCGTGGAGGGCGCCATCGCGCTCAATGACGGCAATGTCGGTGCGCCCGGTGCGAACGACCGTGAAGTGACGCGCGGCCACGTCCGGGAGCTTGTCGAACAACGCCTTCTCGTAAGCCGAAACGAATTCCGGGTTCTTCAGGTCGTGCCTGGAGATTTCCAGGTTGCCGCGCCGGTTGGCAAGCCAATGCTCGCCCGGCATCAGGACAGCCTGGATCTCGCCCTTGTAGAGGGCGACGGCACGCTCATTTTCCTTCACGAGGACGCGCTGGCGTCCAAGAAGCTTTTCGAGAATGGTCTTCATTGTCTTACTCCTGTCGGGCATGGCCCCACGCGAGGCGTCACGTCATGCTTCGATCGTCCTTTCGTTTCTCGTTTCTCTTCACAGTTCCGGGCACGAATGATCCGGAGACCGGTGGCATCGCCAAGCGACGGGCCTTCGGGAGCGGATCGCGGGACGGCAATGCGGGCGCAGAAGGCCGAAGCCTCCTTGCAGGCGCTGCCGCGCCTTGATCGTCACCGCGGGCCTGGCCGCGAGCCGACGGCGCAGGACATCGCGGGAGCCGGCGAGACCGAAGTCCTGCCGTCCTTGAAATCCTCGCATTCCGGTCCCCGGACCGTTTTTTAGATAACACCGTAAAAGGGTGCCTTTGGCTTATCAGGCCAAATGGAGAAGGATTCGAACCTTCGGCCGTCAGATTATGAGTCTGATGCTCTACCCAACTGAGCTATCCGTGTCGTGGGTGTGGGAATCGAACCCTGCCTCCGGACCAAATCCGGCGCTCTCCATGAGCTACACCCGCAAGTCCCAACACTCCCAAGCGGCGCCGTACACAGCGCGGCAAAGCCGGCTGCGCGGGCGGAGACGAAAGCTCCAACCGTTGTGCTGGCTTCGGTTTTCGTGACCGGGAGCGCGCCTATAGACCCTGCGACGGGTTGTCGCAAGCCGCATTGTGGCGGCGAATCCGCGCTTCTTCTGGTGGTGGCATTTTGGCAACACTTGCTTGCGCTTACCTATGTACCATGGTACATAGTGGCATGACTGTAGAGCGCGTGCAGACCGGGGTTCGCCTGGAAAAGAGATTGGTGAAGGTGCTCAAGGCCTTGGCCGAGCATCGCGACATGAGCCTCGGCGACCTCATCGAAGGCATCGTACTGCATGCCTTCGAAGGCCAGGAGCCCTTCTCGCCGGCAACTTTGGAAACGATCGGCCAGCTGAAGCGCATCTACGGGCTGGAACTCGGCGCCGCGGATAGTCATCGCCTTATGGAACCGACGGAGAAAGCAGACGATGAATCATCTTGAACGCAGCCACAGGATCGTGCTTGCGGGTCCGGTCGAACGCGTCTTTCCGTTGTTTACGCCAATCGGGGAAACCTTGTGGGTGGATGGCTGGGATCCGGAATTTCTGCACCCCAAAGACGGAGAGACGCGGGACGGCATGGTCTTCCGGACAAGCCATGGCGGGCGATGAGACCACGCTTTGGGCCTGCACGGACTGGGACCCTCAGGGTCATAGGGTGCGCTATGCCAGGGTGACGCCGGAGTCGCGTTTCGGATTTGTCGAGGTAGCTTGCCGCGAGGCCGGCTGCGGGGGCACGGAAGCGTCGATTGCCTATACGCTCACAGCCCTGAACGAGGCGGGACGGTTGTATCTATCCGCGCTGACGGAGAATGCCTTCGCGCAGATGATCGAGGCGTGGAAAGTCCGCATCGACGCGTGGCTGCTGAACAACGCGTCCGCCATGGCTAAAACGTGACGCGGCCGAGCACCTTGAGGCTGTCGCCATCCGGCGCCACCACCACGGCTTCGCCCTCGCGCGGCGCGATGCCGGTGAGCGCCTCGATATTTTCCAGATGCGTAACCAGCACCAGGTTGTCGGAGCCGGAATAACCTCGAATCTCCTTCATGACCGCCTCCATCTGGGCGGCCTTCTCAGCGGGATCGGCCTTGAGCAGATCGAGCGGCGCGAACGGTTCCGGCTCGGCCTCGAAGGCGATGCGGGCGGTGTCGAGGCAGCGGCAATAGCGGCTGGAGAGCACGCGCCCGATGGGCGCCGCGCGCGCCGCGAACAGTGCCCCGATGCGACTTGACTGCTGCTTGCCGCGCTCCGACAGGTTGAGCTGGGTGGCGCAATTGCCGATGTCGAAATTCGCCGGGTCGGTATTGCCGGTGACGAAGGCATGGCGGAGCAGGACGACATGGCCGCCGTCGCGCAGCAGCGCCCAGCCCGCGTCGGTTGCGTGGGCCAGGCTCGGAACGGCAAGCAGGAAAAGCGCCAGGGCAAGTCGCAGCATGAGAAGTCCTTATGGCGGCCCGAGAGGCCGGGGGCCATGATCGGCATATAGGGACCGCAAAGCCGGCTGAAAAACAAGCAGTGGCCCGGCGGTCGGCCCGAGAGCGGCCGATTGCACGGCGATCGGGGCTCGCCTATCACGGGAAAAATGACTCCGCTCACCGAAACCGTCCTTTTCGTCTTCAGTCTCGTCGCGCTCGGCTATCTCGCCGGCCTCACCGGATATCTGAAGCCGGTGAGCGGGGAGGGCATATCCGAATTCGCCGTCAACGTGGCGATGCCGCTGCTGCTCTTCCAGACGATGGTGAAGTCGGATTTCCACGGCGTGGCACCATGGTCGCTCTGGGGCGCCTATTTTGCGGCGGCTGCCGCCACCTGGGCCGCCGGGCACCTGGTCATGACGCGCCTCTTCGGCCGCGACGCCCGCGCCGGCATCGTCGGCGGCGTGTCCTCGGCCTATTCCAACGTCGTGCTGCTCGGCGCGCCTTTCATCCTCGGCATATTCGGCGCGAGCGGCTTCGAGGTGCTGTCGCTGCTGGTCTCGATCCACCTGCCGGTCATGATGATGGCCTCGATCGTGCTGTTCGAAATGTTCGGCCGCGGCGGCGATGAGTCCGTGCATCCGCTGCGCGTCATCAGGAATTTTCTCAGGCGGTTGTTCGTCAATCCGCTGATCATCGGGATATTGACGGGGCTCGCCTGGCGCATGACCGGCGCGCCGTTGCCGGCGCTGGTTGGGCGTCTGGTCGATGCGCTCGCCAATACCGCCGGACCGGTAGCGCTGTTTGCGATGGGCCTCAGCCTGCGCCGTTTCGGCATTTCCGGCAACATCCGGCCGGCGCTCTCGCTCTCGGTGCTCAAGCTCTTCGTGATGCCGGGGCTGGTGCTTCTCCTGGTCTGGCTGCTCGGCCTGCCCCCGCTGACGGCGAAGGTCGCGGTCGTCGTTGCCGCTCTGCCTTCGGGCGTCAATTCCTACCTCATCGCCGTCCAGTTCAACACCGGCCAGGCGCTGGCGTCGAACCAGATGACGATTGCCACGGCAAGCGCGGTGCTCACGACCTCCTTCTGGCTGACCGTCGTCATCCATGTCTTTGGATAGGGGATGCCGATATTCAG
The DNA here is from genome assembly GCF_033977205.1 of Mesorhizobium album. Classification (NCBI taxonomy): domain Bacteria; kingdom Pseudomonadati; phylum Pseudomonadota; class Alphaproteobacteria; order Hyphomicrobiales; family Phyllobacteriaceae; genus Mesorhizobium; species Mesorhizobium album. The sequence continues at coordinate 110,137 of NZ_JAVIIW010000005.1, read as the reverse complement.
TGATGCGGGACTGAATCCCAACATCCTTCGCTGGTGGCACAAACAAGCGTCCGACGCTCGCTTTTGCTGGCCCAACCCCTATATGCCATCTTGTGATTGCTTGCCGGCCCTTCCCTAGGTAAGAGCAATGCGCCGGCGTGCTACAAGCGCACGCCCACGATACACCAACAAAAACGGCCGTCAGTGCGCCGAACGGAGGCCAGACCATGCTTCAGAAGACCAGCCATTTCCTGCGCCAGGCCAATCTCATCAACGGCGAATGGGTGCAGGCCGACAGCGGCCAGACCATCGACGTCAACAATCCGGCCACCGGCCTCAAGATCGGCACCGTGCCGAAGGCCGGCAAGGCGGAAACCCGCCGCGCCATCGAGGCCGCCGAGGAAGCCTTCAAGAGCTGGCGCAAGACCACCGCGCTCGAGCGCTCGAAGCTTTTGCGCAAGCTGCACGATGCCATGATGGACAATCAGGACGTGCTTGCCGAACTGCTGACCATCGAGCAGGGCAAGTCGCTGTTCGAATCCAAGGGCGAGATCGGCTCGGCCGCGAGCTACATTCTGTGGTTCGCCGAGGAGGGCCGGCGCGTCTATGGCGATATCGTGCCGTCGCCCTGGGGCGACCGGCGCATCCTGGTGACCAAGGAGCCGGTCGGCGTCATCGCCGCCATCACGCCTTGGAACTTCCCCTCCTCGATGCTTGCCCGCAAGATCGGGCCGGCGCTTGCCGCTGGCTGCACCGCCGTGGTCAAGCCGGCGTCGCAGACGCCTTATTCAGGCCTCGCCTGGGGCGCACTTGCCGAAGAGGTCGGGTTCCCCAAGGGCGTGATCAACATCCTGACCGGCTCGGCCGGCGAGATCGGCGACGAGCTCTGCACCAATCCATTGGTCAAGAAGATCACCTTCACCGGCTCGACCGAGGTCGGCAAGATCCTGATCCAGAAGTCGGCTTCGACGGTCAAGAAAGTGTCAATGGAGCTTGGCGGCAACGCGCCGTTCCTCGTCTTCGACGATGCCGACGTCGATCGCGCCGTCACCGGCGCCATCACCGCTAAATACCGCAATTCCGGCCAGACCTGCGTCTGCACGAACCGCTTCCTCGTGCAGGCGGGCGTCTATGACGAGTTCGTCGAGAAGTTGGCCGCCGCCAGCAACAATCTGAAGGTCGGCTCCGGCCTGGAGGAAGGCGTGCAGCAGGGACCGCTGATCGACGAGAAGGCGGTCGAGAAGGTCGAGGAACTGATCGCCGATGCAACGTCGAAGGGCGGCGAGGTCGTCGCCGGCGGCAAGCGCCATGCGCTCGGCGGCTCGTTCTTCCAGCCGACAGTGATCGCCAACGCCACGCCGAAGATGCGCTTCATGAAGGAAGAGATCTTCGGACCGGTGGCTCCCGTGTTCAAGTTCGAGACCGAGGAAGAGGCGATCGCGCTCGCCAACGACACCGAGTTTGGGCTCGCTTCCTATTTCTACACCGGCAATCTTGGCCGCGCCTTCCGGGTCATGGAAGGGTTGAAATACGGCATGGTCGGCATCAACGAAGGCCTGATCACCACGCCGGAGGCGCCGTTCGGCGGCGTCAAGGAATCGGGCCTTGGCAGGGAAGGTGGCCATCAGGGCATCGACGATTACCTCGACACCAAATATGCCTGCATCGGCGGCCTCGGCCTCTGACAGCTATCCTAGGGGCGGGGCAGGCGCGTTGCCTGCCCTTGCCGGACGAGACACAGCCGGCCGAAGTCCATGGATCAACGAACTGACGTTTGGGCACAGCGATGAAGGACGGCGAGGTCTTCGGCACGACGCAGGCAGGCGAGGCCGTGCGCCGCTTCACCATCAGAGGTGGCGGCCTGACCGCCAACATCATCGGGCTCGGCGCGATTGTCCAGGACCTGCGGCTCACCGGCCACGACGCGCCGCTGGTGCTGGGCTACGACCGGTTCGAACCGTATGAGACCGACCGCGCCTATTTCGGCGCTGTGGTCGGCCGCTTCGCCAACCGCATTCGCGACGGCCGCTTCACCATCGCCGGCAAGCGCTATCAGACGGAGCGCAATTTTCTCGGCAAACACACGCTGCATGGTGGCTCGGAAGGCTATTTCCACCGGCCGTGGACGGTCTCGCTGCATGGCCGGGATTTCGTGACGCTGACGCTGCATGATCCGGACGGCACGATGGGCTTTCCCGGCGCACTCGACGTCACTTGCACGTACCGGCTGAAGATCCCCGGCACGCTCAGCATGGAGCTGACCGCCACCTGCGAGGAGCCGACGCTTTGCAACCTCGCTCAGCACTCCTACTTCAATCTCGACGATGGTGGCGCCGGCGATATCCTCGACCACCGGCTGATGCTCAATGCTAGCGCCTACACGCCCGTCGACGGCGAGATGATCCCGACCGGCGTGGTGAAGCCTGTCGACGGCACGCCCTATGACTTCCGCCAGGCACGGCCGCTGCGCATGGAAACGGAAGGCGAGCAGCTTCCCTACGACGTGAATTTCTGTCTCGCCTCCAGCCGCGGACCGCTCCATCAGGCGGCCTGGGTGCAAGGCGCCAATTCCGGCGTCGAGATGGAAGTCTGGACCACCGAGCCCGGTGTGCAGTTGTATATCGGCCAGTATGTCGCGCCGTCGTCAGCGGGGCTGGATGGGCGCCGCTACAAGGCGTTCTCCGGTTTCTGCCTCGAAGCGCAGACCTGGCCCGACGCGCCCAACCGGCCCTATTTCCCGCAGGCCACGCTGTGGCCGGGTCAAATCTACCATCAGGTGACGGAGTACAGGTTCCGCTTACCTTGAGGTCTATTGACGCCTCGGTGAGGCTGGCCTGACCTCACGGCTCAAGGCGCCTCAGCTCTCGAAAGCGGCTCGCAGCGTCTCGAAGGTCGCCAGCGCGCCGCGAACCTGCACGACGGCGGCGGCGACGCGATGCGCGCGCCGGACCGCATCGGCGGGCGCATGGCCGACGAGACGGGCGGCGAGATAGCCGCCGTTGAAGGAATCGCCGGCGCCGGTGGTGTCGACCGGCGTGGCAACATGCACTGCGTCGACTGTTTCCGAGGCGCCGCCCGTGGCAATCGTTGCCGGCTGCTCGCCATTCTTGACGACGACCTCGCCGACCAATTTGCCGAGGCGTTCGGCGGTCGCCTGCGGTGTCTCGTCTGCGAACAGCAGCTGCTCATCCGGGAAGGTGGGCAGAGCGATGTCGGTGACGGCAAGCGCCTCTAGAATCGCGGCCTGAGCGGCCTCGCGGCTTCGCCAGAGCCGGGGGCGGTAGTTGGGATCGAAGGCGACCAGCGAGCCAGCCCGACGGGCTGTCGCTACGGCTGCAAGCAAGGTCTTGCGTGACGCGTCGTCCAGAATTGCCAGGGTGATTCCGGAAAAATAGACAAGCGCCTGTTTTTCGAGGCTCTTCGCCAGCGCGGCCGGATCGGAGGCGAGCTGGCGCGCCGCCGCGTCGCTGCGCCAGTAGGTGAAGGCGCGCTCGGCTCCGGTGAGGGTGATGGCGTAAAGGCCGGGCCTGGCGCCGGCGATGACCGGGCTGCTGCCGATGCCGATGCCGTTTTGGGCAAAGAAGGCGATCTGGTCGCGCGAAAACGGATCGTCGCCGAAGGCCGAGACATAGGTCGCCGGCCGGTCAGGGCTCAGCGCATGCAGCGCCCACAGCGTGTTGAAGGTGTCGCCGGCAAAGCCCATTCGCCAGTTCGGACCCGCCTGGCCCGACAGTTCGAGCATGCATTCGCCGATCGACGCGACACCATTGGCTTCCATATGGCTGATCCTCCTAAGGCTTTGTTGCTGTAGCTTTTTGCAGGCAGTAGCGCCATGCTTGGCGCAGGCCGTTTTTTGCGCCAGAAGCGATTTCCCACAGGCGGGACGGGATGCTGCGCGCAACTCGTGACGTTATCAGCCGATGAGGAACCGGTTTGGCATCGATATGGCGTTACATTCTTGCGGGTCTCGGTCTGGCTGCCCTGCTCGTCGGCATCCTGGCAGTGGTCTATCTGACGGCGCCGCATCCGGCGTCCGGTCCCGATACCTCGCGCTCGAAGAAGACGGCCAACGGCCTGTTCGTTGCGAGCTTCGAGCCGGAACGCGGCGTGATCCGGCAAGGCGAGCTGCAATCCTGGCTGCTGACGCTGAAGACAGCCGCCGGCGCTCCGGTGGAGGGTGCTGCGATCACCGTTTCCGGCGGCATGCCGCGGCACAGTCACGGTCTGCCGACCAGCCCGCAGGCGACCGACTATCTGGGCGAGGGGCGCTACCGCATCGACGGCGTCAAATTTACCATGAGCGGCTGGTGGCAGCTGCGCATCGCCATCTCGGCGGCAACGGGTTCCGATTCCGTCGTCTTCAACATCGTGTTGTGAGCGGCTGATGAGGTGTCTTGCCCGCGTCGCAACCCTGGCCGCTCTGGCCGCGCTCGCCTTGCTCGGCGGCTGCGGCAAGCCTCAGTTCAGCGATGCCGAGAAGAAGACCATCGCTTCGCTGGCGCTGAACACCTTGCCGGCGTTGAAGCCCGACACGACCAACCAGTATGCCGATGTGCCGGCGGCGGCGGCGCTCGGATCGACGCTTTTCTTCGATGTTGGCATGAGCCTTGACGGCACGGTGTCCTGCTCGACCTGCCACAAGATCGACCGCCAGTTCCAGGACGACCTGCCGCAGGCCGTCGGCGTCGGCCGCACCAACCGGCGCACCATGCCGTTGGCCGGCGTGGCGCGCGATCCGTGGTTCTTCTGGGACGGAAGGCGCGACAGCCTTTGGGCGCAAGCGCTGACGCCGCTCGAAAATCCGCTGGAGCAAGCCGGCAACCGCGCCGCCTTCGCGCATTACATCAAGAAGCGGTTCGGCGAGCGCTATGAGCGCATCTTCGGGCCGCTGCCCGATCTTTCGGTGGTGCCGGCCAATGCCAGCCCGCTCGGCACCGATGCCGAGAAGGCGGCCTGGAAGGCCATGCCCGCCGACCAGGCCGACGACGTCAACCGCGTCTTTGCCAATATCGGCAAAGCGATCGCCGCCTTCGAGCGATCGATCGAGCCTTCGCAGACGCGCTTCGACCGCTTTGCCATCGATCTGGCGACCGGCACGAAGCCCGAGGGCGATGCAGCGTTCTCGCCGGAAGAGGTTCTCGGGCTGAAGCTGTTCATTGGCAAGGCCAATTGCGTGACCTGCCACAACGGTCCGCGTTTCACCGACAACTCTTTCCACAACACCGGCGTGCCGCCGGTGAACGGCCTGCCGCCTGATCGTGGGCGGGTCGATGCTGTAGCTCAAGTCCAGGCCGATCCGTTCAACTGCTTCGGCAAGTTACGCGATGGTGATGCCAGCGCCTGCCGCGAGCTGCGCTTTATGGTGAAGGACGGGCAGCAACTGGTGCGCGCCTACAAGACGCCGTCGCTGCGGGGAGTGGCAGACCGACCGCCTTACATGCACGCCGGACAGTTCTCATCGCTCGACGAGGTGGTCGCGCATTATTCGAAGGCGCCGGCGAGTGTCGAGGGCGTTTCGGAGGTGCATCCGCTCAATCTTTCCGACCGCGAACGGGCGGCGCTGGTGGCCTTCCTCAAGACCCTGTCGGAGTAGCTAACGGTCCTTCACCGTTTCCATCGCGACGAAGGTCGAGGTCTGGGCGACGTGGGGGAGGGCCGAGATGCGCTCGCCGAGCACGCGGCGATAGGCGGCGATGTCGGTGGTGCGGACCTTTAGAAGATAGTCGAAGCTCGACGCCATCATGTGGCATTGCTCGATCTCCGGCACGCCCTGCACCGCGCGGTTAAAGGCATCGAGCGCCGCCGAGCGCGTGTCCGATAGCTTCACCTGGACGAAGGCGACATGACCTTCGCCCATGCGCTCGCGGTCGATGATTGCGCGATAGCCTCTTATGTAGCCGTCCTTTTCCAGCCGCTTCACCCGCGCCTGCACCGGTGTCTTCGACAGGCCGACCTTTGTGGCTAGCGCGGACATGGATAGCCTGCCGTCGCGCCCCAGCGCGGACAGGATGTTGCGGTCTATGCGGTCCAATTGGTCTTCAACCATCGAACTGGCGGTCAAAATGATCGTAGAAAGGAATATATGATAGTTCAAACGGACCATCTTGTCGAACTCTTTGGACCGGTCGAAAATTCGCAGCTGTGCTAGCTTTGCGCCAATCGGTTCGGTGACCGCCAGACCGCTCCCTAACGCTTGCTTTATGGACCCGACATGCCGCTTGACGAGATCCGCCAGCAGATCCGCGCCAATTACCTGCCCGACGAAGACGAGGCGGTGAAGCGACTGTCGGCGGCGGCCGGTCTTTCGGCCGAGGAGCGCAAGGCGATCTCGGCCCGAGCCGCCAATCTGGTGCGCGCGGTGCGCGGGTCAACGGACCCTCGACTGATGGAAGTGTTCCTCTCAGCCTACGGCCTGTCGACGAAGGAAGGCGTGGCGCTGATGTGCCTGGCCGAGGCGCTGCTGCGTGTGCCGGACACCGAGACGATCGACGATCTCATCGCCGACAAGATCGCGCCGCATGACTGGTCGGCGCATTCGGGCGGCTCAAGCTCCATCTTCGTCAATGCCTCGACCTGGGCGCTGATGCTGACCGGCCGCGTGCTGGACGAAGGCGAGGGCGGCATCGAAGGCACGCTGCGCGCCATGGTGAGGAGGCTCGGCGAGCCGGTCATCCGCAGGGCGGTGGCGGCGGCGATGCGCGAAATGGGCGAGCAGTTCGTGCTCGGCCGCACCATCGCCGAGGCCGTGCGACGCGGGCGCGCGATGACGCAGAAGGGCTATCTCTATTCCTTCGACATGCTGGGTGAGGCGGCTCGCACGGAGGCCGATGCGCTTCGCTACCACAAGGCCTATGCGGACGCGATTTCCTCGCTTGACGCCGGCTCGAACGGACCCGACATCCGCTACAACCACGGCATTTCGGTCAAGCTCTCCGCACTGCATCCGCGCTATGAGGTGGCGCAGAGGGAGAAGATGCTGCCGGTGATGGCCGAGCGGCTGGTGTCGCTGGCGCTCGCGGCACGGCATTCGCGCATGGGCCTCAACATCGATGCCGAGGAGGCCGATCGTCTCGATCTCTCGCTCGATGTCATCGAACGTGTGCTCGCCGAACCGGAACTCGCCGGCTGGGACGGTTTCGGCGTCGTCGTCCAGGCCTATGGACCACGCGCGGCCTTCGTCATCGACTGGCTCTATGCGCTCGCCAGGAAATACGACCGCAACATCATGGTGCGGCTGGTGAAGGGCGCCTATTGGGACACCGAGATCAAGCGGGCGCAGACGCTGGGGCTTGCCGGTTATCCGGTCTTCACGCGCAAGACCAACACCGACGTGTCGTATCTTGCCTGCGCGCGAAAGCTGCTGTCGATGACCGACCGCATCTATCCGCAGTTCGCCACGCACAACGCGCATACGGTGGCCGCCATCCTGTCGATGGCGAAGGACCGCGATTCCTTCGAGTTCCAGCGCCTGCACGGCATGGGCGAATCCCTGCATGAGACTGTGCGCAAGTCCGAAGGCACGCGCTGCCGGATCTATGCGCCGGTCGGCGCGCATTCCGACCTGCTCGCCTATCTGGTGCGGCGTCTACTGGAAAACGGCGCCAACTCCTCCTTCGTCCATCAACTGACCGACGAAGAGGTCGAGCCCGAGGAGATCGCGCGCGATCCGCTGGAGGCGGTGGAGAAACAGGGTGCGGCCGCCAATCCGGCGATCGCGCGCCCGGCCGCAATCTTCGGCGCCAACCGGCGCAACTCCAGAGGCTTCGATATCACCGATCCGGTGACGCTTGCAGCTGTCGACCGGGCGCGGGCAGAGTTTGCCGGAGCGGACCGCTGGCACGCCAAGCCGATCACGCGCGCCGCCGGCTACGGCAAGCAGCGCCAGATCGTCAATCCGGCCAAGCCGGACGAGATCGTCGGCACGGTGCATGAGGCCGCGGCCAAGCAGGTGGCGACCGCTGTGCGCATCGCCGTCGACGCGCAGCCTGCCTGGGCGAAACGCCCGGTCGTCGAGCGCGCCGCGATCCTCAACCGCGCCGCCGACCTCTACGAGGCCAATGCGGCCGAGTTCTTCGCTTTGGCCACCCGCGAGGCCGGCAAGTCGCTGGCCGACGGCGTCGCAGAGGTGCGCGAAGCGGTCGACTTCCTGCGCTACTACGCGGCCGAGGCGGCGAATGCCGAAGCGGGCACCGAGGCGCGCGGCGCGATCGTCTGCATCTCGCCGTGGAATTTCCCGCTGGCGATCTTCACCGGCCAGATCGCTGCGGCGCTCGTCACCGGCAATTCGGTGATCGCCAAGCCCGCCGAACAGACGCCGCTGATCGCCTTCCGCGCCGTCGAGATGCTGCGCGAGGCCGGCGTGCCGGAGGATGTCATCCAGCTTCTGCCGGGCGACGGCCCATCGGTCGGCGCGCCGCTGACCGCCGATCCGCGCATCGCCGGCGTCTGCTTCACCGGCTCGACCGAGGTCGCCAAGCTGATCGAGAAGCAACTGGCCGAGACCGCGGCGCCCGACGCCATGCTGATCGCCGAGACCGGTGGGCTCAACGCCATGATCGTCGACTCCACGGCACTGCCCGAGCAGGCGGTGCGCGACATCCTCGCTTCCGCCTTCCAGAGTGCGGGGCAGCGCTGCTCGGCGCTGCGCGTGCTCTATGTCCAAAAGGACGTCGAGAAGAAGATGCTGGAAATGCTGAAGGGCGCGATGGAGGCACTCAATGTCGGCGATCCGTGGGCGATCTCGACCGATGTCGGCCCGGTCATCGACGAGGAGGCGCAAGCCTCGATCAGCGACTACTGCAAGAAGAAGGGGCTGGAGGGCCGGCTGATCGCCAAGCTGGAGGCGCCGGCTGCCGGCCGGTTCGTCGCGCCGCATGTCTTCCGCGTCAAAGGCATCGAGGAGATGGAGCGCGAGGTGTTCGGCCCGGTGCTGCATGTCGCGACGTTTGACGCCGACGAGATCGATGCGGTGATCGCCGCCATCAACCGCAAGGGCTACGGCCTGACCTTCGGCCTGCACACCCGCATCGAGGGCCGCGTCCAGCACTTCGTCGATGGCATCCATGCCGGCAACATCTATGTCAACCGCAACCAGATCGGCGCCGTGGTCGGCTCGCAGCCTTTCGGCGGCGAGGGGCTGTCGGGTACCGGGCCGAAGGCCGGCGGGCCGCATTATCTGCGTCGCTTCCGCAAGGGACCGGAGGCCGGCACGGAAGTCGGCGAAGGCCACAAGGTGACGGCGACAGAACTGGCCGACAATCTGCCCGATCCGACGCTTGGCGGCTGGTCGACGCGGCCGGATCGCGTGGCGATCCTGAGAAAACATCTGCGCGGCAAAGGGGCGGCTGCAATTGCTGCCGCCGCGAGCCTCGATTTCGGCCAGGTCGACCTGCCCGGACCGACAGGCGAGGCCAACACGCTGTCGCTGGCGCCGCGCGGGCGCGTGCTCTGTCTCGGCCCGGATGCCGATACACTGCTTGCGCAGACGATCCAGGCTTTAGCTGCCGGCAATGCCGTGCTGGCGGTGGCGCCCGGCGCTCCGGCTGCGCTGTCGGCGCTGACCGGCAAAGGGCTGCCCCTCGCGGCGATCGACGGCCGGCCGGACCCGGTCGAGGCGCGGTCGCTGAAGGTCGATGTCGTCGCCTTCTCCGGCACGCCGGAAGCGGCACGTATCGTGCGCAAGGTGGTTGCCGAGCGCGCCGGGCCGATCGTGCCGCTGGTCAGCGAAGTGCTCAACCCGGCGGCCTACGCGCATGAGCGCGCGGTCTGCGTCGATACGACGGCGGCCGGCGGCAATGCCAGCCTGCTCGCCGCTGCCTAGGGCGTATTGATATTCAGGTGATGCCGGCCTGCAAACGGCGGCTTCCTGCCCTTCCGGTGCTCACGTACGTTAAGTACGCTCCGCTCCGGTTCTCGGAGCCACCGTTTTCGCCTCGGCCTGACCTGAATCTCAACACACCCTGGCCGTCAAAAAGATTGATCGTAGCGGTCAGGCGCCTTCGACGACCGAAAATCCCTCGAATTGGGGATGGCCGAGATAGTGCACCTTCGAGGTGCCGGCGTTGCGATGCGCGGCGCGGAAATTCTCCGATTTCGTCCAGGCGACGAAATCCTCCTGGCTCGCCCAGACCGTGTGCGAGGCAAACAACGTGTAGCCTTCGGTCTCGTTGACCGGGCCGCGCAGCAGGTGGAACTCCCGAAAACCCTTCATTTCGGAGAGGCTGGAATCACGGTTCTTCCAGACGTCCTCGAAGGCCTCTTCCGAGCCGTTCTGGACCTTGAAGCGGTTCATGGCGATATACATGGGTTTCCTTTCGAAATGGCGAGCCAAGATTGATTGGGTTGAAGGCGCGGTTCTCAAAACGGGCCGATGGCGCCGGTGAACTCCAGGCTGTCCCCGACCTTTGCAGGAATCGGAGGGAAGGGCGCTGCCTTGCGGACGAAGCCAAGCACCAGCTTGTCGAAGCTTTCCGAGCCTGAGCTTTCCAGGACGCGCAACTCATCGATGTTGCCGCGTTTGCCGATGACGAATGTCACGACGGTGTTGCTCCTCGCCGTCGCCTGCACCGAGGGCGGCACGCCGCGATAAATGCGGCCAAGCTTGCGGATCACGTCGCTCCGGTAGCTGTCCTCCGCGACAGTCCCCGCCTGATTCTGTTTCTTGCCCTTGCTCGCCGTACGCTCGGAGCGGTTCTGGCCATCCGCCGCGCCGCTCTTCTCGTCGGCTTCTTGCCGACTCGCGGTCACCGGCCTGGCGGTCGGAACCGGCGGCTGCGCCGGAGTGGGAGGAGGAGAAGCACTTTCCGGCTCAATCGCCGCGGTGGCCGCTGTCTTCTCGTCCGGCATGACGCTGTCGGCATCATTACGCGGGGCTTCCGTTGCAAGTATGTCAGGCTCAGCCGGAGGTTTCTTGGCTTCGATGTCAGGCTCGGCCGGAGGTTTCCTAGCTTCCAGCGTCGGTCGCGGCTGCACGGTTTCGGCCGGCCGGGGCGGCTCCGCCGGCGGCACCGGTTTCGCCGGTGGTGGGGGAGGCGGCACCAGGGCAACATTCAATGCCGATTGCTCAGGATTGAGCGCGCTGCCGACCACATTGGCGCCGGACCTGTCGCTGCCTTCAGTTTGCGCCGAATCCTGTAGTGCGGACCTTGCGGAAGGGGATATCAGCAGCGTCGCCGCCACCGCGCCATGGACCAGGCATGAGGCCGCGATCGCCAACCGTCCACTTGCCGTTTTCGCTGCGCGGCTGCGGACCGGCCAGCGGCTCGCCGGGAGCCGCCGTCAACTCGCTGTTGGTGTCGGATGTTTCGCTGATGTCCTGCATGGCGCGGGCCGCAAGCTGCCGCGACCAGTCGCAAATTGTCAAATCAAGATCGCTTGCCGCAAACGGCGGAAGACCAATGCTGGCCAAAGGCCAGACGGCGGCGTTTCGCGCGAGTGCCGGCTCTATGCACATTGCTTGTTCAGACCCCGAAAGCGATGCCGGTTCTGGTCGAGGCCTTCAGACCGCGCATACATGCCGCCGGCTCGACGCCGGGCGCCGGCGCATTCCGTCGCGCTGTTGGTCAGCACGCGGCTGAGCTTGCCGCAGTCGGCGCCGGCAAGGTCGAAGCGCGTCACTTTCGTCTTGCCGGCCGGCAGGTCCTTGAAGTCGAGCACGGTGAGGCGGTCGACGGTGCCGGCCTCGTCGAACAGCGCGATCTCGAAGGCCGCCTTGGTCAGATCGGCGCCGAGCGCGTTGTTGACGACGAAGGTCAGCCGGCAGCCCTTGTCGGAAGGCTGCGCGGCGTTGAGCTCGAGGTTTAGGGCCGGAGCCGGCGCGGACTGGGCCCACGCCGGCACCGGGCCGAGTGACATCGCCGCCGCCGCGGTCAAGAGACGAAGCGATGTCATCAAACGTGGCATGTCCGGTCAGCCTCCGAAGCGCATGGTTGCCGCCAGTTTCAGCGTGATGCCGGGTTCGTAGAGACCGGCGGTCGTGCTTCCGTTGAGCGGGTTGGTGTATTTGACGTCGAACAGATTGTCGGCGCGGAAGTCGACCTTGAGATTGTCGGTCGCCTGGTAGCTGGCGAAGGCATTGACCAGCGTATAGTTCTTGGCCACGGGATTGCCCTTGGGCTTGCGGTTATATTGCACTTCGCCGCCGACGGTCAGCCTGTCTTCGAGGAAGCGAAGGCCGAGCTGCGCTGTCACCTGCGAGGACGGGATGGTGGCGAGGTCGGCCCGCTCGCCTTCATACGAGATGGTGTGGCCGTTGATGATGGAGGCCGAAAGGCCGGCATAGCCCCAGCCGGCGTCATATACACTCTCCAGCTCGAAGCCGCTGATCTTGGCCTTGGCGAAGTTCTGGTATTGGAAGCAGATCGGGATGCCCGGGCCGAACGGACAGCCGCTGGTCGGGTCGAAGGCCGACAGCGTGACGCCGTCGATATAGTCTTCGACATTGTTGTTGAAGTAGGCGGCCTTGAGCCGCAGCGCGTCGCCGGCCTCGACAATGTCGTTCTGCTTGTAATTGACACCGAATTCGAAGGTCTTGCCGGTTTCAGGCTTGAGATTGGGGTTCGGCAGGAACGGGAAGGTGACGCCGGCCGGGTGATTGCCGCTGATCAGCGTCTCAGTCAGCGAGGGCGACCGGTAGCCCTCTGCATAAGTGCCGTAGAACTGCAGGCCTGCGAGGCCGGCGCTTTCAAAAGGCGCGACACCGACGGTTATGCGCGGTGACAGCCGGTCACCCGATGTCTCGTGCTCGGAGTCCTTGAGGCTGTAACTGTCGTAGCGCAGGCCGGTGATGACCTCGAGCCATTCCCAGATCAGCTTGTCCTGGATGTAGGCGCCGGAGACGTTGCGCTTGCCCGACGGTGTGTAGAAGCTGTCGCCGCCGGCAGTGCCGCCGGTCTCGACATCGTCGCCGACCCAGTCGCCGCCATAGGTCAGATCATGCGCGATGCCGGCGGTCTCGAAGCGCGACGTGTTCCAGATATCGATGCCCGTCGTCCCCACATCGAAGGTCGACAGCGAGCCGGCGGGCAGCACCACGGGCAGACCTGTGCCCGGGTCGAACCGTTTTTGCGGGACGAGCGTCGTCAGATCGAGGTCGGTCTTGTTGTAGGAGGCATTGATGTGCAGATCGAGCCAGCTCTTGGCATCGTCGGTGATGTTGTAGCGGGCGGTGAAGGTGTTCGACTTGAGGTCGACATCGTTGGCCGGCACGCCGCCGCTGGTCTCCGTCCAGCCGTCGCTGGAGCCGACCCAGCCGAGCTTCAGCTCGCTGTTCTCGGTCGGGCGAATGGTGGTCTTGAGCAGGCCGCTCAGCACGTCAAAGCCGGTGCCGGCGACGGTGTCGCCGGCACCATTCTTGTAGTCGTCGTAGTCGCGGTAGACGATGTTGCCCAGCGCGTCCCAGTTCTCGTTGAAGCGGTAGGCGCCGCTGGCGCTGGTGGTCCAGCCCTTGCCGTTGCTTTCGTAGCGCCCGGTGACGGAGGCGGCCCAGCTTTCCTCCCGCTTGAGGAAATCGTCGGCGTCCTTGGTATCGAAGAAGACGACGCCGCCGATGGCGCCGGAGCCACAGGTGTTGGCGACCGGGCCGCGGATCACGTCGACGGATTTGACGAGCTCGGGATCGACATAGAAGGTCGATTGCGTACTGTGGTCGGAGCGCTGGAAATCCTGCCTCGCGCCGTCGACGATCACCGCGACGCGGCCGAAATCCTGCAGGCCGCGGATGTTGATGCTTGAGCTGACGCGTCGCGCGTCGGCCTGCACGGCAACTCCCGGGACGCCGAGCAGCATCTCGTTCGGTGTCGTCGCCATGCGGCGCTCAAGCTGTTCCCGGTCGACATGGCTGGCCGAGGCCAGCGACTGGATCGAGGTCTCGCCGGTACGGCTGATGACGAGGATCTTGTCGAGCAGGGTGCCTTCAGCCGCGGCTTTCTCGTCCGTTTTCCTTTGATCGGCCTGCTGGTCGGTAGCCGTCTGCGCGGCCTGTTGAGCTTTCGCGGCCGGCATGCTGAGCGCGATTACCGCCGCTCCGGCCATCAATACTGCGACGCCGTTTGCCATCGATCGGAAGCTCGGGCCCGCGTCAGCCAGACCCGCCCGTCCCCAATTCACCAACCCCATGCCCCAACTCCAATATTTCAGGCTCGACGCTGGCTGGCGCGGGGCTCGCTCGCATTTTTGATCACGTCCGGCGTCTTAAATGTTGACTCATTTTGTCCGGTAATGCACTGACTATTAAACATGATAATTCTAGTCAAGAATTGAATCGGCATTTTACGAGGGCAGCCGGCCAGGTGGCCGAGCAGGAAAGGACCGAATGAGATGAACACGTACAACCCCAACGACTTCCGCTACCGCGTCCGCCGCTCAGACGACACGCCGGTACGCTACGAAAGAGTGCCGATGGCGGTGCGCACGCTCTCCAGCAACACGCTGTTCCAGGGCGAGCACGAGATCGGCATAGAACATCACGGCGCGCTCTACCGCCTGAAGATCACCCGCCAGGGCAAGCTGATCCTCAACAAGTAAGCAGACGAAAACAGGTGGACGACATGGACCAGCGCGTGAAGCTGTCGCCGGACGAGATCCGGCGGGCGCGGGAAGGCAATCCGACCATGCGCGAGCGCGATCTCGCGGCCCAGCTCGGCATTTCGGAAGCGGAACTGGTCGCGGCGCATTGCGGCTTTGGCGCCGTGCGCGTCGAGCCGCGCGTCAACGATCTGCTGACCGGCCTCGAAGCGGTTGGCGAGGTGATGGCGCTGACCCGCAACGGAAGCGCCGTGCACGAGAAGATCGGCGTCTACGACAAGGTCGTTACCGGCAACCACAATGCCATGGTGCTCGGCGACAACATCGACCTGCGCATCTTCCCGAAGGTGTGGGCGCATGGCTTCGCCGTCGAAAAGCGCGATGGCGGCGAGATCCGCCGCAGCCTGCAGTTCTTCGATGCATCGGGCGAGGCGGTGCACAAGGTGCATCTGAGGCCTGCGTCCAACCTCTACGCTTACCAGAAGCTGGTGGCGAGCCTCGAATCGTCGAACCAGGAACCGGACGTTGCGATCGCCTCAAGAGCGCCGGAAAGCGCAGCGGAGGCCCAAGGCTCGGTTGCCAGCGACGATCTGCGCGACCGCTGGAGCCGGCTGACCGACGTGCATCAGTTCTTCGGCATGCTGAAAACGCTGAAGCTCAGCCGCCGCGAGGCGGTGCGCATGGTTGGCCAGGACTACGCCTGGCTGCTCGACAATGATGCCGTCAGCGCCATGCTCCACCACGCCGCCGAAGGCGAGATGCCGATCATGTGCTTCGTCGGAAACCGCGGCTGCATCCAGATCCATTCCGGCCCGATCAAGTCGGTAAAGCCGATGGGACCGTGGATCAACGTGCTTGACGAGACATTCCACCTGCATCTCAGGACCGATCAGATTCACGAAGTCTGGGCGGTGCGCAAGCCGACCAAGGATGGCCATGTCACCTCGCTCGAGGCCTACGACGCCAAGGGCGGTATGATCATCCAGTTCTTCGGCAAGCGCCGTGAAGGCGAGGGCGAGCGCGAAGATTGGCGTTTCCTTGCGGAGAACCTGCCCCGCATTCCTAGCCCGACTGCGGCATGAGGCAGGACCCAATGCGTGTTGTTTTCAATATCGGCTCGGCGCTTGCGCCAGTGCTCGGCGCTCTGCTCGCTTTTACTGCTCTGCCTGTGGGAGCCAGCGAGAGTGCGGCCGTCTTCTCCGATACGTCGCGGATTGCCTCCATCGGCGGTTCCATCACCGAGATTATCTTCGCGCTTGGCGAAGAGAGCCATGTCGTTGCCCGCGATTCGACCAGCTCTTTCCCGCAAGCGGCGCTCAAGCTACCCAATGTCGGTTATATGCGCGCGCTGTCGCCGGAGGGCGTGCTCTCGGTCAATCCGTCGGGGATTCTCGCCCTTCATGGCAGCGGCTCAAAGGAAGCGGTCGACGTGCTGAAGAAATCGAGCGTGTCCTTCATCGAAGTGCCGGAGCACTACAGCCATGAAGGCATCCTCGAAAAGATCCGCATCGTCGGCAAGGCGCTGGGCGTCGACGCCAAGGCTGAGAAGCTTGTTGCCGAGATGGATGCGAAGCTGAAGTCGGCCGAAAAGCAGACGGCCTCGATCAAGGAGCGCAAGCGCATCCTGGTCGTGCTGTCGACGCAGGGCGGCAAGATCCTGGCCGCGGGCAGCGACACAGCGGGCGACGGCATCATCAAACTCGCCGGCGCAGTCAACGCGGTCGAGGGCTTCTCTGGCTACAAGCAGATGTCCGACGAGGCGATCGTCACCGCCAGGCCGGATGCGATCCTGACGATGAAGAACGCCGGGCCGCCGATCTCCGAGGATGAGCTGTTGGCCAATCCCTCGATCGCCTCGACGCGGGCGGGCGCCGCCCGCAAGGTGATCAGCATGGATGGCGGCTATCTGCTGGGCTTCGGGCCGCGTACGGCCGAGGCTATCCACGATCTCGCCGTCTTGCTCTATGGCAACCAGGTCGCGGACTGAGCGGCCATGGCCGAACAGTCGATTGCCGGCCAGGAGGTGAGGGCGATGGCAGCCGATGGCGACCGCTCGGCACGGGCCAGGACCGTCATCCTGCTTTTGTCGCTCGCGCTGGCGCTGTCCGTATTCCTGTCTCTGACGTCCGGCGCTTCCGACGCGTCCGCCGTCCGCGTCATCCGCGTCTGGCTCACCGGAGCCGTGCCTGTCGATGCGGCGCTCGCCGCTCGCGACCAGCTGATCGTCTACGACATCCGCATGCCGCGCGTCCTGCTCGGCGTGCTGATCGGCGCCACGCTCGCGGTTTCCGGCGCGGTGATGCAGGGCCTGTTCCGCAATCCGCTTGCCGATCCGGGCCTGATCGGCGTCTCGGCCGGATCGAGCCTGGGCGCGGTGGCGATCATCGTGCTCGGCACGACCTGGCTTGCGCCTGTCACGCTCGCCCTCGGCACGCTCGCCTTGCCGCTGGCGGCCTTCTTCGGCGGCCTGGCTGTGACGTCGCTGCTTTATGCGATCGCGACGCGGCACGGCCGGACATCGGTTGCTACGATGCTGCTCGCCGGGCTGGCGATCGCCGCCCTTGCCATGGCGCTTACCGGCATCCTGATCTTCATGGCCGACGACCGGCAATTGCGCGATTTGACCTTCTGGCAGCTCGGCTCGCTCGCCGGCGCGACCTGGCCGAAGATCGGTACCGTCGGGCCGGTGATCGTGCCGGCGCTGGCAACCATGCCCTTCCTGTCGCGCGGGCTCAACGCGCTGGCGCTCGGGGAAGCGACCGCCGGCCATCTCGGCATTCCGCTGCAGCGGTTGAAATACACGGCCATCATCGGTGTTTCGGCGGCGGTCGGCGCGTCGGTTGCCGTGAGCGGCGGCATCGGCTTCATCGGCATCGTGGTGCCGCATCTGTTGCGTCTCGCGATCGGTCCGGACAATCGCTACCTTTTGCCGGCCTCGGCGCTGCTCGGTGCCTCGCTGCTTCTGCTCGCTGACGCCGTCGCCCGCACTATCGTGGCTCCGGCTGAGCTGCCGATCGGCATCGTCACCGCGGTCGCCGGTGCGCCCTTCTTCCTGTGGATACTGCTGCGCAAGCGCGGCATCGTCGATCTGTGAGCCGCCGATGATCGAAGCACACGACGTCTCCGTGGCGATCGGCAACAAGCGCATCGTATCGCATGTCTATTTCGCGGCGCGGCCGGGCGAGGTGACGGCAATCGTCGGGCCGAACGGCTCAGGCAAGACGACCCTGCTCAGGGCGCTGACGGGCGAGCTTTTCTATACCGGCACCGTCACGCTCAACGGTCGCGATCTGTCCTCCATGAAGCCGGTGGAGGCGGCGACGCTTCGCGCGGTGCTGCCGCAGTCGACCTCGTTGTCCTTCCCCTTCACGGTGTGCGAGATCGTTCGCCTCGGGCTTATCGGCGGCCGTTCCGGTGTGGTGCCCGGCGAGGATGCGCGCCTGCCTGAGCGGGCGCTGGCGCGCGTCGATCTCAAGGGCTTTGCCCGCCGCTTCTATCAGGAGCTTTCCGGTGGCGAGCAGCAGCGCGTGCAACTGGCGCGGGTGCTGTGCCAGGTCTGGGCGCCGGTGCTGGAGGGCAGGCCGCGCTATCTTTTCCTCGACGAGCCGGTCTCCAGCCTCGACGTCAAGCACCAGCTCATCATCATGAACATCGCGCGCGACTTCGCCCGGCGCGGCGGCGGTGTCGTTGCGATCCTGCACGACCTCAACCTGACGGCCATGTATGCCGACCGCGTTTTCGTGCTGCATGGCGGCCAAGTAGCGGCTGCCGGTTCGCCGCAGGATGTGCTCAATGACGAGCTGATCGAAAGGGTATTCGACTGCCGGCTCAGGGTCGGCGCGCTGCCCGCGCCGAGTGTGCCGTTCGTGCTGCCGCAATCCGCGGCTTAGTTTAGGCTGCCGGAGCGCGCTGCTCCAGGAGGTCGATGCCGAGCAGGTGGCGTACGTTCGGGCGCGCGGCGATGAGATCGGCGATGGTGTAGCGGGATAGCACAGCGAAGAAGGCGTTGAGCGCTTCGCGCAGCGCCGAATTCAGGGCACAGCTGTCGATCAGCGGGCATTCGGCGGCGTCATTCTCGAAGCATTCGGCCATGGCGAAGCTCTCTTCGGTGACGCGCACGACGTCGAACAGGCTGATCTGCTCGGCCGGACGACCGAGCCTCACGCCGCCGTTGCGGCCGCGTACGGTCTCGACCAGCCCCGCCTCCACCAGCGGCTGCAGGATCTTGAACAGGAACAGCTCCGAAACCGAATAGGCGGTGGCGATCTCAGGGATTCGGCTCAGCCTGTCGGTGTTCGCCGCGCAATACATCAGAATGCGCATCGCGTAGTTGGTCTGGCGCGTGAGCCGCATGGTATCCTCGCGAAAACATTAGCTTGGGCCGAATATGGCCCATAGTTTGGAACAATTCCAGACTGGACCGCTACATAGCTGAATAATCGTGTCAACTTTTTGTGCCTGTCCGAGCGAGCGCGGCCCGGTGAGCTTTGAGCGAGCGTTTCGCCGGGGCAGGCACTAGATAAGTTCCGGGTGCAACCAGGAAACCGGCCTTTCCATGTCACAATCAGCTCAAGCCCTCGCGCCGGTCCGATTCGACCCGATGCGCAGGCAAAGCTCTCGGCACTGCGGCGAACCAAGTGGATCGCGGCCGCTGCGCTCGCCCTGTGCATCCTTGTCTTCGCGCTCGCCAAATCCTTTGAAGGTGCTTATCCGTGGCTCGGCTTCGTCGCAGCCTTTGCCGAGGCGGCGACCATCGGCGGCCTTGCCGACTGGTATGCCGTCGTTGCGCTGTTCAGGCGGCCGCTCGGCCTGCCGATCCCGCACACAGCCATCATCCCTGAGAACCAGCACCGCATAGCGGACAATCTCGGTCGCTTCATCGAGGCCAATTTCCTGGCGCCGGAGCCGGTGCGGGAAAAGCTCGCCGAGGTCGACTTTGCCGCTTTGGTCGCCGACTGGCTGGTCGATGCAGAACGCGCCGCCGGGCTGTCGCGATTCGTCGCCCGGCTGGTGCCGCAGACACTCACCGCCGTGGAGCAGTCCGGGCTGCGCGACTTCGTCACCAGCCGCATGCTGGAGCAGATCGAGAAGGTGCCGCTGGCGCCGCTTGCAGCGGAGCTTTTGTCGGCGCTGACCGACGATCGCCGCCATCAAAGACTGTTCGACGAGTTCATCAGGGTGGTCGGGCGTTTTCTGAACGACGAGAAGGCGCTGGCGACGATGCGCGAGAAGATTCGCGAGGAATTGCCCTCGCTGTTCAACCTCTTCCGCGCCGACGCCTATCTGTTGAAGAAGATCGTCGCTTCCGCCGGATCGCTGCTGGAGGAGGTGCGGGCCGACCCCGACCACCCGATGCGCGCCGAATTCGACCGTTTCGCGCTGGCATTTATCGAGAGGCTGCGGACCTCCAAGCAATATGCAAGACGCGCCGAAAAGCTGAAGCGCGATTTCCTTGGCCGTCCAGAAATCAGGGCGCTGGCCGGCGACACATGGGCAAGCCTGCGCCTGTTCATCGAGCAGGACGCCGGCGCGCCCAATTCGATGATCCGCGAGCACCTTGCCAACATGTTCGTCGCGGTTGGCCGGGATCTGGCCAGCGATGCGCAGGTCAGGGCCGACATGAACAAGGGGTTCGTCATGGCACTCGCCTCCTTCGTCGAGAGCCAGAAGAGCGGCGTGTCCAAATTCATCGCCGACCAGGTCAAGCGTTGGGACCTTGCGCAGCTGACGCGGCTGATCGAGGTAAACATCGGCAAGGACCTGCAGTATATCCGCTTCAACGGCATGGTGATCGGCGGCCTGGCCGGTCTGGTGCTCTACATGGCGGAACGACTGTTTCTCCTCAATTGACGCGGGCCGGGCGCGCACTATTCTCCCTTGAGGGTGCCGCAGACGCGGCAGATCGGGAGGCAATGACATGGCAAGACGACCGGAATCCGACTCTTTCCTGGACATGTTCAACAGGTTCGGCCGCGACCTGAAGCTGCCGAAGGTCGATGTCCAGGCGATCCTTGATCATCACCGCAAGAATCTCGAGGCGCTCGAAAAGTCGGCCAGGACAAGTGCAGCCGGCGCGTCCTCGGTTCTGTCGAGGCAGCACGAGATGGTGCAGGAGGCGCTGGGCGAAATCACCCGAATGGCGCAGAGCTACCAGGCTCCGGGCAATCCGCAGGAGATGATGACGAAGCAGGTGGAATTCGCCCGGAAATCCTTCGAGACAACGCTGAAGAATGCCGGCGAGGTGGCGGAGATCGTCAGGAAGTCCGGCACCGAATCGATGGAAATCCTGCGCGACAGGATCAAGGACGCGATGGCGGAAATCCGCGCCGGCTACGACGGAAAGTGAACGAGCCGGCGTAGCTATTCGGTTTTTCCGGATCGGGTTCGCGCTCCTGAGCAACCGGTTCGTGTGGCTGCGCGTTCTCAGTTCACCGCAAAACCGTCAACCCTACGAGTGAAATCGCGGGGCCGCGAATTGACAGGGGCCGCCGGTTCATGGTCGGGAGATTGGCAGAAGCCACCGGGAAAGCTGGAATGACGGAAAATCGGCCGAGAACGCCGCCGACCTTCGAACAGTTGCGCACAATGGCCGGCCAGGAGGTCGGTGTGTCGGATTGGACGACGGTCGACCAGCAGCGCATCGACCAGTTCGCCGAATGCACGGGCGACCATCAATGGATCCATGTCGATCCCGAGCGCGCCAAACGGCAGAGCCCGTTCCGCACCACGATCGCGCACGGGTATCTCACGCTGTCGATCATCGGCGCGCTGGCGCTGGAGATGGGCATCGTGCCGGAAAACACGCAGGCCGCCTTCAATTATGGCTTCGACAAGGTGCGCTTCCTGGCGCCGGTGAAATCCGGCGCGCGCATCAGGCTGCGCACGACGCTGCTTTCCATGGAGGATCGCGGCCCCGGCCAGTATCTGATGAAGGCGGCGAACACCGTAGAGATCGAAGGCGAGCAGAAGCCAGCGCTGACCGCCGAGACGCTGGTGATGATGTACGAGCGCCGCAAGCGGGCAGGCGCTTAGGGTCCGCCGATATTCAGCTAAGGCCGGCCTGCGACGCACCTTTGCGGCGCGACGCCCCCATTGCTCTCTCAAGCACCCTGAAGATGCGCTCGTCGGCGCATTGGGCGACGTTGAAGCGCATGAAACGGCCGGCGCTATGCGACAGGCTGAAGGCATTACCGGGAGCCAACACGACATTGTCCGCCAGCGCATGGCGGGCGACATCGGCGGCGTCGATACCGTCGGGCAGGCGGCACCACAGGAACATGCCGGCCGGCTGATCGATCCAGGGCATGATGCCCGTTGCCTTCAGCCTGCCCGCGGTCTCGGCCATGGCGCGCGACAGGCGGGCGCGCAACTGCTCGACATGCTTGCGGTAGCTGCCGTCCTTCAAAAGCGTCAACACAAGTTCCGAAGACAAGCGTCCGCCGCCGAAAGTCGTGGCAATCTTGAGATCGGTCAGCCCATCCGTCCAGTCGCGCGGCGCCGCGATGAAGCCGCAGCGCACTGAGGCCGATAGCGTCTTGGAGAAGGAGCCGATCTGGACGACGCGGCCGCGGCCATCGAAGGCCGCCAGTCGCGGTGCCGGCGTGTGCTCGAAATCGGCGAAGATATCGTCCTCGACAATGGCGAGATCCGATTGATCGGCGAGCTTTAACAGCCGATGCGCCACGACTGGCGAGAGTACCGCGCCGGTCGGGTTGTGGAGCGCCGAGTTGGTGATGTAGAGGCGTGGCCGATGCTCGGCGAGCGCCTGCGCAAACAGATCGATATCGGGGCCCGACGGCGTCATAGGGACACCGACGACCTTCGCCCGATGGGCGCGCAGCAGCGCATGGAAGTTGAAGTAGCAGGGGTCGTCGACCAGGACGGTATCGCCGGGCTCGAGCAGGAAGCGACATAAAAGGTCGATGGCCTGCGTTCCGGATTCGGTGAGCATGATCTGGTCGGGTGAAGCCTCGACGCCGTGCGCCGACAGGCGGCGGGCAAGCACCTGCCGCAGCGCCGGCAGCCCGAGCGGCGTGCCGTAGTCGGCAAGCGTCGCATCGTCAGTTCTTGCTGCTCCCCGCAAGGCGCGGCGCAAGGCCGCCTGCGGCATCCAGGAGGCCGGCAGCCAGCCGCAGCCGGGTTTCAGCATGTCGCCGCCCGCCTCCAGCGCCTGGCGCGAGACCCAGAGCGGATCGACGGCGCGGTCGAGTCGCGGGCCGATCTCGGCCAGCGACAGCGGCGCCAGCGGTCCGGCGGCATAGAAGCCGGAACCGGGCCGCGAGCGGATCGTGCCTTCGGCGGCGAGCCGCTCATAAGCCTCGACCACGGTCGACTTCGACACCTGCATCGTGCCGGCGAAGGCGCGGATAGACGGCAGGCGCGCGCCGGGCGTCAGGATGCGCGCGGCGATTCGCTGCCGGATGGCCGCCATGACGGTTTCGACGAGCGTTCCGCCGCCTGCATTCGGGTCGGGTGTGTCCATCTGTACTTCCCTGAAGGCCATTACAGTTTTGCGGAATTGTACTCCACTGTCTCTGGCAATGCCATGCGCCGCACCGGTACGGAAGCGCAAACGGAGCGGATGATGGACAAGAGTTTCAACGGCTGGCTGAACGGCTTCATCGGCGTGCTGATCTTCAGCGGCTCGCTGCCGGCGACGCGCGTGGCGGTGGTGGATTTCGACCCGACCTTCCTGACGTCGGCCCGGGCGGCGATTGCCGGACTGCTCGGCTTTGCGATGCTGTTCCTGTTCCGCGAGAAGCGCCCGGGTCCCGGGGACCTGGTTTCGCTCGTCGTCGTCGCGCTGGGCGTCGTGGTCGGCTTTCCCCTGCTGACGGCGCTGGCGTTGAAACACGTCACCGCGGCGCATTCCATCATCTTCGTCGGCCTGCTGCCGCTGGCGACTGCCATCTTCGGCGTGCTGCGCGGCGGCGATCGTCCGCCCCCCGCCTTCTGGCTGTTTTCATGCCTGGGCAGCGCGCTCGTCGCGGGTTTTGCTCTGACGCAAGGCGTGACCGCATCGCCGGTCGGCGACGGCTTGATGCTGGCTGCGATTATCGCCTGCGGGCTGGGCTACGCCGAGGGTGCGGCGCTGTCGCGCAAGCTCGGTGGCTGGCAGGTGATCTGCTGGGCGCTGGCGCTGTCGCTGCCGGTCATGCTGGCGCTGAGTTTTGCGACGCTGCCGCCATCCTTCGCCAGCGTCGGCCCCGGCGCATGGATCGGCCTCGCCTATGTCTCGCTGTTCAGCATGCTGATCGGCTTCGTGTTCTGGTACCGCGGCCTGGCGCAAGGCGGCATCGCCGCCGTCGGGCAATTGCAACTGCTGCAGCCCTTCTTCGGCCTGGCGCTGGCGGCGAGCCTGCTGCACGAGCGGGTCAGCCTGCTGATGGTGGGCGTCACGCTGGGCGTCGTGGCCTGCGTGTTCGGGGCGAAGAAGTTCGCTAGGTAGACTTCCTACTCAGAACTTCGTCACCACGCCGATGCCGACGCCTTCGAAACCGCCCATCGCCATCAGCGCGACAGGCGCCTCCTCGAGGCTGATCCTTTTGCCGACCAGGAGCTCTGGCTTCAGCTTGCCGGTGCGGATCATCTCCATCATCGCGGAATAGCGGTAGGCCTGCATGCCGTGGCTGCCGAGGATTTCGAGCTCGAAGGCGATGACCTTGTCCATCGGCAGCTGCGGGCGGGCATGCTCGCCCAGCATCAGCCCGACCTGAACGTGGCGGCCGCGCCGGCGTAGGTTGGCGATCGAGTTGAAGCATGTCGTCGGATGGCCGAGCGCGTCCATCGACATATGCGCGCCGCCATTGGTAATCTGCTTGACCGCCTTGACCACGTTCGGCGTCGTCGAGGCGTTGATCGTCGCTACCGCGCCGATCTTTTTCGCAAATTCCAGCTTCTCGTCGGTCAGGTCGACGGCGATGACATTGGCGCCCATGGCGCTGGCGATCATGATCGCCGACAGGCCGACGCCGCCGCAGCCATGCACCGCCACCCATTCGCCCGGCGTCACCCGGCCCTGGTCGACGATGGCGCGGAACGAGGTGACGAAACGGCAGCCGAGGCTGGCGGCGGTGGCGAATTCCATCCCGTCGGGCAGGCGCACGAGATTGGTATCGGCATGCTCGATGCCGACATATTCGGCGAAGGAACCCCAGCCGGTGAAGCCCGGCTGGGTCTGATGCTCGCAGACCTGATGATTGCCGGAGTTGCATTCGAAGCAGCGGCCGCAGCCGACGGCGAAGGGCACGGTGACGCGGTCGCCGGCCTTCCAGCGGCTCACCTGCTTGCCGGCGGCGACGACGACGCCCGCCAGCTCGTGGCCGGGGACATGCGGCAGCGTGATGCCGTCATCATGGCCCATCCAGCCATGCCAATCGCTGCGGCAAAGGCCGGTCGCCTCGACCTTGATGACGACGCCGTCCGCCGCCGGCTTCGGATCGGGCACGGTCTGGATCGTCGGCGCCTCGCCGAATTTCTCGAAGACGACAGCTTTCATGGAAGTGCTTTCATATTTCGGTTCAAAGGGCAGTGCGGGTTTGAATGGTCCGAAGCTAAGTTGGCGATGGTGGTTGGTCGAGCAGCGGTTGCCGCCTACGAAACCACTCATCGGCTTCGGCATCCCAAGGCCAAATGCCGGAGGTTGTCGGAAACACGAGTTGCATAACCCGAAAATCCGGACCGTAGTAGAACCATATGTCCCAACCGAAATATTCGGGATAGTGATCCCGATGGACGGCGCCGAATTGGCAGTCGAAGCCACCGCCCAGGAAACCGGACGCTCGCTCTCCGACGCTGAAGCTTTCGCCGCTCCGCACCCGTCGGCAATACTCATTGATGATCGTCTGCGAAAGCTCCGGCTTCAATCCGATGACCACCAACTCAGGTACCTTGAAATTGTGCTCTATCCCCACTGCGTAAGCGAATGGCGGATGCTCGTCCTCCTCCAACACATAAAGGACGTGGCAGCCATACTCTTCGATGTCGGCGAGCGTCTTGGCTTCGTCCGGGTCTGTGGCTTTTCTATTCGGCATCGATCTGGTTCTGCGGTGCCGCCCTCTGAAACGCCGGCAGCGCCATGCAGGCGGCGTGGATGCGCGAGATCTCCGGGTAGGGCGCCATGTCGACGCCGAAGCGGGCGTTGTTGGTGACCTGGGCGGCGAGGCAGATGTCGGCCAGGCCGGGCGTGTCGCCATGGCAGAATGTGCCGGTCCCAGGCGACGAAGCCAGAAGCTTTTCAAGCGGCTGGAAGCCTTCGTTCACCCAGTGCCGGAACCAGTTGACGACATCCTCGTCGCCGGCGCCGAACAAAGTTCGCAGCGAGGTGAGCACGCGCAAATTGTTCACCGGATGGATGTCGCAGGCAATCATCTGCGCCAGCATCCTGACGCGGGCGCGACCCAGCGCATCCTTCGGCAGCAGCGGCGGCTCCGGCACGGTCTCGTCGAGATATTCGATGATCGCCAGCGACTGGGTCAAAAGCGTGCCGTCGTCGAGCACCAGCGCCGGCACCAGCCCTTGCGGATTGACCGCGAGATAGGCGGGCTCGAGATGCTCGCCATGGCGCAGGTGATGCGGCACATAGGTGTAGCTCAACCCCTTCATCTCCAGCGCGATCCGCACCCGGTAGGAGGTGGAGGAGCGATAGTAGTTGTGGAGGACGAGGTTGCTCATCGCTTCGGCTGCCCGATGGTCACCTCGACGGTGCCGATGCCATCGACACCGCCGGTAATCCTGTCGCCTGGTTGGACGGCGCCCACGCCGGCCGGCGTGCCGGTGAAGATCAGGTCGCCGGGCCGGAGCTCGACCGCCTCGCTGCAGATCGAGACGACATCGGCAACCGGCCAGATCAGCTCGGCGAGGTCGCCGTCCTGCCTGACCTCTCCATTGACCGCGAGCCAGATGCGGCCCTTTTCGGGATGACCTGACTTCGCGACCGGCACCAGCGGACCGCAGGGCGCGGAACGGTCGAAAGCCTTCGACCAGTCCCAGGGGCGGGCCTCCTTCTTGGCCTGGTCCTGCAGGTCGCGGCGGGTCAAGTCGACGCCGACGCTGTAGCCCCAGACATGGGCAAGGGCGTCTGCGCGAGGGATGCGAAAACCGGCCCTGCCGATCGCCACCACCAGCTCGATCTCGTGGTGGAGATTGGCGGTCAAAGGCGGGTAGGGGATCTCGGCGCCGCTGTCGACCACCGCATCGGCCGGCTTGGTGAAGAAGAAGGGCGGGTCACGCTCGTCATTGCCGAGCTCGCGCGCGTGCGCTGCGTAGTTGCGGCCGACGCAGAAGATGCGGCGCACGGCAAACCGCTCCGCCGCGCCGGCGACGGCAACCGATGCGATTGCTGGCGGCGGGAGGACGAAGTCGGTCATCGGCATTCTCTGCGTTGTCATGAATCCGTCCGTACCTTCGGCCGATTTGATCAGGCGGGCAAGGTATTAAGCCTTGGAAACTATTGGCCCTGTCGTTTTGCCGACAACGCGACTTTCAGGCGATGTACTATTTGGCAATAATCTAGCCATGGTCACGGGACTATCCTGTGCCCGACGAAACCGAACCGATGCCCGAACTTATGCAATGACCGCCGTCAGCGATCGCGCCCGCTTCCTGATCATCGACGATCACCCGCTGTTTCGCGAGGCGCTGCACAGCGCCGTGCAGATGGCCTACCCGGATGTCGACACCGTCGAGGCGCGCTCGATCGCGGAAGCGATCGATCTTCTGGCCGATGCAAAACCGTTCGACCTCGCCCTGCTCGATCTCAGCATGCCCGATGTGCACGGTTTCGAAGGGCTGCTGCAGCTCAGGACCCGTTATCCGCGCCTGCCGGTGGTGATCGTCTCGGGCTATGAGGAACCCAAGATCATCTCCGAGGCACTGTCCTACGGCGCCGCCGGCTTCATCCCGAAATCGGCAAGGAAAGGCGACCTCGCCGCCGCGATCCGCTCGGTGATGGACGGCGCGGTCTACGTGCCGGAAAATTACGAAGGCCAGCCGTCGGACCCCGACAGCACCGACCGCGCCGACATGGTGCAGCGTCTGGCCACACTGACGCCGCAGCAACTGAGGGTCTTGCAGATGCTGCGCCAGGGCATGCTGAACAAGCAGATAGCCTATGAACTGCAGGTGGGCGAGACCACCGTCAAGGCGCATGTCTCGGAAATCCTGCGCAAGCTC
This sequence comes from Mesorhizobium album, assembly GCF_033977205.1. Classification (NCBI taxonomy): domain Bacteria; kingdom Pseudomonadati; phylum Pseudomonadota; class Alphaproteobacteria; order Hyphomicrobiales; family Phyllobacteriaceae; genus Mesorhizobium; species Mesorhizobium album. Next base: position 82,462 of record NZ_JAVIIW010000005.1, on the reverse strand, counting down.
AACGTCTACAGCCGCACCCAGGCGGTGATCGAGGTCTCGAAGCTGGACAATGCGGAGCTGTTCAGGGATCAGACGGGGTTTTGAGTTCTAAGCCAGCAAATGCGCCAACAGCGCCCGCAGTTGCGCAGGCTTTAGCGGCTTGCGCATCAGCTCGATGCCGGCGGCGCGGGCGGCTTTGGCGACGAGCTCGGAGCCGTCGGCGGTGACGATCAGGGCAGGCACGGGCCGGCCGAGATACTCACGGACTTCGGCTATCGTTGCGGTGCCGAGGTCGCCGCCGTCGAGATGCTGGTCGGCGATGACGATGTCGGGTACCCAGTCGGTGTCGCTGATCAGGTCGAGAGCGTCGTCGGTCGAGGTGGCGGCGCGTACCAGGCACTGCCAGCGCTCGAGCAGCGAGGTCATGGCGCTCAGCACGTCGGCGTCGTTCTCGACCAGCAGCACCTTGGTGCCGAAGAGGCCGTAGCCGCGCGGCCGCTCCATTTCGGCGGCGCTTGCGGCCGGCTCGGCAGCGGCGCCGATGCCAATCGGCACGTCGATATGGAAGATGGTGCCGCGCCCGACCTTCGAGGAGAAGGTGACGGGGTGGCCGAGTGCCGCCGCCATGCGGCGCACGATCGCCAGGCCGAGGCCCAGTCCGCCGGCCAGCCCTCCGTCGACAAGGGCCGAGATGCCGCGATGGAACTCCTCGAAAACCGCCTCGCGCTGGTCGTCGGGGATGCCGCAGCCGGTGTCGGCGACATCGATGCGGATGGTGTCGCCCCTATGCCTGGTGCCGACCAGAACGCCGCCGGAGCGGGTGTAGCGCAGCGCGTTGGACAGGATGTTCTGCAGGATGCGGCGCAGCAGCGTGCGATCGGAGCGCACGACGACATTGACCGGTCGGAATTTCAGCGACAGACCCTTCTTCTGCGCCTCAGGCAGGAAATCCGAGCGCAATGAGGAAAACAGCGCCTCCAGGCTGACATCGCCGATTTCCGGCTGCACCACGCCGGCGTCGAGCTTGGAGATGTCGAGCAGCGTGCGCAGCAGATCTTCCATCGTCTCCAGCGAGCGCTCGACCTGCCGGACCAGCTTCTTGCCTTCCTCGCTGGTCTGCACTTCGGCGAGCGCCGAGACCGACAGGTGCGCGGCGTTGAGCGGCTGCAGCACGTCGTGGCTGGCGGCGGCGAGGAACCTGGTCTTGGAAAGATTCGCCAGCTCGGCGTTTTCCTTTGCCGCGCTGAGTTCGATGTTCGACCGCTCGAGACGGCGCAGTGTCGTATGCAACTCCTCGGTGCGGGTGCGCACCTGGTTCTCCAGCGAGATCGCGGTCTGGAACAAAGAGAAGGCGTTGACCTGCTGGTCCATCGAGCGTTCGACGCGGCTGACGAGAGCGGCGTTGATCTTCTTCAGCTTCTCGATGTCGTCGATATCACGAAGCGGCATGGCAGTTCACTCGGCCGCTCGACGCTCACCGAAGGCGATGCCGGTGAAGGTCTGGTTGAGATGCATCGAGCGGTACTGCTCGCCATAGGTGCCGAAACCGATGACGTTGCTGGTCCGGTAAAGCTCGGAAATGTCGCGGAAGACCTGGCGGTTGCGCGCGTCGAGCCGGCGCAGCACGCAGTCGAAGCCGAGCACCATGTCGATACCGCCGAGCTTGCGCTCGACATCCAGCAGGGCGGCACGCGTAGCCTCGACCAAGTTCTTGGGCTGAGCGATGGACAAAACGACGCCGTCGTCGATGGCGCAGAAGAAGGACAGCGAGCCGTCGGCATGCATGCGCTGGATCGAGCGGCAATAATATTCGCCACCAACCTTCACCACGACAGGGTGGGATGCGAAGCTCAGCGGTGTCAGCGCCTGCGGCACCATGCCGACGGCGGCGGCGTATTCCTCCGCGGCGTTGGTGGCGTTGAATTCGCGCACGATCCGATGGTTGGGATCGGACGCCGTCACCACCAGCTTCTCGTCGGTGGGAATGAAATTGTCGGTCTTGAAGACATGGAAGGGGATCTCGGTCGCGATCAGCACGACGATGGCGCTGTCGGAAGCGACCTTGCCGTTCGAGATCAGCCTTGTCGTTTCGAATTTCAGGTCGTCGCCCGCCGAGCCGCCAATCAGCGGAATGTCATCCAGCCCCCAGTGGATAGCCGAGGTGACCGCTTCCTCGGCATAGGACAGCCCATCGATGAAGCAGAGCGCGAACACGCTCTTCGCCCGCTCATCGCCGGCGCGGCCGCGCAGCAGGCGCCTCAGCGAGGCGACCTCGCCGGTGATCCTGTCCATTCCGGAGGAGGAGAGGTTCTCGACCATGGTGCTGGCGGTCGAAAACGATGCGTTTGGCAAAAGCAGCGCGAGGACATGGCCTTCCTCGAGCCCTTGCGGCGTGATCTCGCCTGCGGTCGAGCAGCCGGCATAGGCAAGCGAAGGCGCATGCCGCTGCAGCGCATGCGCCAGTGCCGAAGCGTCGACGAGGCTTTGGGAGAAGAACAGCAACGCAAAGCCGGCGTCGACGGCCGCGGCTTCGGCCGCGATGGCCTGGGCAAAGGCATCTGGGTCGGGCTCATCGGTGGTGAGCGCCGAGAGGCCGCATGCGTAGCGCGTGCTGGAATTGGCCAGCTGCCTTCCTCCTGCTTTCCTCCGACGCTTGTTTTTGCGTGTCTTTGCGTGTCTTTATATGCGTGTCGGGCACGCGCGCGTCTAAGGCATCTTTGCCCTCAATTCCGGTTTTGGCAATGGGCCGGTTGCTGCGCCGCACAGGCGCTCTTGCCATGTCCGAAAGTACAATGGGAGGAGCGCTGGCAGCGCTGTTTTGCCCGTTGTACGGTGTGGAAATAACGCACTGCCGAAGCACAAGCACGGCATCGGCAACGCGATGGACCAAGGTTATACCCAGGGGAGGTTGCATGTCGGAAGTGTCGTTGACAGTGAATGGGAAGCGGGTGAGCGGGAGCGCCGAAGACCGAACGCTGCTGGTGCATTTCTTACGCGAACATCTCGGTCTCACGGGAACACATGTCGGCTGCGACACCTCGCAGTGCGGCGCCTGCGTCGTGCTTGTCGACGGCAGAGCGGTGAAATCCTGCTCGATGCTGGCCGCCCAGGCTTCGGGCTCGACCATCGTCACCATCGAGGGGCTCGCAAGCGGCGCCGACCTGCATCCGGTGCAGGCGGCGTTCAAGGAACATCACGGGCTGCAGTGCGGCTTCTGCACGCCGGGCATGATCATGACGGCGACCGACATGATCTCGCGCCATCCGGAAGGCCTTGACGAGGCCACCGTGCGCGCCGAGCTCGACGGCAACATCTGCCGCTGCACCGGCTACCACAACATCGTGAAAGCGATCCTCGCCGCATCGCAAGCGATGGCGAAGGGATCGAAGGGCAAGGCGAAGCAAGCTGCTTGATAGGGGAGTAAGGGAATAGGGGAGTAAGGGAGTAAGCCACTTGGCACTTAATTCCCTACTCCCTTACTCCCCTACTGCCCTACTCCCCTAATTCCGGAGGAATTTCTAATGGGTATCGAAGGTGTCGGCGCTCGCGTGGCGCGCAAGGAAGACAAGAGGTTCATCACCGGCGGCGGCCGCTATGTCGACGACATGGTGGTTCCCGGCATGAAGCATGCCGTGTTCGTGCGCAGCCCGCACGCGCATGCGCAGATCAAGAAGATCGATGTGAAGAAGGCTCAAGGCATGCCCGGCGTCGTCGGCGTGCTGACCGGCAAGGAGCTCAAGGCCGACGGCATCGGCAACCTGATCTGCGGTTGGATGATCCATTCCAAGGACGGCTCGCCGATGAAGATGGGCGCCTGGTCGCCGCTCGCCGTCGACAAGGTGCGTTATGTCGGAGACGCGGTCGTCATCGTCATTGCAGATACCAAGGGCCAGGCGCGCGACGCGGCGGAAGCGGTCGATATCACCTATAAGGAACTGAAGGCCGTGGTCGACGCCACCAAGGCGCTTCAGCCGGGCGCGCCGCAGATCCATGCGGAGGCCGAGAACAACCTGATCTTCGACTGGGAGATCGGCGACGGCAAGGCGGTCGATGCCGCGATCAAGTCGGCGGCGCATGTCACGCGCATGAAGATCGTCAACAACCGCCTTGTGCCGAACGCCATGGAGCCGCGGGCCGCACTTGGCCATTACGACAAGGCCGAGGACCACTATACCTGCTGGACGACGTCGCAGAACCCGCATGTCTCGCGGCTGGTGATGAGCGCCTTCTACAATGTCGCACCGGAAAACAAGCTCAGGGTGATCGCACCCGATGTCGGCGGCGGCTTCGGTTCCAAGATCTACATCTATCCGGAAGAGATCGTCTGCCTGTGGGCGTCGAAGAAGACTGGTGTGCCCGTCAAATGGGTGGCCGACCGCACAGAGAGCTTCCTCTCCGATGCGCATGGCCGCGACCATGTCTCGACCGTGGAGATGGCCTTCGACAAGGACAACAGGATCACCGGCCTCAAGGTCGACACGATAGCCAATCTTGGCGCCTACATGTCGCTGTTCTCGTCCTGCGTGCCGACCTACCTCTATGCCACGCTGCTGTCGGGCCAGTACAACATCCCGGCCATCCACGCCAATGTGCGCACCGTCTACACCAACACCGCCCCCGTCGATGCCTATCGCGGGGCAGGGCGGCCGGAAGCCACCTACCTCCTGGAGCGCACGATGGAGACGGCCGCGCGCGAGCTCGGCGTGACGCCCGCCGAGTTGCGGCGCAAGAACTTCATCACGTCCTTCCCGCACCAGACGCCGGTGATCATGAACTATGACGCAGGCGACTATAACGCTTCGCTCGACGCGGCGATGAAGGCAGCCGACTATGCCGGCTTCACCAAGCGCAAGGCGGACGCCGCCAAGCGCGGCAAGCTGCGCGGCATCGGCATGAGCTGCTATATTGAGGCCTGCGGCATCGCGCCGTCGGCGGCGGTCGGCTCGCTCGGCGCCGGCGTCGGCCTTTGGGAATCGGCCGAGGTGCGCGTCAACGCCGTCGGCACGATCGAGGTGCTGACCGGCTCTCACAGCCACGGTCAAGGTCATGAGACGACGTTCGCGCAAGTGGTCAACCAACGCTTCGGCGTGCCGATCGATTCGGTCTCGATCGTCCATGGCGACACCGACAAGGTGCAGATGGGCATGGGCACCTACGGCTCACGCTCCGGCGCCGTCGGCTTGTCGGCGCTCGTCAAGGCGCTCGACAAGGTCGAGGCCAAGGCCAAGAAGATCGCGGCCCATCTGCTCGAAGCGGATGAAGGCGACATCGTCATCGAGAATGGCGAGGTCAAGGTCGCCGGCACCGACAAGAGCCTGCCCTGGTTCCAGGTGGCGCTTGCCGCCTATACCGCCCACAATTTGCCGGCCGGCATGGAGCCGGGCCTGAAGGAGACGGCCTTCTACGATCCGTCCAACTTCACTTTCCCGGCAGGCTGCTACATCTGCGAGGTCGAGATCGATCCGGAGACGGGCCTCACTGAAATCATCCAGTTCGTTGCGGCGGACGATTTCGGCAACATCATCAATCCGATGATCGTCGAGGGGCAGGTGCATGGCGGCATCGCGCAAGGCGTCGGCCAGGCGCTGCTGGAAGGCGCGCATTATGACGCGAGCGGGCAGTTGCTGACGGCGAGCTACATGGATTACACCATGCCGCGCGCCGACGACCTGCCGTCGTTCAAGGTCTCGACCTCGAACACGCCGTGCCCGGGCAATCCGCTCGGCATCAAGGGCTGCGGCGAGGCCGGCGCGATCGGCTCGCCGCCGGCGGTGATCAACGCCATCACCGATGCGCTCGGCGTCGTCGACATTGCCATGCCGGCATCGCCGTCGACCGTGTGGTCGGCCATCCATGCCAAGAAGCACTGAAAAGAAGCGAATTGCGAATAGGGAGTAGCGAATAGGGGAAAAGCGCGATGCGAAGGGATAGGTCCTATTCGCTACTCTCTATTCGCTCTTTCCCCGAAGGGAGGAAGACAAATGTACTCAGTCAACTACCATCGCGCCACTTCGGTCGCCGATGCCGCCAAGCTGTTGAAAAGCGGCGGCGATGCCAAGCTGCTTTCCGGCGGCATGACGCTGATCCCGGCGATGAAGACGCGGCTTGCCGCACCTTCCGATCTGGTCGACGTGTCGCGGCTGAAGGAGCTGCAGGGCGTCAAGGTGTCGGGCAAGACGGTGACCATCGGCGCGGCAACGACACATTATGATGTCTCCACCGACGAGAAGCTGAAAAAGGCCTGCCGGGCGCTCGCCCATATGGCCTCCCTGATCGGCGATCCGGCGGTGCGTCACAAGGGCACGATCGGCGGCTCCATCGCCAACAACGATCCGGCGGCCGACTATCCTGCGGCGCTTTTGGCGCTTGGCGCAACGATCGTCACCAACAAGCGCGAGATAGCCGCCGACAAATTCTTCAAGGGACTGTTCGAGACGGCGCTGAAGGAGGGCGAGATCATCACCGCTGTCACCTTCACCGCGCCGGCCAAGGCGGCCTACCAGAAATTCCGCAACCCGGCGTCGCGCTATGCGATCGTCGGCGTGTTCGTGACCAAGGGCAAGGACGGGGTGAGGGCCGCCGTGACCGGCGCCGGCGACGATGGCGTCTTCCGCTCCAAGGAAATCGAGGCGGCGCTGGCCAAGAAATTCGACGCCTCGGCGCTGGATGGCCTCAAAGTGCCCGCGAATGGCTTGATGAGCGACATTCACGCTTCGGCCGACTACCGCGCCAATCTGATCGCTGTGATGGCGAAGCGCGCCGTTGCCGCGGCCAACGCCTGAACGCTCTCAGCTTGGCTGAAAGGAAGGGGCCGCCGTGGCCCCTTTTTCTTTTGTATTCGCAACCACTTGGCAGGAATTGCCTGAGAATTCGCAGCTTCGCACTTGCACAAGATTATCCCGCACTGAAAAATAAATGCGGCGGGAAACGAAGCGGTTCCGGGTGCGGCTAGCCGTGCCGGGGCTTCGAGTTGCGAAGGGACGGGCATGACCGACATCTCCGCGACGGCCGGTGTCCTGCCACGGGCCGCCGTCGACCGCACGGCACGGACAAGGCTGGCCTATCTCGACGGCTGGCGCGGTCTGTCGATCGCGCTGGTTCTGATCGGCCACTTCTTTCCGGTTCCCGGCATCAATCTCGGCGTCCTGGGTGTCGAGTTCTTCTTCGTGCTCAGCGGACGGCTGATGGCGGAGATCCTGTTCATCGAACGCTTTCCGCTGAAGAAATTCTTCAAGCGCCGCTTCTCGCGCATCTATCCTGCGCTGCTGGTGTTCGTGATTGCCGCTATGATGGGCCTTGCCAGCACCTTCATCGCCTTCAAATGGAAGGCGGCACTGACGGCACTGACCTTCACCTACAACTATGCCGGCATTCTCGTTAACCGCGCCGGCGCGCTCGACCATATCTGGTCGCTCGCCATCGAGGAGCATTCTTATGTCATCCTGGCGCTGATCAGCGTGGTGGTATCAGGGCGCGCCAATGTCGTGCGGCTGCTTGTGGCATTGTCATTGCTGGCAATGGCAAACGGCGCCATCTCATACTGGGTTCTCGGCATGGACTACGAGACCAGTTACTGGCGCACCGACGTGCATATCGCCTCGATTCTGCTTTCGGCCGCGATCTGCATGCTCAAGGCCGACGGACGGCTGCCGGCATTCCTCAGGAATCAGCATGTGGCACTGGCTGCGGCCGCGGGCGCGGTCCTGCTTTTCCTCGATACGGTGCCGACGCCGGTGCACTATCTTCTGGGCGTGCCGCTGCTTGCGCTTGCCGTCAATACGCTCGACTTCGCCGGCGGCTATCTGACCGGATTGCTGTCGTCGCGGCCGATGGTGATGCTCGGGCTGTGGTCCTATTCGCTCTATCTCTGGCAGCAGCCCTTCTACAAATTCGTCTATGACCGCGACGGCGCGCCGATCCCGATGCTGGCCGCGGTCTTTGCCTGCGCGCTTGCGAGCTACTACATCGTTGAAAAACCCGCACGCGGCTGGCTCAACCGCAATTGGTGAGGATGGGTCAGGCCACCTTGTCACTCTTCCGCGCGGCGAGATAGCGCCGAAGTCCGGCTTCGCCGCGCGGCGTGGTCCAGCGGTGATTCCACGCGAACGCCGGCCTTAGCAGCGGCGCGAAGAATTTGAGGATCGGCCTCTCGACCGTGACCTGCCAGATGAGATTTACATGCGTGCCGGTCCCGGATGGCGACAGTTCGGCCCGCCACAATCCGTCGAAATCGCCGAAAGTCTTGACCACCACCAGGCGAGCGGGCTCGAGCTCAGCGGCCTCGATGATGAAGTTCAGCTCGTAGGGCAGGGCGCCTCGCGCCCTGGCTCTCGCCCGCGAGCCGACGACACCCTTGCCCTTCCTGTCGAGCGGCTCGACCTCCTTGTAGACGTCGCCCCACCAGAGCGGCAGCAACTCGGCATCGGAAAGCACGTCCCATACTTCCTGAGGCGTCGCTTCCGGGATGTCCCAGCTCTCGTCGAAGCGGAAGACATTGCTTGGCATGTGTTCGCCCCCGAACCCGCGGAGCGGATACATTAGCGTCAGCTTGTCTTCAGTGCCAGTGGCGCTGCTCAGCCTGTGACCGGCTTGACGTAATAGCGCACCGACTTCTTGCCGCCGTCGATCACGGCGTCGCCGACCTCGGCAAAGCCGAGCGCGGCATGGAAGGCGTCCGAGGCAGGGTTCGGCGGATCGGCGTTGACCTCGCAGGTGACGATGGTGTGGCCGTCGCGGCGGACCTGCTCGAACATGTCCTCGTAGAGGCGGCGGGCATGGCCGCGGCCGCGCGCTTCCGCCGCGACCACCACCCGGTCGACATAGACGAAGCGCGGATAGCGCTCGCGAAACCAGAGGAAATTCGGGCTGTCGTAGCGGGCGTCCTGATCGAAGCACATGATGAAGGCCTCAAGCGCGCCGATGCGGCGCGTGTAGAACGCTTCGCTGAGCAGGAAGGAGAGCTGTTCCCGCTCCAGCCAGGACAGTTCGGTCGCGTGCTCGTTGTTGAGCGCGAGGATCGCGGCCTCGTCGGCGGGCGCGATCCGTTCGATCGGCAGCCGGTCCTTCGACATCGTCTTCTCCGGCATCACGCCCTCGCAGCCGCGATCGTCGCCGCCACGAGGGCTCCATCCGTCACGGTGGTGCGATACTCACGGTCGAGGTCGGTGCCGCCCATGCCGACATGCGGGTTGCGGTAGCGCATGGCGCTCGGAACGTCGGCAAGCGCGGCAAAATGCATTTCGCTCAGCCCGGTTCGCCTCAGGACCTCACCGATGTTATCGGGTGCCAGCCCGCCGCAGCCGAGGATGATGATGCGCCCGCCCGCCTGGCGAACGAGCTGGGCGAGCAGATCGGCGCCCTCCAGCGCCGTGTCGCGCTGGCCGCTGGTCAGCACGCGCCCGACCTTGCAGCGGATCAGCGCTTCGAGCGCCTCACTAGAGTCACGCGTCATGTCGAAAGCGCGATGGCAGGTGACATTGAGAGGGCCGGCGGCCCGCACTAGCTCGTTCATGCGCGCCTCGTCGATGGCGCCGTCGGCGGTCAGGCAGCCGACGACGACGCCGGCCACGCCGAGGTCGCGCAAGGCGCCGACATCGGCGAGCATCGAGCGGTATTCGGCCTCGCTGTAGAGAAAATCGCCGCCGCGCGGACGCACGATAACGTGGAAGGGAATGGTCGCGCGCTCGAGCGCGGCACACACCGTGCCGAGGCTCGGCGTGATGCCGCCTTCGACGAGGCTGGCGCAAAGTTCGACCCGGTCGGCACCGGCGGCTTGCGCGGCGAGCAGCCCGTCTATGCCTTCGACACAGAGTTCGATCAGGGGTTTTTGGGTGTCGGTCACTGGTGTCCATCCATGCCAAGAGAAGACCAGCCCTAGCATCGGACAGCTTGCCGCGAAAGCCGCAACGGTCGATCCGGCCATGGAGCACTTGTCACGTGCAAACAGCGCAAAGCCCGTTGACATAGATAACTCTATGGTTATAGATAAACCCATAGCTGGTAGGTTATTGATCTGGATAGGAGAGCCCGCGAATGGTGGGCAAAGTTCCTCGGCCTCCGCCAGACCAGAGACTCCCCTGCAGCAGCCTGGCAGCGTCATGTCTCGGCTCTGGAGACATTGTTGGAGAAACCGGACAAGGAGGATGGCATGAATGACATCACAGAAAGAACGATGACTACTGAGACCAAATCGATCCTCGTCGAACGGCTCCTTCCGCACGCGGTCGACAAAGTGTGGCGCGCACTGACCTCTCCGCATCTGGTCGCCGAGTGGCTGATGGAGAACGATTTTGAACCCGTTGAAACCCACCGTTTCACTTTCCGCGCGAAACCAGTGCCCGGCTGGTCAGGCGTGGTCAACTGCGTGGTGCTGAAGGTCGAGCCGCCGCATCTGCTCGCCTACAGCTGGGGCGACGGAAGCGAGTCCGACAGCGGCTTGACGACTATTGTGACCTGGTCACTGACGCCTGAGGGGCCATCCACGCGGGTGCGGATGGAGCAATCCGGTTTCAGGCCGCAAGACGAGGCTGGCTACAAAGGCATGGGAGGCGGCTGGCCACGCATCCTGGAGCGGCTCGAACAAGTCGCGGCTGGGCAAGGTTGATATTCCCGGCATTGCGCTAGCCGAGCTCGCAGCCTGACAACAGCAAAACCAGACCTAATCCCTGTCGCAGTGCATCCAGGGCTCATGAAAACACATCCAAAGGAGATTGGCCATGGAAGCAAGACTGAAGAATCCGGTGATGCTCATTCCAGGAGCCCTGCAGGCGCTGCTGGCACTCGACAAGTCGACCGAGGCCGCCGAGGTGCCCTACATCACGCGCAAGCTCATCCATCTGCGCGCCAGCCAGATCAACGCCTGCAGCGTCTGTGTCGACATGCATGCGCGCGAACTGAAGAAGGCCGGCGAGAAGGAGGAGCGGATCTTTGCCGTGTCGGCCTGGCGGGAAACGCCTTATTTCACCGGCGCTGAACGGGCCGCTCTTGCATTGGCGGAGGCCGCGACGCGATTGGCAGACCGCTCGGATGCGGTGCCCGACGATGTCTGGGACGAGGCCGCCCGCCACTATGACGACAAGGCGCTTGCCGCGCTGGTAATCCAGATCGCGCTGATCAATGCCTTCAACCGCCTGAACGCGCCGACCCGGCAGCCGGTGGGTGCCTGGGGCTGACATGGATATCGGGCATCCGCCTTGGAGCGAGCGCCCCATTGGCAGAACGGCGTTGCTGCCGGCTACTGCTTCAAGATCGTGTTCTTTGCGCCTTGTTCCACCTGGTCGATGACCAGCAGCTTCACCGGATCGGTGCCGATATTGGTTGCCTGGTGCCACTCACCGATCATCTCGACGATGAAATCGCCGGTCTTGTAGGTGTTGCTGTCGCCGGTCTCGACATTGGTGACCTTGAGTGTGCCGGCCTCGACATAAGCGTAGCGCGGGAAGGGGTGCTTGTGCACCGGGAGCGTCGCGCCCGGCGCGATCTGATAGGCGGAAACTTGGACCTCGACATTCTCCTGCGGCAGCGTGATCGGCTGGCCTGAGGCCGTCTTCGTCTTGGACGCCAGCGGCGTCACGACGACCGGCGTGCCGGAACTGTCCAGCGCGCCGGCGGTGGTCGTGTAAAGGGCCGCCGCCAGCAGCAGCGCCGATGCCAGGATGTTCCGCATGAGTCCTCCCCGAAATGGTCGGCAAGATCGCGCAGGCGCCATCGGCGCGCAAGGACGGTGGCGCGGAAATCTTGCATGGATCGCTGATGACTGGGCTTCCCGGGCAGGATTCGAACCAACGGACCGCCGCGCGTTTTCTTCCAGGCGCCAAACTGGCTCGCGCCTGCTTCCACAAGACACGAGCCAGCCCGGCCCGGTGTTTTTTGTTGGGTGGGTCCACCGAAGGCCTCTGCGGCGTGCCAAGGGCGCACACGGCATTGCCGGCATCGCGCGCCGATTGACCGCCTCTGTCAATTGATCACATTAGGGGAGCGCTAATACGAACGAGTTAGGGTTTCCGGCGCGCCCTATCGACGGCGTCGAAGCCAAAAACGGCTGTCGCGTTTCGATGCCGGCGACCAGTCGAGGCTGATCATTGTTGAGCGTCGTGTACTATTGGGCGGCTCCCGTGGCCTTTTGCCGGAGGGATCTGACCGCCTCCAGCAGTTCACGCTCACTGGTGTGAGCATTTCGAAAAATGGCCACAACCATCACCGCTAAGATTTCGGCGGCCGGGTCCAAAGGATCGAGCTGTTCATCCGCGCAGACCTGATTGAACACGCGTTCGCAAACAGCCAGATCGAGAGGGCTAAGACAGGTGCGATTAAAACGCTGACGCAGCATTGAGCGACCCTTTCCGGCCCGCCGCCCATGCTTTGCGGCGGGCTTTTATCACTGAGGCTTGTGTGAGAAATGTCGTCAATATTCTAGTAAAATTGCCAAGTATACTATGATTGCGTTGCCAATAATCCCAAGATCTCCGCGCATTCGCGAGATCGATATTGTCCTGAGATCATCAGCTGATAATAGTCTTGCCGCTTGTTTTCAGGTATGCGAAAGCCGCGCCGAAAATCTGCCGCCTCTTTTGGGGTTCTAGTGCAGCCAAGTTTGCTGGCGCTGACTTTCAAGCTCGCCAGTGAGCATCCGAGCTTTGCCGCAATGTCTTTCAATGGTTCGTTTTTGACGTATCCATCAAGAATTATCTTGCGGCGAGCTTCTCCTCTGATCTTTTCGTTCATTTTTGTGGTCTCCTCAACATCGCTTTCACGATGTCGGATTCTATACGCACCAGTTTGAAGAGTGTCGTTATCTTCGCATCCAGAAACTTATCTCGGGATGCATTTCTTGCTGTAATCCGGCGTGATCGCCGATGCGGTCGACAGGCTTGCCAGATGCCCAGGATACACCACATGATTGCGAGGGCATGGGCATACCGGAATCGGATATGGCACCACGCGCGGTGGACGCTAAGAGGCAAGACGAGGCGCATGCTGGGCAAGCACAAGCGCCGGAGCGCGAGCGACGTCGTTGGCCACGCGACGTTCAACCTGACAATGAGGCCGCTCCACCACTTGCGCCGGTGCTGGAACCGTTGTCCTTCTCAACGCTCAAACTAGCACCAGAGGATCAATTCACCGCCTGGCAAGCGCATGTGGCACCGCTTGTTGAGGTCAAGCTGCCGGATGACAAATCGCTGGACGACGGCTTTCCCGCCGACCACAGGGCCTGGAATCTTGGTGGCATGCTGATCGTTGAACAGCGCGCGCCCGCGCACAGTTACACGCGGTCTGCCGCGAAGCTACGGTCCAGTTCGATCGATCACTGGTATGTCGCCCTACCACATACTGGTCGGACCTGGACGGAGGTTGATCGCCGCGTCGCGGAGGGCCAGCCGGGCAAATTGGAGATCAGATCGCTTGGCTACCCGTTTCGCGGAAGGACAACGGAATCCGAAAGTCTCTTTCTCTATTTGCCGCGTGATTTGTTCGCCGACGTGGCGGGGACCCTCGACGCAAACAACAACTCAATTCTGTCCGGCAACTTTGCCAACCTTTTGATCGACTACATCAACAGCATCGTAGCAAGACTGCGCAATCTCACGGCGGAAGATCTGCCCCGCATCGTACACGCAACGCGCAGCATGATCATTGCCTGCCTTGCGCCTCCGGCGGAACATGCCGCGGCGGCCGAACAGCTGGCGAGTGTCGCGCTAATGGAGCGAGCACGTCGATACGTCCAAAACAATCTGGACGCGGCTCATCTGACACCGGGTTCAATGTGCCGGGCGCTTGGCGTTTCACGATCTCGCCTCTATCAGTTGTTCGAACCGAGCGGTGGTGTTCTCCATTACATTCAAAGTCGCCGACTCTTGGCTGCCCATCTCGCGCTTAGCGATCCGGCGGACAACCGACGCATTGTTGAAATTGCGGAAGCCTTCGGGTTCAGTTCAGCGGCAAACTTCAGCCGAGCGTTCAGCAAGGAATTCGGTTACAGCCCCCGCGAAGGCCGCAGGACGATGGTATTGCCGCGCCCCGCCCACTCTGTTTCGCTTGGCGAGCACGAGAAGGCCTCTTCCTTTGAAGGTTGGCTCAAGGCGCTTGGAAGCTGATCAGGGCGTCGCCGGCGGTTGAGATCGGCGGCCCCCCGGGTTCTGCTGGGTGCCGGGCGGCAATCCTCCTGCCAGGCCAGGGACTGCGTGGGCTGACGGCACCCAAATGGCAACAGCCGTGGGCGAGAGATGCTGCGCCGATATCGAGATATGTACGCCCGGATAAGTATTTGGATGCGCAGCTAACGACAACGCGACGTTATTCGTAGATGTTCACGATGACTTTAGCGGGGGGCTCGGCACAGGCGGCAGGTTTCCAAGTTGGGGGGAATATCGCACCGCCTGTGCCGACCGCCGCCGCTTCCGTCAAAGGTGGTGGCGTAATTGAGTTAGCGCGCCAAGGCCGGGGGGCGGCCGGCTGGTGTTCATTCCGCCGCAAAATGGCTTCGTGGGGGCTCGATGGCTTAGTGGGGGCTCGGCACAGGCGGCAGGTGTCCAAGTTGGGGGACATCGGATCGCCTGTGCCGCTCGCGCCACCGCTGTCCGTCAAACGTGGTGGCGTAAGTTGGGTAAGCGTGCCAACGTCGACGGCGACCGGCTGGAGTTCATTCCGCCGCAGATGCCAACTCTTGTCGAGCAGCCGCCCCAAGATGAGGGGTGGGTTCACGAGGCCGAGCTCGACGGCTACCGGACGCAGATCATTATCGATAAGGGCGGCGTGCGTCTCTACAGCAAGAACGGTCGTGACTGGACGACAAAATACTGGCCGATCGCGCTGGCGGTCGAACTCCCGTGTCGGGCCGCGATTCTCGACGGCGAGGTGATTGTGTCAGGCGTGCGGGGTGCGCCCGATTCCCCTGAGCTGGAAGCCGCGATCTGGAGCGAGCCGAACCGGCTGGTGTTCGTCGCGTTCGACATCCTGCATCTCGACGGTCGCAATCTTGCCCCCTTGCCCTTGCTGCAGCGCAAGCAAGCGCTGCGGCAATTGGTTGGGCCAGGCGTCGGCAAGATCCAATACAGTGAGCATTTTGAGGGCGACGCGCTGGCGCTCTTTCGCGCCATCGAGAAAATCGGGCCCAATGGCGTCATTTCGAAACGTGCCGATAGCCGCTACAAGGGCGGACCATCCAAAACATGGCTGAAGGCCAGATGTTTGAGAAAGCCGTTTTCGAAATTCTAGGTGTGTGATCCCGCCCGAGCACCCAATCCGCTCAAGGCGAAATCGTAAGCAGAATATTAGCTATGCCGCAGATAAGACAAGGGAATCCACAAGGCGCAATAGATCCTCGACCTTGATCACTCCGTGGGAAGCAGATATCGTAGAATCGCTCGCGGATAGACTGAACGCATGCGTGGAATATTGGTCGGCATAGGAGCGATCCTTGCCGAAGTGCGATTACTGTTGGCGAGCCGAGGGAGCAACAATGGGAGCTGATGCCCCGCATGCATCGGCGATGGTGAATGCTCCGCAGTCGCGGCGCTGGATACCTTTGTTGCGGGTCCTTGCGCCACCGGCGCTTTTGATTGTTACAGCAGCGATTATTCGATTGAGCCTTGGACCAGCTTTGGAGAGGCTGCCGGCTGACTATACCGCCAGCATCATTCTCGAATCGGATAGCCGCTTTCGGCAGACGCCGGATGCGGCCTTCGCCGCGTTCCACCAGGAGGGCCGTCGTGTCGACCAAGTGCTGAGCGCCACCGGTGACGTTGCCATCGTTCAAAGCCATATCGATTGGACGACTGACACCGGTGAGGTGAACTATCAAACTACCGGCCTTTATGGCGTTGATCGCAAGACCCGCCGGAATGTGGCGGGTTACGGCGACCAGAGCCGCAGCGGGCAATTCATGTTCCCGCCGCAGCTGAGGGGCGTTGCTGACGAGGTCTGGGACCCCTACTATGGCGGTCCACGACACTTGGCTTTCGATCGCAATGAGGTGGTCGATGGTCTGGCGCTCGCAGTGTACCGCTTCACGATTGCGGACCTCGATGAGACCAAGACCTATGATTACCTTCCCGACGTACCCGAGCGCTTCGGTGTCGGGACAGACGGCGAAGGCTTTCTGTGGGTCGAGCCCGTCTCAGGTACCCTCGTCGACATGACGGATAATGGCCACAGCTATTTCGTCGATCCGGCCACGGGGAAATCGATCGGAGACTTTAGTGTCTGGCAGGCTAGGTACTCCGCGCGGTCCAAGGCCGACCTGTTCGGCACGGCGACTTCGGTCCGACTGCGCATATTGGCGGCGAAAATCTGGCTGCCCGCTGCCCTGCTAGCGCTGGCTCTCGCTTGGTTGGGGATCGGTTTGCTGCGGCTTCGCCGCGGCGCGCGGCCTGATGCGGAATGAGCACGCGGTCGCATGTAGATCCGCAAGGGGCCTTACCGCCTTTGCGGCTTGGGATTTCACAAAAGCTTACCCTGCTTTTTGCGCTCTTCGCTGCAATTCTCCTCGGCGCGACAGGATGGCTGGCCTTCAACCAGGGCAGGGCCGCGCTTGAGAGCAGCGTTGTTGCCGAGGTCCAATCGCGAGCACTGGAAAAACAGGCCGCGATCGGGTCTTGGCTCGACGGGCAGTTGAGCGAGCTGCGCGGGCTCAGCGAATCGCCCCACATTGTCGACGACGTCACCAAGCTCGCCGATCTTCCCGCGGATGCGACGCCTGACAATTGGGTCGACGTCCGCGATGATCTTGCGGCGCGCACCGGAGAGGGCCAGGACTTTGTCGCCCTTTTTGTAATGGAACCGAAATCGGGCCGAGTCCTAACGGCGACGGATCCCACCGACCGTGGCCGACAGGGCGCTGGCGAGCCTTATTTCACCAATGGCAAGATCCGCGCTGGCCTCTACCTGGTGCCGGACCGTTCAAGCAACTTCACCCTGTTGTCGCCGTTCTTGTCCACGCCGCTTCGTGCCCGCAACGGTGCCCTTGTTGCCGTTCTGGTCGCCCGTCTCGGAACAGAGAGTTTGGCTGGCACCGTCGATCGACGAGCGGGGCTGCGCGCGACCGACGAAGCATACTTGATCGACACGCACAGGCAGTTTCTCAACAGGCCGCGCCTGCTGACCGATGCCGACGCGAGCACCCTTACCTCGGACCGAAGCGAGGCGGCCCGGCTCTGCCTTCAACACAATGATGGCCTGGATCTCTCGAACGACTACCGCGGCGTTCCAGCGATCACCGTTTATCGCTGGATGCCGAAGTTTGGTTTGTGTCTCATCACAAAGCTCGACAAGGCCGAAGCCTTTGCCACTATTTATCAACTCGGCCAGAGCCTTGCGATCGCTGGCGGCCTGCTTTTGCTCGTTGCATCGGCGGCGTCGGGATTGTTGTCGCGAACCATCACCAACCCCATTCGGCGTATCGAGGCGGGCGCCAGACGAGTCGAGGCGGGCGAGCGGGATGTGGTGCTGCCTGAGTCCTCGAGCGACGAGCTTGGTCGTTTGGCGCGTGCCTTCAATCGAATGACGAGCGCGCTCAAAAGCCGGGAATCCGAGCTGCAGGCGCATGCTGCCACCCTGGAGCACCGTGTCGCGGAAAAGACGCGCGAGCTTGACCTGAGGGCAAGCGATCTGGCCCGGTCAAACATCGAGCTTGAGCGCTTCGCTTATGTCGCCTCGCATGACTTGCAGGAGCCGCTGCGAATGGTGGCAAGTTATACCCAACTGCTTGGCAGGCGTTACAAGGGACGGTTGGATGCCGATGCCGACGAGTTCATCCATTTCGCTGTGGATGGCGCTGCACGGATGCAAGCATTGATCAATGACCTGCTGGTCTATTCACGTGTCAGCACGCAGGGCGGCGCGTTCGAGGCGATCGATTGCAACCTTGCGGTCGAGCACGCCTTGACGAACCTCAAAGCGGCGCTGATCGAGAGCGGCGCGATCATCCGAAAGTCCGAGCTGCCGAAAATCGATGCCGATCGATTCCAGTTGGTTCAACTGTTCCAAAACCTGATCGGCAACGCCATCAAGTTCCGTGGCGAGCGCATCCCGGAAATTGAGATCGCGGCGCGGCGAGACGGCAGGGAATGGTTATTCTCAATCGCGGACAATGGCATCGGCATTGATGCCAAGTACATTGAGCAGCTTTTCACCGTTTTCAAGCGCTTGCACACACGGGCCGAATATCCCGGGACCGGCATCGGTCTTGCCATTTGCAAGAAAGTTGTCGAACGCCACGGCGGTCGAATTTGGGTCGAGTCTGAGGTCAACCATGGCTCGACCTTCTTCTTCACGCTTCCTTGCCGGGATATAGAGGACACCAACCAAGCGCGGAAGTTGACTCCAACATCTTCGGCACCTCAAATGGATCCGGTATGAACATCAGCTCGACTGAACGCGCCATCAACATCCTCCTCGTTGAAGACAATCCCGGCGACGCTCGGCTCACGATCGAGGCGTTGCGAGACGCGAAGGTGCGCAATGAACTCAACGTTGTGCAGGACGGCGTCGAGGCCATGGCGTTGCTACGGCGAGAAGGGCGCTACGCCGACGCACCACGTCCTGACCTGATCCTGCTCGATCTCAATCTGCCGCGAATGGACGGCCGTCAGGTTCTCGCCGAGATCAAGGCGGACGAAAACTTGCGACGGATCCCGGTTGCGGTGCTGACCACTTCGCAGGCCGAGAAAGATATCCTGACCAGCTACAACCTGCACGCCAACTGTTACATCACCAAGCCGGTCGACCTGGATGAATTCGTACGCGTAGTGCGGGGGATCGAGAATTTCTGGCTCTCGATTGTAAAACTACCGCCGGAGTAACGCGAGTTGAGCGAAAGCCCGTTAAACATCCTCCTCGTTGAAGACAATCCCGGTGATGCCAGGCTGATCCGGGAACTGCTCACGGACGGCAACGCCAAGGCTTTCATGATCTCGACAGCGGATCGGTTGGCCCATGGCCTCGAGCAATTCGCCGATCAGAGCTTCGACCTCGTATTGCTCGATTTGTTTCTCCCCGACAGTACGGGTTTGGATACGCTTCGGCAGTTTCAGGCGACAGCTCCCGACGTCCCAGTCATCGTGCTGACCGGCCTCAACGACGAAGGGTCCGCGATTCAAGCGGTTCGCGACGGCGCACAGGACTATCTCGTCAAAGGGCAAATCGACGGGCAGCAAATTGTTCGCGCAATCCGCTATGCCCGGGAGCGTCATAGAATGATGCTGCAGATAAGGGACCTGTCGCTCGTCGACGACCTTACCGGCCTTCACAACCGCCGTGGCTTCGCAGTGCTCGCCAGAGAATTGATGAAGCGCGCCGCCAGGACCGGAACCGGGTTGGTGTTGGCCTTCATCGATCTGGACAGCATGAAGCGCATCAATGATCGTTTTGGCCATGACGTCGGTGATCGGGCGTTGATCAGGACCGCGGGGGTTCTGCGTTCCGTTTTCCGGGGATCCGATGTGATCGCCAGGATCGGCGGCGACGAGTTTATCGCGATGACAGATGGCGTCGACGCGGCTGCTGTCGAACTTTTGCGTCACCGCCTCACGAGCGCTGTGGAGGATCACAATCGCGAATCGACGGGGGAGCCGGCGTTGGGCCTCAGTTTGGGCTTCGCCCACCACAATCCAACAACGGGAACGTCGAAATCTATCGACGATTTGATAGCAGAGGCGGACGAGGCGATGTACGTGGATAAAGATAGCCGTCGGACCAAGGCGGCCCAACGATAGCCTCCCTTCCTCATCCTTGGGGTGTTCGTTCTCCCTGCGGCAATTGAATCAAACTTCCTGATCCTATCGAGCCAGGCTCGGAGCTTCCTCCGCGGTGCGCCCTGACAGGCCCCGTACCCGGCTGCAGAGACAGAAGGCCCTGGGCGGAACCTATCGCCAGCCGGGAGGTTTTCGCACTCAGAAGGAGAATAGGGCCATGGCTAAGTGCGACCAGTGCGGCAATGACTACGACAAGGCATTCCAAGTGAGTCTGGGCGGACAAACCTACACGTTTGACAGCTTCGAGTGCGCGATCCAGAAGCTTGCTCCGACGTGCCCTCATTGCAGGGTACGGATCGTTGGGCATGGCGTCGAGCAAGGTGACATCATCTATTGCTGCGCGCACTGCGCCGAGCAGGAAGGGGCCCGCGCTCTGACCGATCGCGCGCCTTGATTCTCCCGCTCTCGATCACCTGAGCCTGCACGAGCGAGCCTGGCCGGCCGCTCGTCATGGTC
This sequence comes from Mesorhizobium album, assembly GCF_033977205.1. Lineage (NCBI taxonomy): Bacteria > Pseudomonadati > Pseudomonadota > Alphaproteobacteria > Hyphomicrobiales > Phyllobacteriaceae > Mesorhizobium > Mesorhizobium album. The sequence goes on along the minus strand of NZ_JAVIIW010000005.1, from coordinate 62,279 downwards.
TGTCCCGGTATACGGGGCAGGTTTCCTGGCTGCGCTCCTAACCGCGAAGCTGGGCAGTCGTTCAAGTTCCAGCCGTGCTACGCCGCCTGAACGATCTCGACCAGCTCAACGTCGAACACCAGGTCCTTTCCAGCCAGCGGATGATTGCCGTCGAGCTTGACGCTGGCGTCGTCAACGCCGACGACCGTCACCTGCATGGCGCGGCCTTCCCGGGTGCGGGCCTGCAATTGGGTGCCGATATCAACGTTGATGTTGTCCGGCACGCTGGCGCGGTCGATGGTTACGACCGCTTCGGGGCGATGGGGCCCATAGGCGGCGTCGGCGGGAACGGTGACGGTGCTTTTCGCGCCGACCTCCATGCCCTCGACATGGGTTTCGAGACCGGGAATCACCTGTCCTTCACCCAGCGTGAATTGCAGCGGTTCACTGCCCGAAGAGTCGAATTGAGTGCCGTCGGTCAGACGTCCGGTGTAGTTGATGCGTACGGTGTCGCCATTCTTGGCCTGTGTCATGGCAGCATCCTTTCGGGAGTTTTGAGGGACCGGCCCAGGGCTCTCGGTCCCGTTCTCGATCATCCACGCATGAGAGTGCGCGGTGCGAAACACTAAAGCTAGGTGCTCGGCTGCCGATGTAAAGTGCTGGGGCTGCGGGAAATGTTGAGGCTGGGTCTTGTGCCTAAGACCTGTCACGCCCAACACCGACCGAACCGTGATCGATTTGCCTTCAACGAGAAGGGCGGGCCAACGCGTCCTTGATGCACCCGATTCATCCCCTAGGTATTCTGTGGGCGCCGCAGTCGCGAGTTTTGCTCGGGGGCACCGGCCGCTGCGCCGATCTGACCGCATGCCGCGGAAGGACGGCCAGGCCGACGCACTTTGGAGGTTGCCGTGCGCCAGTCCCCTGGATCCAGCTTGGCATGTTTCGCATTCACTTGCTCGATTGTGCTAGCTTGCGCGGGAGCCGCAGCCGGCGGCGCGCACGGCGGAGGGCATGACGCTGGTGGCCATCATGGTCAGGACGGCGGTCATGACGACGGCAGCCATAACGACGAAGGCCACAATGGCGGCCCGAACAAAGGACCCGGCGGCGATCCCGGCGACCCCACCAGCGATCCACCGTCGGACGATGACGGGATCAGCACCATTGCAACAGGGGGAGTGTCACCACCTTCAGCCGCCAAAGCCGCCACTGTCGACCCGTCCTCGGACGGCCGACAGTCACTCGACCTGCCGCCCGCCCTGCAGCCTTCCGAAGACATCGCTATTTCGCCAGCGGTCTATCCAATCGAAGCGTTGCCGGGCGTCCCGGATAACGTCGTTCGCGCCTGCCAAGACGCAATCGAGCAGGCCGCAGTCCAGTTTGGCGCGACCAGCGTGCGCGTCAGCAGCGCAGGTCCGATCCATCGGTTGAGCCCGGATACGATCTCGGCCCCCATTCAGGTCAGCATCGACTATGCACATCAAGGCAGCGTGGAGACGCGCCAGTCGCCGGTCGGGTGCGAATTGAACGCGAGAGGAAGCGTGGTCGGGCTAACATAGCGCACAGCACGGAACGCCTCGCCGTCGCCGTCAATTCATCCCATCTCACTCTTGGTTTTCCAAGGCAGTCTTTTGGGACTCACTCCAACGTCGAGTGTGTTGGCCGGAGGGAAAAGGGAAGCGTGATAGAACGCACGCGGATCACCCGCGACGGCTTTCGAACCTTGCTGCGCGCAGCCTTCTGGCTCACAGCCTTCACCTGGCCTGTGTCTGCCGATGCGCGGCCAGAGCGCGGCTTCAGCGGCGACTCGATCTGCGCACTGCGGCGCTCAGCTCTGAGCTTGTCCTTATCCGCGCGCGCGGCAGCCAGGTCGCGAGCCAGAGCAACAGTGGCTTCACGTTGCTTGTCCAAAGCCTCCTGCAGCCCGGCGATCTGTCCCAGAAGTGCTTGGGTCGCGCCGCTCTCGAGGCGGGCTTTATCGAGGTCCGCTTGGGTCGAGACCGCTGAAGCGCTTTCCCGTGCCAGGGCCTGCGCCGTCTCGGCTGCGGCCTGCTCGGCACGCTCTCTCGCCGAGACAGCTTTGGTTCGTTCCTGTTCGGCCGCGTCGCGCTCGAGGCGGGTTTTGGTGAGGTCCTCCTGGGTCGAGACCGATGAAGCGCGCTCCCGTGCCAGAGCCTGCGCCGTCTCGGCTGCGGCCTGCTCGGCGCGCTCTCTCGCCGAGACAGCTTTGGTTCGTTCCTGTTCGGCCGCGTCGCGCTCGAGGCGGGTTTTGTCGAGGTCCTCCTGGGTCGAGGCCGATGAAGCGCGTTCCCGTGCCAAAGCCTGCGCCGTCTCCGCTGCGGCCTGCTCGGCATGCTCTTTCGCCGAGACAGCTTTGGTTCGCTGCTGTTCGGCCGCGTCGCGCTCGAGGCGGGCTTTGTTGAGGTCCTCTTGGGCCGAGGCTGCTGAAGCGCGTTCCTGAGCCAAAGCCTGCGCCGTCTCGGCTGCGGTCTGCGCTACCCGTTCCGTCGCCGTGGCTGCACCGGTCCGTTCCTGCTCAACCGTGGCCGCGATTGCGGCCTTGGACAGTTCCATTTCGGCGAGGTCACTACGAAGGTCCTTCGACTTCCGGCGCTCGTCGTCAAGCATTCCGCTAGCTTGCGCCAGCGAAGCCTTGGCCTTGGCGCGATCCTCGGCGGCCTTGGCTTCAAGCTGTTCAATTTGCGCCCGCGCTTGCGATAGGTCTCGCGCCATTCGTTCGGTTCGCTGATGCTCCAGGTGAGCGGCGGGCATCTGTGTAAAGACATAGGCGATGGTCTCGCCCAGCAGCGCGCGCGCGTCCCCGGCAATGCGCCGAAATGCGTCGAGTGTGCGGGCCGCCACGACTTGGTCGCGCAAACGCTGCTCGCGCGCATTGTCGGCGGCTGCCATGCTTGTCCTTAGCGCGTCGATCTGCTTGCGCGACTCGAAGAGCGCATTCTGCAGAGAGGCACTCCTGGCGCGCGCTCCTTCCGCCGCCCGGTGCTCCTGGCCTGCCAATTCCCTCGCAGCGGCTGCCTGAGCACGAGCTGCCTCGGCTTGTGCCTTGGCAGCCGTGAGATCCGGGCTGAGCAATTCGGCACCGGTTCGCCCGTCTCCCTGGGGTGGTCCGGGCATATCCAATGCAGCACTTGCCGGAAGCTCGAAGGGCCACGAAAGATCGGAATGGCGCTCGGCCTGCAAGGCGGGGGCGCTTTCGATGCCGTTTTGTCTTGTCATCGCAAGACCAAGCGGCACGGCCAGGCAGATTATGGTGATACCCAAACGTGTCACAAGACCGATCGGCCTGCGAACGCGAGGCGGTGGGGCCGCGGCGATGTTTGTCGTGGAAGCGGAAGCATTGGGCAATGGCCCTGGCAAGTTCTCTTCGGAGATCGTGTCGACATGCTCGATTCGCACGCCGGACTGAGGCCGGGCGTCCGGGTCTGAAGGCACGGTAGCCTGAGAAGAAGCACGTTCGCCTGCAAGGTCGACCGGGCGTTCCCAAACCCAAGGAACCTCATCGAGGGGAGTAGGCCTGAATTCGCTCAGGTAGGGATTTGGTTTCAGGCGTCGCCGTTGCACCGCGATAAGGATACGCCGGAGCACAACATAGACGCCAAGCAAAACAAGTATCGTCATCCCGCCTAGGATAGCGAGATCTGCGTTGTTCATGTAAATTCCGGCAAGATTTGGCATCGCCGTGCCTGTGCGGTCTTGGGTGTTACTTTAAGCTCGTGAAGCGGTGTTTTGGTCCTCGCCTTGGTGACGGCTAAGGCCTCTAACTGCTCTCTAAGCCGTCACTGCTTCGGGTCCCTCCAATTTGCGAATTTGTTGTTGCATGGCGAAGCGCCGGCGGTGCGCATGACAGCATGCCGGCGCAGATGATTTTCGCTTGAAACGAAACTCGAAGATGCCGTGGCCGCCGGTCCGAAAAACCGACCCGCAACCTCTCCCTCCCCAACGTCCCGAGAGTTCTCCCACGGTGCGTGCCATTCCGCCATTTCGGAGTCTGGACGGTCCATCGTGAGCTTCAAGCTAGGTCACAGACCTCCGCGGTCAACCGTCTCGGCGATGCAAAACGGCCATTGCGGTTTTCGTAGCGGATCCGCGTCCGCTCAGGAGTCATCTCCAGCAGATTGTGGGGAGGACTGTGCGGCAGGCTGCAAAAATGGCCGTGAGGCTGCTTGATGCGCGCCTCTTCGCCGGAGAATTACGCCGGCCGAGCCCGAAGCCAGCCTTTCATCCTTAGGCCGTCGCGCATGTTGAGGCTGAGCAACGTGAGGTTGGCTGCCCCCGCGACGAGTTCCAGTGTCTGCACCGAATAAAACAGCGGATCGAACTCGGCGTCTCGCGCTTTCGACGCAAGAAACAGCGCAGACGGGATGAGAACCAGGATGCCGTTGGCGGCGATCCACGGCATGCGCTTGAGTTTGGCGCCAATCAGCCCCGCCCGTCGTCCCTTGGCCAGTGCAAAGCCTGAGCCTCCGGCCGCCGTCAGCGCTGGGATCAGCAAGAGGAAGCCCCAAGGAATAGTCATCTTGACGGCGCTAACCGTTGCCTCCGACGCAAACAGCTCGCTGAGAGCCGTCGAGACCCAGAAGGTCCCGATCGTGAGGAGTGCGAGCGCGCCGGCTACCGGATGGATGATCTTCAGCATTGACCTTTCCGCCTTTCAGCAAGCGTGCGTGGGCTATGCGACGCAGATGCCCGGCACCGCGACCTTCTGAAACAAGTGCGGGGTGGCAACCGCCGAGGACGGATAGGCCGAGAGCTTCGCGATGAAATCCGGATGTGCGAATGCGGCCCGGAAGTCGGCCGTCGTTTCCCATACCGCATAGTTGAGATATGTCGGGCTTTCCCCGATCGCGCGATGAAGCTGTGTCGAGATGAAGCCCGGCTGGCGCTTCATGAAGTCTGCGTCGTCCTGCCAGACCCGCAGGAAGGTCTGTTCGTCCGCCTTGTCGAGCGTGAAGACGTTCACGAGCACGACCGGGGAGGCATCGACACCGAGCTGACGTTCGATTGGAAAGGCAGAATCCATTGGGCGCAGTAGCGACATGGCGGGCTCCGTTCGATATGGTGACATGATGTCTATCTGGTATGATGATGACATAGTTAATTGACACCATGATGTCAACAAGGATATATGAGGACAAATGCGCGAGACCAAGCGGACCCCGGCTGGAACTGCCTTGACCGATCTCATTCTCGAGCTGTTCAGCCTGAGCAACCGGATGATCGCTGCCGGCGACAGGCTGGTCGCCGGGCTCGGTCTGACGAGCGCCCGCTGGCAGATCCTTGGCACCATCGTTGCGGCGGATCGGCCGCAACCGGTCGCCTGGCTCGCGCGCGATATGGGAGCCCACCGCCAAAACATTCAGCGCATCGTCAACGATCTGGAAAAGGAGGGGCTTGTCGCGTTCCAGCCCAACCCACACCACCGGCGGGCTCAGCTTGTTGTTTTGACCGACAAGGGGAAGCAGACCTATGCGGCCGCAATGCGCCTGCAGGCACCTTGGGTCAACGAACTCGCGGAAGGGCTTCAGGTCGGGGATATCAAGACGACGCACAGCGTTATGACGGCGCTGCGCAACAAGCTCGAAGGCAACGGAGACGCCGAAGAGCAGGGCTGATCGCTTCGGCGCGATCGCAGTCGGGGAAATTCGCGCTCTGGCGTAGAAGTAATGGCTCCCCGGGCCGGATTCGAACCAGCGACCAACCGGTTAACAGCCGGTTGCTCTACCACTGAGCTACCGGGGAACAGCGCTCTGGCGTGAGTGGCGCAGCCTATAGCAAACACCTTTCGGCTTTGCAAAGCAGCAATTCGCAATTTTTCTGCAGTTTTTCGTGCGGCCATTTGTGGCATGGTTTTGGCGTGCCCACATATGAACGGTTTCACACCGCGCGGAACAAAGCGATCGGTTGTTGCCTTTGGTACTGATGGCTTCGCCGCAGATGGGATCGGGTTTTGAATGACGGCTGCTGACGACGACAACGCACCGGTGCGGAAGATCACGATCTTCGGCCGCGACTTCACCATGCCGCGCTCGCGGGGATTGCGGATCGCGATCGGCGTGTTGCTCACCATCGGCGGCATATTGGGCTTCCTGCCGATTCTCGGCTTCTGGATGGTTCCGCTGGGCTTGCTGGTCCTGTCCTACGAGTTCGCGATGGTGCGTCGCCACAGGCGGCGCTTTGTCGTCTGGTGGCAACGCCGGCGCCGGCCGGATTGAGAGCTTGCCAGGAGCGGCCGCGGCACGCTCAGCCAACACTGTCGAGATCGCCACAAGCGATTGGCAACCACTGTTTCCGATGACGCTTGGGAAAGCGCCCGGAATGACTTTCCGGCGCTTGACGACCATTCACCGCCAACATAATGAGTTCGCTCGGAACGCCGGGAGCATTGTGAGGCCTCGTGGCGGAGTGGTTACGCAGAGGACTGCAAATCCTTGCACCCCGGTTCGATTCCGGGCGAGGCCTCCAGATGCTTGGGCTCCAGCGCTGCCGCGCCGGAGCAACGTTCCAGTCGAATTTTGGCTGCGCATCCAGCGCGGCAGCGGATTGGTTGGAACATGAACGCTGATTTCTCCGAACGCCGGGTGAAGATGGTCGATGGCCAGATCCGCACCACCGACGTGACCAGCGCGCCGCTCATCGAGGCCATGCTTGCCGTGCCGCGCGAAGTCTTTGTCGGCGACGGGCAGCGGGACCTGGCCTATATCGACGTGGACATCCGCATTTCGGGCGGCGTCTATGGCGGCGGTGCCCGCTACCTGATGGAACCGTCGCCGCTCGCCAAGCTGCTGCAACTGGCGGAGATCCGCGACAGCGATTGCGTGCTCGATGTCGGCTGCGGCACCGGCTATTCGGCCGCCCTGCTTTCCCGAATCGCAAAATCTGTGGTTGCACTTGAAAGCGACGCCGCCCTTGCGGAGGCAGCGACGTCGACGCTTTCGGCGCTGGGTTGCCAGAACGTGACTGTGGTCACAGGACCGTTGCCGCAAGGTCATGCCGCCAAGGCGCCCTATGATGTCATCTTCATCGACGGCAGCGTCGAGGAGGTGCCGGCGGCATTGCTCGACCAGCTCGCGGAGGAAGGCCGCCTCGTCGCCGTCGAAGGCCAGGGGAACTCGGGCGTCGCCCGGTTGTTTTTCAAAGCCGGGGGGGGTTGTAACCGGCAGACGCGCATTTAATGCGGCAATTAAGCCACTACCGGGCTTCGAACGTATCCGTGCGTTCGAATTTTAAGCGGTTTTGCCTTGCAGGGAAGGCGCTGTCGTGATCGCTTGCGCCTGAACAATCGTTGCTGATTTGCTTCACGGGCATTTTCGGGGGCTGTCAGCGGGGGAACGATAAACACGCGACGCTGGCCGATCCGGAAGGAAGGCTGCGTGGCGTGGTTCCCATGCAAACGAATGAGGGATAATACGTGCCGCCCCTACACAAGACTTTTCTAACAGCAGTGCTCGTTTCCGCGACCGCGCTTTCGCCGTTGGCCGCATCGGCCGAAACCATCACCGGCGCGCTCGCCAAAGCCTATCAATACAATTCCCAGCTGAACTCGGCCCGCGCCGGCACCCGCGTCACCGACGAGGGGGTGGCCATCGCCAAGTCGGGCTACCGCCCGACCATCAAGGGATCGGCCAGCATCGACTACACGAGCAGCCACAACAACAACCTGGGTAAAACCTTAAACATAACCACAGGCAACTTTGGGGTCGAAATCGACCAGACGCTGTTCGACGGCTTTCAGACCAAGAACAATGTCGCCGCCGCCGAAGCACAGGTGAGCGCCTCGCAAGAGAGCCTGCGCAACACCGAAGAGAACATCCTGTTCAACGCGGCAAGCGCCTATATGGATGTGATCCGCGATCGCCAGATCGCCGTGCTGACCGAACAGAACCTGCAGTTCCTGACCGAGCAGGCGCGTGCCGCAAGGTCGCGCTTCGAGGTCGGGGAGGGTACCCGCACCGACGTCGCGCAGGCCGATGCCTCGCGGGCGACGGCGGTGGCGCAGCTCGCCTCCGCCCGCGCGACGGCGCTGGCGAGCGCTGCGACCTACCACCAGGTCATCGGCGACGAGCCGGGCAAGCTCAAGGCGGCCGCGCCGGTTGGAAAGCTTTTGCCGGCGAGCCTCGATTCGGCCTTCACCATTGCCGCTGCGGAGCATCCGGCCATCCTCGCCACGGGACATCTCGTCGACGCCGCGGCGTTTTCTGTGAAGTCGGCCGAAGGGGCGCTGTTGCCGCAGCTTACCGCCAGTGCCGGGATATCGAGCCAGTACCGCAACACCTCGCCCGGCACTTTTGCGTCGGCGGGGTCCGAAGGGACGACCAATTCGGCCAATATCGGCGCAACGCTTACCGTGCCGATCTATTCGGGCGGCCGCACATCGGCGTTGGTTCGCCAATCGAAGGAATCGCTCAGCCAGGCCCGCATCGAGGTCGACGTCAACCGCGACAAGGTGCGCCAGGCGGTGGCGTCGGCGTGGACGCAATACACCGCGGCCCGCGAAAGCGTGGATGCCAACAGGCAGGTGATCGCCGCCGCGCAGCTGGCGCTCAACGGCGTCATCGAGGAACGCAATGTCGGCCAGCGCACCACGCTCGACGTGCTCAACGCCCAGAACGCCGTCATCACCGCCAAGATCAACCAGGCCAGTTCCGAGCGCGACGTCGTCGTGGCGAGCTATGCCATCCTGTCCGCGATCGGCCGCCTGTCGGTCGACCGGCTCGGCCTGGCGGTCACGAAATACAGGCCGGAAGAGCACTACAACGCGGTCAAGGACAAGTGGATCGGGCTGCGCACGCCGGACGGCCGCTGACCTTCTCCTGAGGTTCCAAGAACGCCGCGTGTCCGCTGGATGCGCGGCGTTTTTGCGTCGGAGGGGCGGCCGGTCGTCTGCCGGCGGAGCGAGCTAATCTGTTGAAATCCAACGTCTCCCCAGATTGGGGATTCTCGGATGGCGATCGGTCGGTTACGCTGTTGCAATTGATTCGAATTCCGGCGGGGCCGGAACCGAAATCTGCAACGGTCACAAGGGCGGCGGATGTGACGATGGCTACGGCAAGCAGCGCACAGCGCGAACCTTCCATGGAAGAGATCCTGGCTTCCATCCGAAGGATCATCGAGGACAGCGACACCGGCCGCAAGCAGCCGGCGGCCGACGCCGGCGACGTGCGCCAGGACCTCCAGCCGGCGCCTGTGGCGCCGGCAGCCGAAGTTGACGCTTTCCGTTCCGAACTCAATGCGGAATCCGCGCCGAAGAAGCCGCTGACGCTGGCGGAAGTGCAGGCCGGGCTCGCGGCCTCCGATCCGGTGACCGCGCGCGCGGAGGCGCGTCCCACGCCGGTGAAGACAGCGCCCGCGCCGACCACTGCGCCCCCCGCCACCCTGGCCGAAGTCGGTGCGAGAGTCGCCGCCGGACCCGATGCACCGGCGGCTGCGGCAAGCGCGCCGCAAAGCGCCGATACCATCGTCGCCGATTGGCGGCGCGAGATCGCCGCCGTCGGCGGAAGCTCCGTCAAAGCGAAGGTGTCGAACCGCCCGCCGGAGGTGGCGCCCGAAGTCGAGCTCGACGAGGAGGACCTTGCCACGCCACCTGTCGAAACCGCGGCGCCCGGCAAGGCATCAGCGCCATCCTCCACCGACTTGCCACCGGCGCGGCCGGCGATCCTGTCCGAGCATGCCGGCCGTCAGGTCGCGGCGGCGTTCGGCGAGCTTTCCGATGCCTTCGCCAGCCGCAGCAAGAAGACCTTCGACGAGATGGCCGAGGAGATGCTAAGGCCGATGCTGCAGGACTGGCTCGATAACAACCTGCCGACGCTGGTCGAGCGGCTGGTGCGCGAGGAGATCGAGCGCGTGGCGCGCGGCGCGCAGTGATTTCGCCCGATCGTCCGAGGTAAATGCGCGGCCATCGAAGCGTGTCGCGCTGAAACGGATTCAGGCGACGCGCTTCAGGTCTTTGTGTTTACGCATGTCGTTTTCCTAAAAACCGCTGCGCATTTTTTCGGGCGGCATGCGCCGGTGGGCGCTCTTGTTTTCCAGAAAATGCGGCCAAGCGATCGTTTGCGGTGAAGCGTGGGATTGCCGTCGCTCAAGGCGGGCCTATTCTCCGAAAGGCGAGCCTGGCCTTCTCGCGGTTGACTTGGCCCGGTGCTTCCGATTTACACCGGACGCTTGTTCCCGACAGTTCGGACTTCCTCCATGCTTGATAAAACCTACGACGCCAAGACCGTCGAGCCGAAGATCGCCAAAATCTGGGAAGAGGCCGACGCGTTTCGCGCCGGCGCCGGCGCGGAGGAAGGGGCGGATGCCTTCGCCATAGTCATCCCGCCGCCGAACGTCACCGGCTCGCTGCATATGGGGCACGCGCTCAACAACACGCTGCAGGACATTCTGGTGCGGTTCGAGCGCATGCGCGGCAAGAATGTGCTGTGGCAGCCGGGCATGGACCATGCCGGCATCGCCACGCAGATGGTGGTCGAGCGCCAGCTGATGGAGAGGCAGATCCACCGCCGCGACCTGACGCGCGATGAGTTCATCGAAAAGGTCTGGGAGTGGAAGGCCGAATCCGGCGGCGCGATATTCAACCAGCTGAAGCGGCTCGGCGCCTCGGCCGACTGGAGCAGAGAACGCTTCACCATGGACGAGGGGCTGTCCAGGGCGGTGCTGGAGGTGTTCGTCACCCTCTACAAGGAAGGCCTGATCTACAAGGACAAGCGCCTTGTGAACTGGGATCCCAAGCTGTTGACGGCCATCTCCGACCTCGAGGTCGAGCAGCACGAGGTCAACGGCAATCTCTGGCACTTCCGCTATCCGGTCGAAGGCGCGGTGTTCGACCCCGAGAATCCGAAGACCTTCATCACCGTCGCCACGACGCGCCCCGAAACCATGCTCGGCGACACGGCGGTGGCGGTGCACCCCGATGACGAGCGGTTCCGCGACCTCGTCGGCAAGAATGTCATCCTGCCGATCGTCGGCCGCAGGATACCCGTGGTGGCGGACGAGTATTCAGACCCGGAAAAGGGCTCCGGCGCGGTCAAGATCACGCCGGCGCATGACTTCAACGACTTCGAGGTCGGCAAGCGCCACAAGCTGCCGGCGATCAACATCCTGACCGTCGAGGCCGCCGTCAAGCTCAAGGACAACGAGGACTTCCTTGCCGGCCTCGAGGTGACGCCGGAGCGCCAGGCCGTCTGGGACGAGCTCGACGGGCTCGATCGCTTCGCCGCACGCAAGAAGGTCGTGGAGCTGATGGAAGCCGGCGGCTTCTTGGAAAAGGTCGAACCGCATCGCCACACCGTGCCGCATGGCGATCGCGGCGGCGTGCCGATCGAGCCGTTCCTGACCGACCAGTGGTACGTCAACGCGGCCGAGCTCGCCAAGCCGGCAATCGCCTCGGTGCGCGAGGGCCGCACGAACTTCGTGCCGAAGAACTGGGAAAAGACCTATTTCGACTGGATGGAGAACATCCAGCCCTGGTGCATCTCGCGACAGCTGTGGTGGGGCCACCAGATACCGGCCTGGTACGGGCCGGATGGGCGCGTCTTCGTCGAGAAAACCGAGGAAGAGGCGCTTGCCGCGGCGGTCGAATACTATCTGGCGCTGGAAGGGCCGTGGAAGGCCTGGGTCGAGGACAAGCTTGAGAATTTCAAGCCGGGCGAGATCCTGACGCGCGACGAGGACGTTCTCGATACATGGTTCTCCTCGGCGCTGTGGCCGTTCTCGACGCTCGGCTGGCCCGATCAGACGCCGGAACTCAAGACCTACTACCAGACCGACGTGCTGGTGACCGGCTTCGACATCATCTTCTTCTGGGTGGCCCGCATGATGATGATGGGCCTGCATTTCATGGACGAGGAGCCGTTCCATACGGTCTATGTCCATGCGCTCGTGCGCGACAAGAACGGGCAGAAGATGTCGAAGTCGAAAGGCAACGTCATCGACCCGCTCGAGCTGATTGACGAATATGGCGCCGATGCGCTGCGTTTCACGCTGACCGTGATGGCGGCGCAGGGACGTGACGTGAAGCTCGACCCGGCGCGCATCGCCGGCTACCGCAATTTCGGCACCAAGCTCTGGAACGCGACGCGCTTCGCCGAAATGAACGAGGTCGCCAGGAACGACGATTTCTGGCTCCGCGATGCCAAGCTCGCGGTCAACCGCTGGATCCTGACCGAGCTGACGCGGGCGGCGCGCGCGATCACCGAGGGCATCACCACCTATCGCTTCAACGAGGCGGCGGGCGCCGCCTATCGCTTCGTCTGGAACCTGTTCTGCGACTGGTATCTGGAACTGCTGAAGCCGGTGTTCATGGGTGCGGATGAGGCGGCCAAGGCCGAGAGCCGGGCCTGCGTCGCTTTCGTGCTCGACGAGATCTACAAGCTCTTGCATCCGATGATGCCGTTCATGACCGAGGAGCTCTGGGCGCAGACGGCGGGCGAGGGCAAGGAGCGTTCCTCGCTGCTTTGCCACGCCGCCTGGCCCTCGCCCGATTTCGAGGATGACGAGGCCGCCGCCGACATCAACTGGCTGATCGAGCTCGTCTCGGGCATCCGTTCGGTGCGCTCGGAAATGAATGTGCCGCCGGCGGCGATCGCGCCGCTGATGGTGATCGGCGCCAACCCGCTTACGCAGGAAAGGCTGGAGCGCCACGCCCAGGCGATCAAGCGGCTGGCGCGTGTCGGCGACATCGCGCCGGTCGATGCGCCGCCGAAAGGATCGGCTCAGATCGTCCTCAACGAGGCGACCGTCTGCCTGCCGCTCGGCAGCCTGATCGATCTTCAGGCCGAAGCCGCGCGGCTGCAGAAGGAACTGGCCAAGGTGACCGAGGAAATCGCTCGCCTGCACAAGAAGCTTTCGAACGAGAAGTTCGTCGCCAACGCGCCGGAAGAGGTGGTCGAGGCTGAGCGCGAAAAGCTTGCCGAATATCGCGAGGCGCAAGAGAAGCTTTCGGTCGCTCTGACCAGGGTTCGCGACGCCGGCTGAACGGCAGATTTTGCACCGCTGGGGCGCTGCTTTCCGAAGCGTCATCTCGCTCGGGCGCGGGCCTGCCGTGGCGTCAATTTTGACGTAAACGGAAAGTTTCGGCCCATTGTTGCCATAATGTAACAATGGGGCCGATTTCCTCTAAAATGGCCCCTTTTTGGGCCGTTTTGAAAGGTTTTGGCAGCTTTTTCCTGCCATTCAATGCCTGATAAGCCGCGATTGGGCTCGATTTCGTGGCCGGGCACCATGGCGAAAATGCGAGCTGTCAAGGTGTATGTGTACAACCCTTGAATTCGCAGTTGCGCCGTTAACCCGAATTGGTTCTAGCTTGATCCCGCGTATTTTGGGGAGGGATTCCATGAACTTTTTGCGTGTGAAAGCGCTGCTGGGGGCAGGGTGCTTTTCGCTGGCCTTGGTCGGAACGGCGATGCACCCGGCGCATGCTGGCGGCCTGGAGCGCGGCGGCTACGACATTGATCTGCTGTTCGATCCGGCGCCGTTCGCGACGGAGGCTGAAGCGACCTTCGTCATGCCGGATCGCAAGTACAAGAATGCGCGCGGTCCGGGAGGGCTCGACCTCGGCTTCGGCACCACGGCCGACGGGGCGGAGGATTATTGGGTGCCGCGCATTGGCGGCAAGGTCCAGGTTGTCCAAGGCGTCGACTGCATGGTCGACTACTCGCAACCTTGGGGCGCGCACACTGCGCCCGGCGTATGGAACGGCGCGTTTTCCAACATGGAAACCGACATCAAGAGCGACAACTACGCGGCAACCTGCTCTTACAAGATGGATGCAGGCAAGGGTCAGCTCCGCTTTATCGGCGGCGTTTTCTATCAGAAGGTCTACGGTTTCAAGGAAGACTTGGTGTCGCCGCTGGTGCCCAATTTCGGGGGTACCGGTCGCGTCGATCTCACCAGCAGTGGCTGGGGCTGGCGCGCCGGCCTCGCCTACGAAATTCCGGAAATCGCGTTGCGCGCGAGCCTCGTCTACAATTCAAAGGTCAAGCTCGACAACATCTCGGGCACGCTCGATCTGACGAATGTCGGCGGGGTTGTTCTGCCGATCTACGGCTCCACGCAGTACATGCCGGATGTGGTGGAATTGAAATTGCAGTCGGGCATCGCGCCCGGATGGTTGGCCTTCGGTTCGATCAAGTGGGTCAACTGGAGCGTTCTGCAAAGCGTTCCAATCTGCGTGGTAGGCACGCCGGCTGCCGCATGTGTAACGGGTGATGCTCTTCATTCAGCTCAGATAACTTCGCTTGACCTGATGTATCGCGACGGGTGGACGGTTTCGGGCGGCATCGGCCACAAGTTCAACGAGCAGTGGAGCGCTGCTGGTCAGCTTTCCTGGGATCGCGGCACCTCGCACGGTTATGGTGCCCAGACCGATACCTGGACGCTGGGCGGCGGCGTCGCCTATACCCCGAAGCCGAACATCGAAGTTAGACTGGCGGGTGCCATTGGTGTCTTGACCAGCGGACATTCAGGTACGGTGGCTGGCGAGAATGGCTACGTTGCCGGTACCGACGCCAGCTACGACTTCGGCAATGATCTGGTCACTGCGATTTCGGGCGGCGTAAAGATCAAGTTCTAAGCCGCTGCTAGAGATTGAAAAAGGCCGGGCACCGCCCGGCCTTTTTTCGTTGCGCAATCAACATTCTGGCCTGATCGGCCAACCCTATGTTGCAAATCCACCTCACAACCGGCGCTCATCACGATTGTGACGTTTCAGCAACAGTTTATGAACAACCCCTGCGCTAGAAGTCGGGCCGAGGACATTGCCAATTTCCCGCCATAAACCCGGAGCAACCCGGATAGGTCTCGGGATGCGTGCCAGGATGGCCCGGCGATGGGACCGGCCGCGGGGTGTGCGGCAAGGACGAGTATGGACGCCAGGGTTATCTCCAAGGCCAAGCTGCCAAGCCGCTACGTGACCGTTGGTCCGGAGCGCGCGCCGCATCGCTCGTACCTTTATGCAATGGGATTGTCGGCGACCGAGATCGCGCAGCCGCTGGTCGGCGTCGCCAGTTGCTGGAACGAGGCCGCGCCCTGCAACATCTCGCTGATGCGCCAGGCTCAGGTGGTGAAGAAGGGCGTGGCCGCCGCCAACGGCACGCCGCGCGAATTCTGCACCATCACCGTCACCGACGGCATCGCCATGGGCCACCAGGGCATGAAGTCGTCGCTGGTGTCGCGCGAGGTGATCGCCGATTCAGTCGAGCTCACCATGCGCGGGCATTGCTATGACGCGCTGGTCGGGCTCGCAGGCTGCGACAAGTCGCTGCCCGGTATGATGATGGCGATGGTGCGGCTCAACGTGCCGTCGATCTTCATCTATGGCGGCTCGATCCTGCCCGGCAGCTATCGCGGCCGCCAGATCACCGTGCAGGATGTGTTCGAGGCGGTCGGCCAGCATTCGGTCGGCACGATCGACGATGACGAGCTGCTCGAGATCGAGCAGGCGGCCTGTCCCTCGGCGGGGTCCTGCGGCGCGCAATTCACGGCCAACACTATGGCGACGGTCGCCGAGGCGATCGGCCTTGCCTTGCCCTACTCCTGCGGCGCGCCGGCGCCCTACGAGATGCGCGACCGCTTCAATTTCGCCTCCGGCGAAAAGGTCATGGAATTGATCGCCAAGAACATCCGGCCGCGCGACATCGTCACGCGCAAGGCGCTGGAGAATGCCGCGACCGTGGTGTCGGCCACCGGCGGCTCGACCAACGCGGCGCTGCATCTGTCGGCGATCGCGCATGAAGCCGGCATCAAGTTCGACCTTTTCGACGTTGCAGCGATCTTCGAGAAGACGCCCTACATCGCCGATCTCAAGCCCGGCGGCAAATATGTCGCCAAGGACATGTTCGAGGCCGGCGGCATCCCGCTCCTGATGAAGACGCTGCTCGACCACGGCTATCTGCACGGCGACTGCATGACCGTCACCGGCCGCACTTTGGCCGAAAACATGGAGCACGTTTCCTGGAATGAAAGCCAGGATGTGGTCCGTCCAGCCAATCGGCCAATCACCAGGACGGGCGGCGTCGTGGGCTTGAAGGGAAACCTTGCCCCCGAAGGCGCGATCGTGAAGGTCGCCGGCATGTCGGAACTGAAATTCTCGGGTCCAGCGCGCTGCTTCGATTCGGAAGAGGAGTGCTTCGAAGCGGTCACGCAGCGCAACTATCGGGAAGGCGAGGTCCTCGTCATCCGCTATGAAGGGCCGCGCGGCGGTCCGGGCATGCGCGAGATGCTGTCGACAACGGCGGCGCTCTATGGCCAGGGCATGGGCGGCAAGGTTGCGTTGATCACCGACGGGCGTTTCTCCGGCGCCACGCGCGGCTTCTGCATCGGCCATGTCGGGCCGGAGGCGGCGGTCGGCGGGCCGATCGGGCTCATCAAGGACGGCGACGTGATCTCGATCGACGCCGTTAAAGGCACGATCGAGGTGGCGCTGTCGGATAAGGAACTCGCGGCAAGGGCGAAGAAATGGAAGGCGCGCAGGACCGACTATCAGTCCGGCGCGATCTGGAAATATGCGCAGACCGTAGGGTCGGCCCGCGACGGCGCGGTCACCCATCCGGGCGCTGCGAAAGAAACACACTGCTATGCGGACATTTGAGGCGTTGAGGTCATTTGTCTTGCCGGCACTGGTCGCTGTCGCGACCTTGGGCGCCGTCGGGCAGGCCATGGCCTTCGACGACAAGGTGTTCGACGACAAGACCGGCGTGAAGCCGCAGTCCAGCCCGTGGGCGGTGTTCCAGTTCGGCTTTTCCGCCTACAAGAAAGGCCATAAGGACCAGGCGGTCGAAGCCTATAAATATGCCGCCGAGAACGGCCAGATCGGCGCCACCTGGAAGCTTGCGCGCATGTATGCCGAAGGCGACGGCGTGGCGCGCGACGACTATGCGGCCTTCAAGTTCTTCTCGGAGATCGTCGACCAGGATGTCGAGCCCGGCTCGCCGGAGGAAAGCTATGTCTCGGACGCGCTCGTCGCGCTGGGCGACTATCTGCGCAAGGGCATCCCAGGCAGTCCAGTGACGGAAAACGAGGTCGCGGCGCAGGAATATTACATGCGCGCCGCCGCCAACTACCGCAACCCGAACGCCCAGTTCGAGATCGGCCAGATGTTCCTCAAGGGCGAGGGCGGCGTGAAGGCCAGCGTCAAGCAGGCCGGACGCTGGCTGCAACTCGCGGCCGAAAAAGGCCATGCCGGCGCCCAGGCGACGCTCGGCAACCTCTTGTTCCAGAGCGGCAAGATCGTGCGCGGCCTGGCGATGATGACTGCCGCGCTCGAGCGCGCTCCGCCGGCCGATCAGCCCTGGATCCGCAGCATGCAGGAAGAAGCCTTCGCCGCCGCCGGCGAGGCCGACCGCCGCACGGCGATTTCACTCGCCGACGACATCCTGACCAAGGGCAACAACGGCGACCAGTAAGCGGTGCTTCCGGTCAGTTCTCGGTAGGTTCCGTCGGCACCGTGCCCGGCACCGGCGTCGAGATCGGGTGCAGTTTCGGCGCCTGGTTCTCGCCGGGGCAGGTGTCATTGACCTTCGTCCAGGACGTGTTGTTGAGAACCATGTCGCAGCGCGCGAGGTGACTTTCGCCGGCAACGGTCAGGCAGGCCGTCTCACCGACCTTGAAGGATTTGCCGTTGGCGAGGCAGGCCTGGGCGAACGTCGGCGCCGGCGCGGCAAACGCCAGCGCAAGGCCGATCGGGCAAAGAACAAATCGGATCGTCATCGAACCCCCGCAACAATCCGCATCAAACGCGCAATTTGTGGCGATATCAGGGTTCTGCGAGAGTTAGCTGAATAGCTTCTTCAGGCCGGCCGCAAGCTGAGATCGATCGCCACCGGCACATGGTCGGAGGGTTTCTCCCAGGCGCGCACATGCTTTTCGACCGAGGCCGAGGAAAAGCGGTTGGCGGCCTCGGGCGACAGCAACAGGTGATCGATGCGGATGCCGTTGTTCTTCTGCCAGGCGCCGGCCTGATAATCCCAGAAGGTGTAGACCTCGGAGGAGTCGGTGACGGCGCGTACGGCCTCGGTGAAGCCGAGATTCTTCAAGCGGCGGAAGGCTTGCCGCGTCTCCGGCTGGAACAGCGCGTCGCCCACCCAGTTCTCGGGAAACCTGGCATCGGCGGGTTCGGGGATGACATTGTAATCGCCGGCCAGCACCAGCGCTTCCTCGAGCCCGAGGCGCTCGATCGCCCAGCGCTCGAGCCGCGCCATCCATGCCAGCTTGTAGGAAAACTTCCTCTCGTCATCGACCGGATTGCCGTTCGGCAGGTAGAGCGACGCGACGCGCAAGGCGCCTTTGTCGGTCGAAAAAACGCCTTCGATGAAGCGCGCGTGGTCGTCCGCATCGTCGCCGGGCAGTCCGCGATTGACCTCGTCGAAGGGGAGCTTGGACAGGAGGGCGACGCCGTTGAAGCTCTTCTGGCCGTTGGTCTCGACATTGTAGCCCAGCGCCTCGATCTCGGCGCGCGGGAACTGGTCGTCGAGGGTCTTGATCTCCTGCAGGCACACGATGTCCGGCGCGCTCTCGGTCAGCCAATGGGTGAGGTTGCCGATGCGGGCGCGAACGCCGTTGATGTTCCAGGTGACGATCTTCATGGGGACCTCAAAGCTGTTCCGGCGCAAGGCGCTCGACGAGGCCGATCGTATTGCCTGCGGGATCCTTTAGAAAGGCCATCCATTCGCTTTCCCCCGCCGGACCGAAGCGACCTTCGGTGTCGCGGTGCACGAGCGTCGGCGGCGCGGTGAAGGGAATGCCGGCGGCCTTCGCTTCGGCGTGGAAAGCCTCGAGGCCGGCAATGTCCAGATAGACCGTGCCGGGCAGCACGCCGTCACCAAAGAACAGCCGCACATCGCCCGCCATGATGAAGGCAATGCCCGGCGGATCGTAGCGCGCATGCACGCTCATACCGAGCACGCCCTGCCAGAAGGCCAGGGTCGCATCGAGATCACGCCCGGCTGACAGCGCGACCTGGCGGACCGCGCCGACCGCAGGCATCGTAATTTGTTAGATAGAGAAGCTGGTGCCGCAGCCGCAGGAGGCGACGGCGTTGGGGTTCCTGATCTGGAAGGACTGGCCCATCAGGTCGTCGACGAAGTCGATCACCGAGCCGCCCATATAGACCAACGAGAGGTCGTCAATCAGGATCGTCGCGCCATCTTTCTCGATGGCCACGTCGTCGTCGTTTGCTGCTTCGACCAGATCGAACTTGTAGGAAAAGCCGGAGCAGCCGCCGCCTTCGACGGCAACGCGGAGCGCCGTCTTGCCCGGCTCGGCGGACAGAATCTTGGCGATCCGCTTCGCGGCGGCGTCGGTCATCTCGACCTTCATGGCAGTCTTGGCATCCGCGCCCATCGGCGTCACCTTGCTTTCGGTTTCCCATGATAGGTATGAAGCGGCAGGGGCCAAGTCAACTGGTGGGTAAATGGGCAAGGATGCTCTCGGCGACATCGGATTCGGCTACCGGCCGCGCGCTGCCTATGCGAGCGATCCGGCGCATTCGCGCGGCCGCCTGTTCGATGAGCCCGAAAGCCCGACCCGCACGCCGTTCCAGCGCGACCGCGACCGCATCATCCATTCCACCGCCTTTCGCCGGCTGAAGCACAAGACACAGGTCTTCGTTGCGCATGAGGGCGACCACTACCGCACCAGGCTGACGCATTCGATCGAGGTGGCGCAGATCGCCCGCGCCCTGACGCGCGCGCTGCGCGGCGACGAGGATCTGGCGGAGGCGGTGGCCCTGGTGCACGATTTCGGCCACACGCCTTTCGGCCATACCGGCGAGGAGGCGCTGAATGAGAAGATGGCGGCCTGGGGCGGCTTCGACCACAACGCCCAGTCGCTGCGCGTCGTCACGCGGCTCGAGCGGCGCTACGCGGAATTCGATGGGCTGAACCTCACCTGGGAGACCTTGGAAGGGCTGGTCAAGCACAACGGGCCGCTGACCGACGCGAGCGGGAAAGGGCTCAAGGGCCCGGTGCCGCAGGCGATCCGCGACTATTCCGAACTGCACGATCTCGAGCTCGACCGCTTCGCCGGCATCGAGGCGCAATGCGCCGCGATCGCCGACGACATCGCCTACAACAACCATGACATCGACGACGGCCTGCGTTCCGGCTTCCTGACGTTGGAGATGCTGGAAGGCGTCGGCCTGCCGGGCTCGATTCTGATGGGCGTGCGCGCCCGCTATCCGCAACTTGACGACGTGCGCACCGGCCATGAACTGATGCGCCGGCAGATCACGTTGATGGTCGAGGATGTCATCACATCGACCAAAGCCAACATCGGCCGCCTCAAGCCGGACAGCGCCGATGCGGTGCGGGCGGCAGGCGAGACGATGGTGACCTTCTCTGCCGATATGGCCGCTGCCGAGAAGGAATTGAAGGCCTTCCTCTACAAGCATCTCTACCGGCACGCCGAAGTGATGCGCGTGCGCGCCGATGCCGAACAGATCGTCCGCGACCTTTTCGATGTCTATTTTGCCGACCCGCGCGCCATGCCGGATGGCTGGCGCGAAGGGCTCGACAAGGCGCAGGATCGCATCAAGGCTCGCAGCGTCGCCGACTTCCTGGCCGGCATGACCGACACCTATGCGATCAAGGAGCACAGGCGTCTGTTTGACCATACGCCCGATTTAAGCTAGGGCGAGCCACGATTTTGCCGGCCAAGCAGCCGGTCGCCTGTTTAAAGCCTAGAGCATACCCAATGAATATCTTCGCCGATTTCAATGCGCGGATCGTAAAAGCTGTCGAAGCCCTTGATCTGAAAGACAAGGACGGCGGAGCGCCGGACCTGTCGCGGATCGCGGTCGAGCCGCCGCGCGACGCCAGCCACGGCGACCTGGCCACCAATGCGGCGATGGTGCTGGCCAAGCCCACCGGCCAGAACCCGCGCGCGCTGGCCGAGAAGCTGACCGAGGCGCTGCGCGCCGATGCCGACATCGCCTCGGCCACCGTCGCCGGGCCGGGCTTCGTCAATCTGAGGCTGAAGGACGGCTTCTGGCAGACGCATCTTGCCACGCTGCTCGGCGAGGGCCGCAACTACGGCCGCTCGAAGATCGGCGGCGGCCGCAAGGCCAATGTCGAATATGTCTCGGCCAATCCGACCGGTCCGATGCATGTCGGCCATTGCCGCGGCGCCGTCGTCGGCGACACGCTCGCCAATCTCATGGCCTTCGCCGGCTACGACGTGACCAAGGAATATGTCATCAATGACGCCGGCTCGCAGATCGACGTGCTTGGACGTTCGGCCATGCTGCGCTACCGCGAGGCGCTCGGCGAAGTCATCGGCGAGATCCCGCCAGGCCTCTATCCGGGCGACTATCTGATCCCCGTCGGCCAGGCGCTGGCCGAGGAGTTCGGCCTCGGCCTGCTGGAGATGCCGGAAGAGGAAGCGCTGCCGATCGTCAAGGATCGCACCGTCGACGCGATGATGGCGATGATCCGCGAGGATCTGGCGCTGCTCAATGTGCATCACGACGTGTTCTTCTCCGAGCGCACGCTGCATGCCGACAATGCCAAGAAGATCCGCTCGGCGATCGCCGACCTGACGCTCAAGGGCCATATCTACAAGGGCAAGCTGCCGCCGCCGAAGGGCGAGAAGCCGGACGACTGGGAGGACCGCGAGCAGACGCTGTTCCGCTCGACGGCGGTGGGCGACGATATGGACCGGCCGCTGGTCAAGTCCGACGGATCGTTCACCTATTTCGCCGCCGACGTCGCCTATCTCAAGGACAAGGTCGAGCGCGGCTTCGTCGACCTCATCTATGTGCTCGGCGCCGATCATGGCGGCTACGTCAAGCGGCTCGAAGCGCTGGCGCGCGCGATCGCCGGCGACGAGGTCAAGCTCACTGTCCTGCTCTGCCAGCTGGTCAAGCTGTTCCGCGACGGAGAGCCTGTCCGCATGTCAAAGCGGTCGGGCGATTTCGTCACGCTGCGCGACGTGGTGGAAGAGGTCGGCCGCGACCCGATCCGCTTCATGATGCTCTACCGGAAGAACGACGCTCCGCTCGATTTCGACTTCGCCAAGGTCACCGAGCAGTCGAAGGACAATCCGGTGTTCTACGTGCAATACGCTTCGGCGCGCTGCCACTCGGTGTTCCGGCAAGCGAGCGAGCAACTGGGCGAGGCGAATTTCGACCGCAACCGGCTCGTGGCCTCGGTCGCATCGCTGACGGACGAGGGCGAGATCGGCCTGATCCGGAAGCTGGCTGAATATCCACGGCTGATCGAGTCCGCTGCCCTTGCGCTGGAGCCGCACCGGCTGGCATTCTACCTCTACGATCTGGCTTCCGCCTTCCACGCACACTGGAATCGGGGCACCGACAACCCAGACTTACGTTTTGTTAAGGTTAACGACCCACAATTGACGTATGCCAGACTAGGGCTGGTGCAGGCTGTTTCGGATGTTTTGACCTCCGGCCTGACGCTGATAGGAGCTGATGCGCCTACCGAAATGCGTTAGGTTTGACTAAAAAACCTGTCACCTTTTGCCCACATTGCGCTGGTAAGGGCCAACCCTGCGCGACGTCCATGGCGTCCGACTGTGTGCGAGTTCGGGAACAATAATGGCAGACAGAACCCCGCTGAAAGTAGTCGAAAACAACATCGCCGACGACGATCCGTTCGCGGAACTGACCAGGATCATGGGTTTCGACCCGCGTCAGCCGGTCAGGCCGCAGACGCCGGTGGTCGCAAAGGCTGCGCCCGCCAACCAGGCTGCGGATGAGGCCGACTTCGACATCGACCTCGAAAAGGAGCTGATGGGCGAATTCGACATTGCCGAGGAACGCGAACCGATCGCGCAACAGCCTGCCCAGCCCGCGTCGGCTTACGGAGCCGCCGCCAACACCACTGCCGCCGCCGACGAGCTTGCCGCGTCCTTCGAGCAGGATTTCGTCTTTGACGACGCTGCCGATCACGCCCACTTTGCCGCGGCCCGGGCGCCGGAGCCGGTTGCCGATGTCGCCTTCGAAGACGATTTCGATAAGGCCGTCGCGAATTCCTTGGACGTTTCGCCGCTGGAGGACGACCTTTCCATCGATCGGGAAATGGCAGCTTCGCTGGACCAGGATTTCCAGCCTGACCATCATGAGGCCGTTGCAGCCTCCGAGCCTGCGGTTGTCGAGCCCGCTGTCGCTGAGCCAGAGGCCGAGGCGGCATTCGATGCCGATTTCGACAATGCCGTGCAGATGTCGCTTGAGGACGAGCTGGCGTTCGACGACCATGAGATCGAGCAGCCGCAGGTCGCCGACGTTCAGCCGATCGAGGCTCACGCCGCCGCCGACCAGCCGGCCGCCGACGAAGATTTCGACAGCCAGTTCGATCAGGCTCAGTTTGATCAGGCCCAGTTTGATCAGGCAACGGCCAATGCCGACACGGGTCTCGATCAGCCGCAGGACCTGATCCTGGAACAGGAATTGTCGGTCGATGACCAGCAGCCGCCGGCTGTCGAGGCGCCTGCCGAAGCCGCGCACTTTGCTGCCGATTCCGAGCCCGCCTTCGATCCCGAACCCGATGCCGATCACGGAGCTGCAGCCGGTCAGGTCGTCGAAGATGATTTCGAGCTCAGCTTCCGTGATGCCCTTGCCGAGGAGCCGGAAGCTCCGGCTATCGATCCTGAACCGGTCGCTGACTACGAGGCCGCGGCCAATCAGGTCTTTGAAGACGATTTCGAACTCAACGTCGGCGACGCGTTGACCGGGGAACCGGAAGCCCCGGCCGTCGAGCCCGTCGCCGCGGCCGAGCCGCCGTTCGCGGAGCCTGCTCCGGCCATATCGGCGTCGGTTCCGCCGGTTGCGGCAGCCGAGCCAATCAAGTCGGCTGCGGCCGCGGGCGAGCGCAGCCTGGAAGACGAACTCAACGCGCTGCTTGGCGCCATGACCGCGCGGCCCATTCCGGCTGCGCCGGCTCCAACCGCTCCCGTCCCAGTCGCTCCCGTTCCGCTCGCCAAGGAACCGACACCGTCACCGCAGCCGGTCGTTCAGCCGGCCAGCCCCGTAGGCCAGAAGGCCGACGCGGCCGACGACCTCGATTGGGATCTCGACGAGCGCAACGAGCCTGCGCGCAACGCGCAGGCCGCTCGGCCCGCCGATGCCGATCTCGATGCGCTGCTCACCGACGAACTCGACCGGCAGGGTTTTGAAGGCGCGGCTTCCGAACAGGATGCCGAGCCGAGCATCGATTTCGATGACGAGGCTTTCGATGCCGCCTTTGCCAAGGGCATCCAGATGGAGCAGGAGGCGCCGGTCTCGCCCGCCGAGCCGTTCAAGTCGTGGAGTCGCTCGACACCGGTCGCGGCGCCTGTGCAGGCGTCGTTCGCGGCGCAGCCGGCGGCTCCGGCGCCGCAGATGGCGGCTCCTGCCTATCGCGACGAGCCGGCGAAGGACTATTCCGGCTACGCCAAGCCGGCGCCACAGATGTCGGCGCCCGCCTATCGTGAAGAGCCGGCGAAGGACTATTCCGCTTACGCCAAGCCGGTCCCGGCGCCGCAGTCTCGCCAGCAGGAGGAAATGCCCGATGTCGAGACCGTCGACGTGCCGGAGCGCGTCGTGGCGCTGGCCGACGACCTCGATATCCCGGAGCTCAGCTTCGAGGAGGATCAGCCGGCGGCACCCGCCTATGACGATCTCGATGCCGAGTTTGCGGGCCTGCTTAGCGAGATGAACGCAACCGAGATCGCTCAGGCGCCGGTGCAGAGCCGGGGCTATGAGGACGATTCCTACAATGCCGGGTTCAAGACCGGCTATGATCGCCGCGAGCTGCGCGCCGAGACGCCCGCCGCCCCGGCCGCCGCGTCCTATGCGGCAGCCGCAAGCCAATTCGATGCCGACGATCTGCCGGGCAGCCGGCCGGTCTCGCAGGCGGACGAGTTCGCCGTCGACGAGCTCGACTACGATCCCGAGCTCGACGAGGCGATGACCGTGCCCGGCCTTGCCGAGCGCGAGGCCACGAAGCCGCGCAGCCGTGGCTTCATGGTTGCCGCGCTCGTCGGCGCTGCGGTGATTGCCGGCGGTCTCGGTGCGCTTGCCTTCTCCTTCGGCGGCAAGGGCGGCAGCGAGGCGCCCGTGATCGTCAAGGCCGACAATAAGCCGATCAAGGTCAAGCCGGAGAATCCGGGCGGCGCCGTGGTGCCGAACCAGGACAACAAGGTCTATGACGCGGTGGCCAAGGGCGGCGCGGCCAAGCCCGCCGAACCCGTGCAGCAGAAGCTGGTGACCAACACCGAGGAGCCGATCGACGTGGCTTCCAAGGAACCGCCGCAGAGCCGTGTCGTCGATCTTTCGCCGGACGACACCGACGCAGCGCCGGGCACCGACGCAGCCGGCAATGCGGATACAGCAGCGCCGGGTCTGAAGGCAGCCGCGCCGGCTCCGGACGCAGCGGCGCCGGCTCCGGACGCAGCCGCGCCGGCTAGTGCCCAGGCCGCCCCCGCAAGTGCTCAGCCGGCCGCTCCGGCGCCGAAATCGGAAGACCGCATCGCCCAGGTGCTGCAGGAGGCAGACAAGGGGACCAACAACGATGTGGTCGCCGTGGCACCGCGCAAGGTGAAGACCATGATGGTCAAGCCTGACGGGTCGCTGGTTGCGCGCGAGGACCCGGCTCCGGCGCCGCAAGTCGCCGCGACCGAACCGACCGATCCGGCGCCGCAGCACGTCGCTGCCGCCGGGCAGGGCGATGCCCAGCCGACGGGTACCGCCACGCCGGCCATAGACCAGGCTGCCGATCAGGGCGGTGACAACCAGGGCGATACCGCCAAGCCGGCTGCGGCAGCGAAGCCCGCCGCCGCGCCGAAGGCCGAAGCCAAGGCCCAGTCGGCCAACACGCCGGCGAAGGTGCCGGTGGCGCCGCCGCGTCCGTCCGACCAGCCGGTCGACATCGTCGGCGAGGTCAAGCCCGACAAGGTCGCCTCCATCGATCCTGCTGCTGCGGCAGGCGGCGGCTCGTGGTCGATGCAGGTCGCCTCGCAGCCGACGGTTGAAAGCGCTCAGTCGACCTACCAGGACCTGCAGCGCCGCTACGGCAGCGTGCTTGCCGGGCGCACTGCCAACATCGTCAAGGCGGAGATCGCCGGCAAGGGCACGTTCTACCGCGTCCGCGTTCCGGCGCAGTCGCGCAATGATGCGATCAACCTGTGTACCAGCTACAAGGCGGCCGGCGGCACCTGCTTCGTGTCGCGCTGATCGTCTCAACGTCTCCGAGCCGGCGCCGCCGCAAGGCCGCGCCGGCTTTCGTTGTGGACGGCTCACGGCTTGCAGGGGCCGGCGGGCAGGGGTGATTCCCTTTGCTCGTCCGAAGCCCTAAGGTTTCACTCATGACCGAATCAAAATCCATGATCCTCGGCTGCGCAGGGAAATCCCTCACTGAAGAGGAAATCAGCTTCTATCGCGATGAACGCCCCTGGGGCTTCATCCTGTTTGCGCGCAATATCGGCGAGACCGAGCAGATCCGCGATCTGGTCGCCTCGATGCGTGACTGCGTGGGGCGTCCGGAGGCTCCAGTCTTCATCGACCAGGAGGGCGGCCGGGTGCAGAGGCTGCGGCCGCCGCTGGCGCCGAACTATCCGGCCGGCGGCGCGCTTGGCGCGCTTTGGCGCGACGATCGGGAGGCGGGCCGCCGCGCCGCATGGCTCCTGGCGCGGTTGCACGCCTTCGATCTCCTGCGCCACGGCATCACCGCCGACTGCCTGCCGGTGCTCGACGTTCCCGTCGAGGGCGCCAGCGATGTGATCGGCGCGCGCGCTTATGGCATGGAGCCCAATGCCGTGATCGAGCTCGGCCGGGCCTCGGCGGAGGGCCTGATGTCGGGCGGCGTCCTGCCGGTCATGAAGCATATTCCCGGCCATGGTCGCGCTTTTGCCGATACGCATTTCGCGCTGCCGACGGTCGATACGCCGCTCGAGGACCTGCGTCGGCACGATTTTGCCCCGTTCAAGGCGCTCAACCACCTGCCGATGGCGATGACGGCGCATGTCGTCTACAGCGCGATCGACCCGGACAATCCGGCGACGACCTCGGCCAAGGTCGTCGACGAGGTGATCCGCGGCGAGATCGGCTTCGACGGGTTGCTGATGAGCGACGACACGTCGATGAAGGCACTTTCTGGGGATTTCCCGACAAAGGCGGCCTCGATCCTTGCGGCCGGCTGCGATCTCGTCCTTCACTGCAACGGCGTTTTCGAGGAAATGTCCGGCATCGCGTCGCGCACGACGGCGCTTGAAGGCAAGTCCTTGGCGAGAGCGGAGCGGGCGCTGACCTATATAAAGAGCCGCGACGTCGCCGACGAAAGCGCCATACGCGCGGAATTCGCCACCTATTTCGAAGCGGTGGCCTGAACCGAAAGGAAAGAAAGGCAAGTGGCGGAGACATTGGACAGCAAGGCCGCCAAGGCCGCACCGATGGACCGTCTGTGGGCCGAGAACGACGATTCACGCCTGACCGGCGATCCGTCGCTGGTCGTCGACGTGGCCGGCTTCGAAGGCCCGCTCGATCTTCTCCTGCATCTGGCCCGCAACCAGAAGGTCGATCTGGCCCGCATCTCGATCCTGGCGCTTGCCGAGCAGTATCTGGCCTTCATCGAGAAGGTGAGGGCGCTGAGACTGGAGCTTGCGGCCGACTATCTGGTGATGGCGGCGTGGCTCGCCTTCCTCAAGTCGAAGCTTCTGATCCCGAAACAGGCGGGCGAAGAGGGCGAGAGCGGCGAGGAACTGGCGGCGGTGCTGCAGTTCCGGCTGAAGCGGCTGGAAGCGATGCGCGACGCGGCGGCGCGGCTGGTCAACCGCAACCGGCTCGGCCGCGATGTCTTCGCCCGCGGCATGCCGGAAATGGTCATCGTCGAGAAGCGCAACGCCTATTCGGCCTCGCTCTACGATCTTTTGACCGCCTATGCGCAGCAGCGCCAGCGGCAGGCCATCAACAACGTGACGATCGCCCGGCGCGCCGTCTGGTCCTTGAAGGACGCACGCGAAGTGCTGGCGCGGCTGGTCGGGACGGTTGGCGACTGGACGGCGCTGGACAGCTTCCTGATCCAATATCTGGCGGCGCCGGAAGAGAAGCGCACTGCGGTAGCCAGTTCCTTCGCCGCGACGCTCGAAATGGTGCGCGAGGGCAAGCTGGAAGTGCGGCAGGATCAGGTTTTCGCGCCGATCTACCTGCGCGGGCGAGCACAAGCGGTCAAGGCAGTCGAGGTGGTATCATGAGCGAACGCGCCAACGCTTCTGTCATCCCGTTCAAGGTCGAGGACGAGCCTGAGGACGAGATGGCCGAACAGGGCTCCATTGCGAACCCCGCCGAGCGGCTGCAGCTTTCGGAATCCGTGCGCATGGCCGAGGCGATCATTTTCGCCAGCGCCGAGCCGGTGAGCGAAAGGCAGCTGGTGGCGCGCCTGCCCGAGGGCGTCAATATCGCGGCGGCGATGGCTGATCTGCAGGAAATCTATGCCAAGCGCGGCGTCAACCTGGTGCGGGTCGGCGATGCCTGGGCATTCCGCACCGCCGGCGATCTGGCCTTCCTGATGAGCCGGGACTCCGTGCAGCAGCGCAAGCTCTCGCGCGCGGCGCTGGAGGTGCTGGCAATCATCGCCTACCACCAGCCGGTGACGCGTGCCGAGATCGAGGACATCAGAGGCGTCGAGACCTCGAAAGGCACGCTGGACACGCTGCTGGAGACGGAGTGGGTCAGGATGCGCGGCCGGCGCCGCACGCCCGGCCGGCCGGTGACTTACGGCACGACCGATGCCTTCCTCGATCATTTCGCGCTGGAGGAAATCCGCGACCTGCCCGGCATGGAAGAGCTAAAGGGCGCCGGGCTGTTGTCGACGCGCATGCCCTCCAATTTCTCGATACCGGTGCCGCCGGCCGATCCGGAGGCGCTTGC
This sequence comes from Mesorhizobium album, assembly GCF_033977205.1. Classification (NCBI taxonomy): domain Bacteria; kingdom Pseudomonadati; phylum Pseudomonadota; class Alphaproteobacteria; order Hyphomicrobiales; family Phyllobacteriaceae; genus Mesorhizobium; species Mesorhizobium album. The sequence goes on along the minus strand of NZ_JAVIIW010000005.1, from coordinate 33,430 downwards.
CGAGGACGAGGATGCGCTGACCGATATCGACCTTGAGGAACTCGGATTGCTCACCCCGCGCGTCACGGAAGAGTGACCGCAGAACCCGGCGTGAATGGCCTATGCGGAGAGGCTGCGCGGATTCGTAGCAAGCCGGTCACACCGAAAGTGCGTGACATCGGCTAGCCATTTTATCAATTTCATTGCGGTTGTGTTTGAATCCCCGAGCGAAAACGCATAGATCATCGCCGAGGGAAAACATTCGAGAGAGATCGTTATGGGTTCACTATCGATATGGCACTGGCTGATCGTTCTGGTCATCGTGCTTCTGGTGTTCGGCCGCGGCAAGATCCCCGAACTGATGGGCGATATGGCCAAGGGCATCAAGAGCTTCAAGAAGGGCATGGCTGAGGACGACGTCGACGACAAGCGTACCGTCGAGCATCGCGCCGACGAGACCGTTTCGCCGGGCAAGGAAAAGGTCAGCAAGAGCTGAGCCCGGTTGTTGCTTTGAGCATGTCGTTGTCCCAAAACCGCCTGGCGTTTTTGGGCGGCATGCTCTCGTTGGAATAGATTGCCATGTTCGAAGTCGGCTGGAGCGAACTGCTGGTGATCGCGGTCGTCATGATCGTGGTCGTCGGGCCGAAGGATTTGCCCAACATGCTGCGCACCTTCGGCCGCACCGCGGCCAAATTGCGCGCCATGGCGGGCGACTTCCAGAAGCAGTTCAACGACGCCTTGAAGGAAGCCGAACTCGACGACGTCAAGAGTTCGATAGATAGCCTTCGCGGCCTCAATCCGATGACCGAAGTCCGCAAGCAGCTCAATCCGTTCGAGCAGGCGGCGGCCGATGTGCGGGCTGGCGTCGATACGATGATGACGCCCAAACCGGCGGTCGATCCGACGGCGCCGGCCGCATCGACGCCGCAGGCGGCCGAGCCGCTCAAGAACGGCGCGACGGAAATGCCCGGCGTCAACGGGACCGACGCTACTCCGGCTGCGCCGATCTTCCCGGTCATGACCGACGCGTCCGTGACCGCACCGGCTCCGGAAGCCACGGTGCCCGCGCAGCCGGCAAGAAAGGCGGCGGCATCGAAGACGCAGGCGGCCGGCGGTGTGGCGAAAGCAGCATCGGCCAAGGCTCCGGCGGCAAAAACCTCGGCAAAGTCCGCGCCGGCGGCAAAGGCCGCAGCGCCCGCCAAGAAGGCGGCGCCCAAGGCTGAGGGCAAGCCCGCGGCGAAAACGAAGCCGGTCGCGAAAAAGGCCAATACAAAGAAGACGGCGGGAGCCGCCAAGTGAGCGTTTCGGATACAGAAAGAGACGAGATCGAGAAATCGTCGGCGCCGCTGATCGAGCACCTCATCGAATTGCGCCGGCGCCTGATCTGGTCGCTGGGCGGCTTCTTCATCGCCTTTCTCGTCTGCTTCTTCTTCGCCAAGCGGCTGTTCAACCTTCTGGTCATACCCTTCAAATGGGCGACGCAGTGGGCGGGGCTCGACCCGCACAAGGTCGAGTTGATCTACACCGCGCCGCAGGAGTTCTTCTTCACCCAGGTCAAGCTCGCGATGTTCGGCGGCATGGTCATCGCCTTCCCGCTCATCGCCACGCAGATCTACAAGTTCATCGCGCCGGGCCTCTACAAGAACGAGCGCAAGGCCTTCCTGCCGTTTCTGATCGCGTCGCCCATCCTGTTCCTGATGGGCGCCTCGCTGGTCTATTTCTTCTTCACCCCGATGGTGATGTGGTTCTTCCTCGCCATGCAGCAGGTCGGCACCAACGACCAGGTGCAGATCTCGCTGCTGCCGAAGGTGTCAGAATATCTCAGCCTGATCATGACGCTGATCTTCTCCTTCGGCCTGGTGTTCCAGCTTCCGGTGGTGACCAGCCTGCTGACGCGCGTCGGCTTGCTGTCGTCGCAGGCGCTGGCCGAGAAGCGCAAATGGGCGATTGTCCTTTCCTTCGTCGTCGCCGCGGTGCTGACGCCGCCCGATCCAATGAGCCAGTGCGGCCTCGCTATCCCGACCATCCTTCTCTACGAGGTCGCCATCTGGTCCTCGCGCCTGATCGAGCGCAGCCAGGAGCGCGATCGGCTGGCGCGTGAGGCGCGTGAGAGCGGAAAAACCGTGGCCGAGAAGAGGCCGGACGCCTCTTCAACGCAGGCGCCAGGCTAGGCGAAAGCCGGAAAAACGCGGCAGGCGGCCCCGTCTGTCTTGCATCGATCAAGGATGCGGTTTACGCCCTCGAACCTTACTTTGAGGACGGATCAACCATGCTTGACATCAAATGGATTCGCGACAACCCGAAGGCCCTTGTCGAGGCGCTGGTGAAGCGCTCGTGGTCGGCTGACGACGCGCAGTCCACCGTCGACGATCTGATCGCCAGGGACGAGGCGCGGCGCGCGCATCTCAGCGAATTGCAGGTCAAGCAGGAGCGCCGCAACGCCGCCTCGAAGGAGATCGGCAATGCCATGCGATCGGGCGATTCGGCGCTTGCCGAGAAGCTCAAGGCCGAAGTCAGCGATATCAAAGCGTTCATCCAGAACGGCGAGGCGCGCGAGCGCGAACTCGACAAGGCGTTGAACGACGCCCTTGCGGTGCTGCCCAACGTGCCGCTCGACGACGTGCCTGTCGGCAAGGACGAGCATGACAATGTCGTCAAGCGCATCGTCGGCGAGGTACCGACGCGCCCGAACTGGGTGAAGGAGCATTTCGAGATCGGTGAAGCGCTCGGCATGATGGATTTCGAGCGGGCGGCAAAACTGTCGGGATCGCGCTTCACGGTGCTGAAGAGCCAACTCGCGCGTATGGAGCGGGCTATCGGCCAGTTCATGATCGATCTGCACACGACCGAGCATGGCTATGAGGAAATCCAGCCGCCGCTGATGGTGCGCGACGAGGTGCTTTTTGGCACCAACCAACTGCCGAAGTTCGAGCTGGACCTGTTCTTCACACCTCATGGCGATGGACGCCTGGGCCTGATCCCGACGGCGGAAGTGCCGCTCACCAACCTGGTGCGCGAGGAGATCACGCCGCATGAGAAGCTGCCACTGCGCTATACGGCGCTGACGCCATGCTTCCGCTCGGAGGCGGGCTCGGCCGGCCGCGACACGCGCGGCATGCTGCGCCAGCACCAGTTCTACAAGGTCGAGCTGGTCTCGATCACCGACCAGGAGAGCTCGCTTGCCGAGCATGAGCGCATGACCCAATGCGCCGAGGAGGTGCTGAGGCGGCTCGGCCTGCCGTTCCGCACGGTGACGCTGTGCACCGGCGACATGGGCTTTGGCGCGCGCAAGACCTACGATATCGAGGTCTGGCTGCCTGGACAGAACGCCTATCGCGAAATCTCGTCCTGCTCGGTCTGCGGCGACTTCCAGGCCAGGCGCATGGATGCCCGCTACAAGGACAAGGACGGCAAGGGCAACCGCTTCGTGCACACGCTCAACGGTTCGGGCACCGCGGTCGGCCGCGCTCTCATAGCGGTCATGGAAAACTACCAGAATGAGGATGGCAGCGTAACCATTCCTGAAGTGCTGCGGCCTTACATGGGTGGTCTCGCCAAGATCGAATCGAAATGAGTTCATGCGCATCCTGCTGACCAACGATGACGGCATCCATGCCGAGGGGCTAGCGTCGCTCGAACGCATCGCCCGCACGCTGTCGGATGACGTCTGGGTGGTGGCGCCAGAGCAGGACCAGTCCGGCTATGCCCATTCGCTGTCGATCTCGGAACCGCTCAGGCTGAGGACGGTCGGCGAGAAGCACTATGCCGTGCGCGGCACGCCGACCGACTGCGTCATCATGGGCACGAAGAAGATCCTGCCCGGACCACCGGACCTCATCCTTTCGGGCGTCAATTCCGGCGCCAACATCGCCGACGACGTCACCTATTCGGGCACCGTCGCCGGCGCCATGGAGGGCGCGCTGCTGGGCATCCGCTCGATCGCGGTCAGCCAGGCCTACTCCTATGTCGGCGAGGACCGCGTCGTGCCATACGAGACGACGGAGGCGCTGGCGCCGGCGCTGCTCGAAAAGCTGATCGCGACGCCGCTGCCGGAAGGCGTTCTGCTCAACGTCAATTTTCCGAACTGCGCGCCCGACGAAATCGAAGGCACCGTGGTCACCGCGCAGGGCAAGCTCGTGCACAGCCTCTGGGTCGACGAGCGCCGCGACGGGCGCGGCCTGCCATACTACTGGCTGCGCTTCGGCCGCGAGCCGGTCGAAGGCAAGAAGGGCACCGACCTCCACGCGCTGCGCAACCGGCTGGTGTCGGTGACGCCGCTGCAGCTCGACCTCACCGCCCATGAACTCCGCGACCAGCTGACCAAGGCGCTCTCATGAACACCGAAGATCGCGAGGGTTTTGCCGCTTTCCTGCTCCGCCTGCGGGGCAGGGGCACGGCACCGAAGCCGCTGATCGCCGCCTTCGAGGCGACGCCGCGGCGCGGTTTCCTGTCGGCGCAGTTCCATTCGATCGCCTGGTCGGAAGGCATGCTGCCGATCGAATGCGGCGAGGCGATCGAGGGCGCCGACCTGCAGGCGGCGGTTATTGCGGCATTAGCCATCGAACCTGGCAACCGCGTGCTCGAGATCGGCACCGGGTCGGGCTACACGGCTGCCGTGATGTCGCGACTTGCCGCGCGCGTCGTCACCGTCGACTGCTACAAGACCTTGACCGAACAGGCAAAGCAACGCTTCGAGGCGCTCGGCATCGGTAATGTCATCGCGCGCCAGGCCGACGGCTCCAATGGCCTGCCTAACGAAGGACCGTTCGACCGCATCCTCGCCTGGGCGGCCTTCGACAGCCTGCCGCGCTTCCTGCTCGACCAATTGTCGAGCGGCGGCATCGTCATCGCGCCGATCGGCCCCGAGGAGGGCGAGCAGGTGCTGGCCAAGCTCACCAAGGTCGGCAGCCGTTTCGAGCGCGAGGACATCGGCATGGTCAGGCTGCAGCCGATCTTGCGCAGCGTCGCCGTCGTTATTTAGCGGAGCGCCCAACGGCCCCGCCAAAATTTCCTCCAATGTTTTAAGAAAATTTTCGACGAATTCTAATGGGTTAACCGCCCAGTAACATTAACGCGCTTTAATCATGGCCAGTTTGTACCGGGTCTGTGCGGGTTAGTGCGATGCAATTCAACGTTTTGAAGGCAAACGGACGCAATCTGGCGCGTGGCTGCGCCGTCCTCATCATCGCCGGGGCCGCCGCCGGGTGCAGCTCCCAGGCCATGCGCTTCAACGGTGTCGACGATGTCTTCACCTCGTCCACCAACAACCAGCGCGCCATCATCAACAAGCAGAATGTCGATCAGCCCTATCCGGGCGACACGGTCGCGCCGGCGCCGGTCGATGGCAGCCACACCCAGTCGGTGAGCCGCTCCAGCCTCGAGCCGGTAACCTCGCAGCAGCTGCCGCCGCCCTCGGCGCCGGCCGCCGCGCCCGCCAAGCCGATGCGCACCACCTCGGCCCCGGCACTGGCACCGGCTCCTGCCGCGCCGCATCTCGACAAGACGGCCACCGGCACCGTCGCGCCGGCCGCGAAGCCGTTCAAGACCGCAGAGCCTGACGCCGTGCGCAACGCGACCGCGGCGCCGCACGCGACCGAGATCGTGGTACGGGAAGGCGAGACGATCTCCGGCCTCGCGCGTCAATATCATGTGCCGGCCGATGCGATCATCAAGGTCAACGGGCTCGACGCCAGCAAGGGACTGAGGACCGGCCAGAAGATCGTCATCCCTGCCTACGCCTATTCGAGCAAGACCGGGCCGAAGGTTGCCGACAGCACCAAGCCCGCCAATTCGCCGAAGCAGCCTGCCGGCGCGCCGGAGAAGGTTGCCGTGCTACCGCAGCAGCCGAAGCTCAAGGACGGCAAGTCGGCCGCGCAGGTCGATGCTTCCGCTGCCGCCAGCGGCTCGAAGAACGCCAAGCCCGCCCAGATGGCCGAGGCAAAGCCGGCCGGCGTCGGCGGCACCTACACCGTCCAGCGGGGTGATTCCCTGTCTTCGATCGCGCGGAAAACCGGCGTCAGCGCCACGGCGCTCAAGCAGGCCAACGGTATGAAGGACGGCTTCTTGAAGATCGGCCAGACGCTCAAGGTCCCGGCTGGCGGCACTGCCGCTATCGCCGCTGCCAAGCCGGCAGCCGCGGCCAAGCCGACCGTCGATCCGGTGACGACGGCGACCACGCAGCCGCCGGCAAAGACCACGCCCTCGGAGGCCCTCGCTTCCTACACGCCGCCGAAGAAGGACGCCAAGGTCATCCAGCAGGCCGAAGACGACGATGCGGTGGCGCCGGACGCCACGGGCATCGGCAAGATGCGCTGGCCGGTACGCGGCCGCGTCATCTCCGGTTTCGGCTCCGGCAAGGATGGTGTCGACATCGCGGTGCCGGAAGGCACGCCGATCAAGGCGGCCGAGAATGGCGTCGTCATCTATGCCGGCGACGGCCTCAAGGAGTTCGGCAACACCGTGCTGGTGCGCCACGAGAACGGGCTGGTCACCGTCTACGGCCACGCCAGCTCGATCGAGGTGCAGCGCGGCCAGAAGGTCAAGCGTGGCCAGGAAATCGCGCTGTCCGGCATGAGCGGCACAACGGACGCACCGAAGCTGCACTTCGAGGTGCGCAAGAATTCGGCTCCGGTCGATCCGGCCGGCTATCTCGAATAGAATAAGAACAATTGCGGGCCGCCTGACCTCCAGTCCGGCCCGCCGGCTTCAGCCCGCCCCGCCAGGGGTGGGCTTTTTCAGTTCGGTCGAGAAAAGATCGTCAGTCCTTGAGCGGCTTGCCGAGGCGGCCGGCAAGGTCCTGGGTGAACTGCCAGGCGACGCGGCCGGAGCGACTGCCGCGGGTCGTTGCCCATTCCAGCGCTTCCGCGCGCAATGTTTCAGGGTCGATGGTAAGGCCGTGATAGCGGACATAACCGTCGATCATGTCGAGATATTCGTCCTGCGAGCATTTGTGGAAGCCGAGCCACAGGCCGAACCGATCGGACAGCGAGACCTTCTCCTCCACAGCTTCCGACGGATTGATGGCGGTCGAGCGCTCATTGTCGATCATGTCGCGCGGCAACAGATGCCGCCGGTTCGACGTGGCGTAGAAGATGACATTGGCCGGACGGCCCTCGACGCCGCCTTCGAGCGCCGCCTTCAGCGACTTGTAGGAGGTGTCGTCATGGTCGAAGGAGAGGTCGTCGCAAAACAGGATGAAGCGGTAGGGCGCGGCCTTCAGCAAGCCCATCAGCTTGGGAAGCGTGTCGATGTCCTCGCGATGGATCTCGATCAGCTTCAGCGGCCGGTCGAGCTTGTCCGAGACATTGACCTTGGCGTGCACGGCCTTGACCAGCGACGACTTGCCCATGCCGCGCGCGCCCCAGAGAAGTACATTGTTGGCGGCAAAGCCGGACGCAAAGCGCTCGGTGTTGTCGAGCAGGATATCGCGGACCCGGTCGACGCCGCGGATCAGGCCGATATCGACGCGGTTGACCTTGCGCACCGGCTCCAGATAGCCGGGGTCGGCCTGCCAGACGAAGCAGTCGGCCACGCCGAGGTCCGTCTCCGGCACGGGCGGCGGGGCAAGGCGGGAGACCGCCTCGATCAGGCGGTCGAGCTTGTTATTCAGGGCATCGAGGCTGTCGGTCATTTCAGGTCTTTTTTGTTCTGGCATTTCAGCATGCGAATAAAGCTTCGTCGCGGCGCTGCAAGAACCAGCCCCAAGCTTTTGTTGGAGCATGGTCTTTCGCAGGGCTTCGAGCCGCTTCCGGCTGCGACGCTCTAGCACGCGCCAAACGGCTGGAAAAGCAACGGATTCGCCGGGGCGCGCAGTTGCATTGGCAACTTTACCGACTATATTCCGCCCAAATTTTCGCGGGGCCGCCGCGGCGGTATTTCACCATCCAGGAGTTTCTTGATGTTCGTCACACCGGCATACGCCCAAGGCGTCGGCACCTCTCCCGATATGTTCATCAGCATTTTGCCGTTTGTCCTCATTTTCGTGATCATGTATTTTCTGATCATCAGGCCGCAGCGCACGCAGCTGAAGAAGCGCCAGGAAATGCTGGCTGCGGTGCGCCGTGGCGACACGGTGGTGACCGGCGGCGGCTTCGTCGGCAAGGTGACCAAGGTGATCGACGACAATGAGCTGGAGATCGACCTTGGCGGCGGAACCAAGGTCACGGCATTGCGCTCTACGATCTCTGACGTGCGCGTCAAGGGCGAGCCGGTGGCGAACCAGAACGCCAAGAAGTAATTCTCACCTCGTGGCGGAACGCTGCCGCTTGTACGCCTGAACGGATAAGAACGAATGCTCTATTTCTCGCGCCTGAAGATGATCCTGATCTGGCTGGCCGTGGCCGCCACCGTGATCCTCGCCGCGCCCAACCTGTTCCCGGCAAGCATGCTGGCGCAACTGCCGAGCTGGGTGCCGAAACGGCAGATGACGCTCGGCCTCGACCTGCAGGGCGGCTCGCACATCCTGCTCCAGATGGATCAGAACGATCTGATCAAAGATCAGATGGAGACGACGCGCGACGAGATCAGGACGCTGCTGCGAGACGCCAAGATCAATTATACCGGCCTTTCCGGCACCGGTCGCACCGTTCAGGTACGCATCAACGATCAGAGCCAGGTCGACGCGGCCAAGGCCGCGCTGAAACCCATCACAAACCCGGTGAACGCCAGTCTATTCGCCGGCGGCTCTGTCCAGTCGATGACGCTGGACGATTCAGAGCCGGGGCTGCTGAAATTCACCGTCACGGATGCCGGCCTCAAATACCGGACATCGACGGCTTTGTCGCAGGCGATCGAAGTCGTCGAACGACGCGTCAACGCGCTTGGCACCACCGAGCCGATCGTGCAGCGACAGGGCGACGATCGCATCCTTGTTCAGGTGCCTGGCCTTCAGAATCCGCAGCGGCTCAAGGACATTATCGGCCAGACCGCCAAGCTGACGTTCCAGATGGTCGACACGTCGATGCCGGTGCAGGACGCGATGAAGGGGCGCCCGCCGGCAGGCGATTCTATCCTCTATTCGCAGGACGATCCGCCGGTACCCTATCTGGTCGAGAACCGCGTGATTGTTTCAGGCGAGGACCTGTCGCAGGCCACGCCCACCTACAATTCGCAGACCAATGAGCCGGTCGTTTCATTTACATTCAATTCGCGAGGCGCCACCCGGTTCGGCCAGGCGACCCAGCAGAATGTCGGCAAACCTTTCGCGATCGTGCTCGACAATCAAGTCATCTCAGCGCCCGTGATCCGTGAACCTATCCTTGGCGGGTCGGGGCAGATCTCGGGCAACTTCACGGCCGAGAGCGCCAACGATCTTGCCGTGCTGCTGCGCGCCGGCGCCTTGCCGGCAAAACTGACGATCATCGAGGAGCGCACTGTCGGTCCGGGGCTCGGCCAGGACTCCATCCATGCCGGTAAGGTCGCGGGCATGATCGGCTCGATCCTCGTCGTCGCCTTCATGTTCGTCGCTTACGGTTTCCTCGGCTTCCTTGCCAATATCGCGCTTGCCGTGCACGTGGCCATGATCGTGGCGGCACTGTCGCTGCTCGGCGCCACGCTCACCCTGCCGGGTATCGCGGGTATCGTGCTCACCATCGGCATGGCGGTGGACTCCAACGTTCTGATCTACGAGCGTATTCGCGAAGAGCGACGAAACGGCCGCTCCGTCATCCAGGCGATCGACACCGGTTTCTCCAAGGCGCTGGCGACGATCGTCGACTCCAACGTCACATCGCTGATCGCGACAGTGGTGCTGTTCTGGCTGGGCACCGGTCCGGTCAAGGGCTTCGCCATCACCTATGCCATCGGCATCCTGACGACGGTCTTCACCGCCTTCACCTTCACCCGGATGCTGGTGTCGATCTGGCTGCGCCGCGCCCGTCCGAAGGAACTGCCGCGCGCGCCGGTCACCTTCATCCCGCCGGGAACCAAGATCCCGTTCATGGGTATCCGCCGCTGGACCTTCGCGCTTTCAAGCACGTTGTCCATCATTTCGGTTGTCGGATTCCTGACCCTTGGCATCAATTACGGCATCGACTTCAAGGGCGGTTCGCTGATCGAGGTGCAGTCCAAGCAGGGCGATGCCGATCTTGGCGACATCCGCACCAGATTGTCGGAACTCAACATCGGCGAAATCCAGGTGCAGCAGTTCGGCGCGCCGAATGACGTGCTGATCCGCGTCGGAACGCAGGGTGCCGGCGAGAATGCCGAACAGACCGTCATCGACAAGGTGAGGGGAGAACTGCAGGATCAATATAACTTCCGCCGTGTTGAAGTGGTGGGACCGACGGTTTCCGGCGAGCTGGCCAAGCAAGGCACGATCGCGATGCTCATCGCGCTGGTCGGCATCCTGCTCTATGTCTGGTTCCGCTTCGAATGGCAGTTCGCGGTCGGGGCCATCGTGGCGACCGTCCACGACGTGGTGATGACGATCGGCTTCTTCGTCATCTCGGGGCTGGAGTTCAACCAGTCGTCGCTGGCGGCGATCCTGACGATCATCGGCTATTCGCTGAACGACACGATCGTCGTCTATGACCGCGTTCGCGAGGATCTCAGGCGATACAAGAAGATGCCGCTGCCGCAACTCTTGAACAACGCCATCAACGAGACGCTGTCCAGAACCACGCTGACGTCGGTCACGACATCGCTGGCGCTGCTGGCGCTGGTGCTGTTCGGCGGCGAGGTGATCCGCTCCTTCACGCTGGCGATGTTGTTTGGCGTGGTGTTCGGCACCTATTCGTCGATCTTCATCGCCGCGCCGTTGCTGATCCTCTTCAAGCTCAGGCCGCAAGCCACGACCGGCGAAGAGACGAAGCCGGCGAACGGCAAGGCCGTGGCGACTTGACGCCGCCAGAGCCGGATGATTTCAGGTCGAGTCGACCTGAAATCTGAATCCGGCTCTCAATCAAAGAGATAGAGCATGATGTCGTCCGAAAACCGCTCCACACTTTTCGGCATCATGCTCTAGACCCATGGCCAAAGGCATCATCATCCGCGAGGCGCACTTCCCGGGCAAGGCGCCGATCGAGGCTTATGGCAATGGCGGCTTCCGCTTTGCCGACATGTCGCATCGCGGATCGCTGCTCTGCCTGCCATCCGGCATCCATGGCTGGGAGCCGGCCGATCCGCTGGCGTTGAAGATGGCGGATTTCGACAAGCTTTTCGCCGTGGCCGACAGAATAGAGATCCTGCTGGTCGGCACCGGCAAGGATCTGCGGCCACTGTCGGCGGCGTTGCGAACGGCGTTCAAGGAGGCCGGCATATCGGCCGACCCGATGTCGACGGGCGCGGCCGTGCGCACCTACAATGTGCTTCTGGCCGAGGACCGCGCCGTGGCCGCAGCGCTGATCGCCGTCGATTGAATGACCGGCACCTCAACCATCGTCATGGACGCGGTGCGCGCCGCCGATCCTGACCGCTATCTCTCGGCGCTCTATGCGCCCGCCGGCAAGCGCGATGCGCTGCTTGCGCTCTATGCCTTCAACGTCGAGGTCGCCAGCGTGCGCGACCGTATCCATGAGCCGCTGCCGGGCGAGGTCAGGCTGCAATGGTGGCGCGATGTGATCGCGGCCGAAGGCGAGGCGGAAACAGGTCATCCGACCGCCGATGCGTTGAGGGCGACGATTGCCGCCAATCACCTGCCAAAGGCCGCTTTCGAGAACATGCTCGAAGCGCGCGTCTTCGATCTCTATGACGATCCGATGCCGTCGCGGACCGACCTCGAAGGCTATTGCGGCGAGACGGCAGCGGCACTCATCCAGCTCGCGGCGATGGTGCTCGATCCGTCCGCAGCGCCACGCTTTGCCGAACTGGCGGGCCGGGCGGGCTGCGCGCAGGCGATCACCGGCCTGCTGCTTTTGTTGCCGCTGCACCGTCGGCGCGGACAGTGCTTCGTCCCCTCCGACATACTGGCGGCCGCGGGCTCCTCGCCGGAAGAGTTCGTGCAAAGCAAGGGCGATGCTGCCGCGGAGCGAGCAGTGGCGGCGATGATCGCGCTGGCGCGGGAGCATCTTAGCGCTTTCGAGAAGGGCGCGCCGGCTCTTCCCGTGCCACTGCGCCCCGCCTTCCTGCCGCTCGCGCTGACACGCGCCTATCTCGACAAAATGGAGGGGGCGCAGTCGGCACTGAAGGGCACCGCGACGCTCTCGACGTTGCGCCGGCACTGGCTGCTCTTGCGTCATGCCATGCGCGGCTGGGCACCCCTTTGACGTAAACGTCAATCGTGCTAGGTGTTCTGCCGGCTGGACTCGCCGCTGAAGAAGAGCGAGCCGCCGGGGGAGACGCCTTCACATGAGCCTGCCTGTCCTTGTCGTCCTCGTGGTGGTCGGCATCGCGTTGTCGGTCGCGGCCGTGCACTTCACCGGCGGCACAATAACCGCCACGCTTGCCACTGCGGATCAGGCAATCGCGCGCTTCGCCGAGGATTTTCCGGACGAGAAACCTGGCACGGTCAGGCTGACCGCGGACAGGCACGCCGCGTTTCTCGACCTCGGCCTGCAACGCTGCGGCATCGTCCAGAGCATCGGCGACTGTTTTTTGACGCGCATCGCCACCCCGCAGGATGTCCTGGCGCTCGCGAGGGAAGGGAATGTGGTGTTGCTGCGGCTGAACGACTTCACCTGGAAAGGCGGGCGATTTGCCTTCGCCGGCGAGGCCGACGCGCTGATGGTGGCGGCGGCGCTGCAAGGCCACGATCAGATCCGAAAGGCGGCGTGATGGACGATTACAATTTCCCTCAGGTCACCCAGCTTGCGATCCCGTTCTTCGTCGCCGCGATCCTGATCGAGCTCTGGCTGGTGCGCACCGGCCGCGCCAAGGGATCGTTCGAGACGCGCGACACGCTGACCAACCTGATGATGGGAACCGGCAATGTCGTTGCCGGGCTGCTGCTCGGCGTCGTGTCCTACTGGGCGCTGCTGTGGCTCTGGCAATTCCGCTTCTTCAATCTCGGCCTGTCCATCTGGGTGTTTGTTACCGCCTTCCTGCTCGATGACCTGCGCTACTATGTCTATCACCGCATCGCGCATCGTGTGCGCTGGGTTTGGGCCGAGCACGTCAACCACCATTCCAGCCAGCACTACAATCTTTCGACGGCGCTCAGGCAAAGCTGGACGGGGCTTTTCACCTTCACCTTCATCCTGCAGGCGCCGCTGGTGCTGCTCGGCTTCCATCCGGCTGTCATCGCCTTCGTCTTCGGCTTCAACCTGGTCTGGCAGTTCTGGATCCACACCGAAACGATCGGCAAGATGTGGGGCTGGTTCGAGTTCATCTTCAACACGCCCTCGCACCACCGAGTGCACCACGCCACCAATCCGCGCTATCTCGACGCCAATTTCGCCGGCACGCTGATCGTCTGGGACCGCATGTTCGGCACTTTCGTCCAGGAATTGGAGGCAGACCGGCCGCGCTACGGCATCGTCAAGAACATCGGCACCTTCAATCCACTGAAGGTGGCCTTCCACGAATGGATCGGCATGTTCAAGGACGCGGCTATGCCGGGGCTGACGCTCGGCCAGCGCCTCAACTATCTCATCCAGCCGCCCGGCTGGAGCCATGACGGCTCGCGCGACACGTCGGAGATGCTGAAGGCTGCGTATGTGCGGAGAAATCCGGGTGAGGCGGGGAAGCCCGGGTTGCCGGCGGCGGGTGCGGAGCCGGCGGAGTAGCTATTCCGCCGCCTGCGCCTGCGCAGGCAGGCCCAACCATATGCGGCAATCGGCCAGCGCGCGGGCCGTGATTGCGCGGCGCTTGGCGACGGTCTTCTCCTTGCCGCGCAGCCGCTTGCCTTCGACCTTCGGCGCCTCGACCGGCGGAAACAGGCCGAAATTGACATTCATCGGCTGAAAGGATCGCTTACCGGGCTCGTCGTCGGAGACGATATGGCCGCCGGTGATGTGATTGAGGAGCGCGCCGAAGGCGGTGGTCGGCGGTGGCAGCGAAGCCTCTCGGCCGAGGCGTTCGGCGGCGGCGAAACGGCCGGCGAGCAGGCCGATCGCGGCGCTCTCGACATAGCCTTCGCAGCCGGTGATCTGGCCGGCAAAGCGCAGGCCCGGCCGCGACTTCAGCTGCAGCGAGGGATCGAGCAGCGTCGGCGAATTGATGTAGGTGTTGCGGTGCAGGCCGCCGAGACGGGCGAACTCGGCGTTTTCGAGCCCGGGGATGGTCCGGAAGATGCGCACCTGCTCGGCATGCTTCAGCTTGGTCTGGAAGCCGACCATGTTGTAGAGCGTGCCCAGCGCATTGTCCTGGCGAAGCTGCACCACCGCATAGGCCTTGACCGACGGATCGTGGACGTTGGTCAGGCCCATTGGCTTCATCGGCCCGTAGCGCAGCGTCTCGACGCCGCGCTCGGCCATCACTTCGATCGGCAGGCAGCCATCGAAATAGGGCGTGCCTTCCCACTGCTTGAACTCGGTTTTTTGGCCTTCCAGCAGTGCCGCCACGAAGGCCAGATACTGCTCCTTGTCCATCGGGCAGTTGATGTAGTCCTTGCCGGTGCCGCCGGGGCCGACCTTGTCGTAGCGCGACTGATACCAGCAGACATTCATGTCGATCGTCTCGAAATGCACGATCGGCGCGATGGCGTCGAAGAAGGCGAGGGCATCGGCGCCGGTCACCTCGGCGATCGACTGCGCCAGCGACGGCGCGGTCAGCGGACCAGTGGCGATGATCGCCTGGTCCCAATCCGCCGGCGGCAATCCAGGCACTTCCTCGCGCTGGATGGTGATCAGCGGATGCGCCTTGATCTTCGCGGTGACCGCCTCGGAAAAGCCGTCGCGGTCGACAGCCAGCGCGCCGCCGGCGGGGACCTGGTGCGCATCGCCGGCGCTCATGATCAGCGAGCCTGCGAGCCGCATTTCGGCGTGCAGCAGGCCGACGGCGTTGGTCTCGGCATCATCCGAGCGGAAGGAATTGGAGCAGACGAGCTCGGCGAGCCCCTCGGTCTTGTGCGCGTCGGTACCGCGCACAGGGCGCATTTCATGCAGGACGACCGGGACGCCTGCCTCAGCGATCTGCCATGCGGCCTCGGAGCCGGCGAGGCCGCCGCCGATGACGTGAACGAGATTTTTGCTCATGAGCGCCGAAATAATCGCTCGGCGCGGCGAATGCAATTGCCGGCTTCCATGAGCCGATGTGGGAAGCCTGCCGCCAAAAACAACAACACCCGCCGGGGGAGGAGGTCCGGCGGGTGTCGTTTTGTTGGTCGATCTCCGGGAGGAGGTGAAGATCGACCCTATTCGTCATCGCCGGGGAGGAGGTCGGCTTTGACGAAATTCCTTTCGCCATTTGAAAAGGGGCGAAACCTTTCTTGAGAACAACGCCCGCCGGGGGAGGAGGTCCGGCGGGCGCCGTTTCGGTGATCAACCTTCGGGAGGAGGTAAAGGCTGACCGTATCCGTCAGGGTCGGGGAGGAGGTCGACCCTGGCGAAATTCCTTATCAAACCGCCTTGCGGGCGATCATCTTGATCTCGTCGCGAACGATGCCGAGATCATGGAGCTGACGGTTCGAAAGCCGACCCAGCTCGGAAACCGTCTCGCGATAAACGCGCCAGTTACGGTAGCTGCGGATCAGGTTCATTGTCTTACTCTTTCAAAACTGGTTCGGACCATTCGCGGTCCGAAGCGGATTAGACCGCCTTGCGGGCGACGTAGTGGATGTCGCTGCGGCTGATGCCGAGGTCGGTCAGTTCACGGTTTGACAGGCGGCTCAGCTCGGAAACGGTTTCCCGGTAGCGGCGCCAGTTGCGGTAGTTGCGGATCAAGTTCATGGTAGTGCTCGTTTCGTCTTTAGTTCGGATCATTCCGTTTGTGTACGAACAGAAAATAGGTGGGATCATATCGGTTTAAAAGTGCCATTGGCGCATGGCAGCAATGCAAATTGTGCAATGCAACATTAACGGCCATTGGCGCTTGCGACACAAAGAAGACCGAATCGGAAAATGCCGCTGCGTCAATAGTTTGGGCCTTGCGGCTGAAAAAATGACCAAGCTCGGGGGAAACGCATGGCGGGCTATGCGGCGAAGGTGAGGGCGGATATCGTCCGCTGGCGGGATGCGGGCCTGATCGATGCGCCGACCGCCCAAGCATTGACGCGCGATGTGGCCGCGAACGAACGAGCATCGCTGAGCTTCGGCTCGATCCTGGCGATGATGGCCGCGCTTCTGTTCGGAGCCGCGATCCTGATCTTCGTCGCCGCCAACTGGGAAGCAATTCCACGGCTGGCGCGCGTGGCGGCGCTGTTTGCCGTCATCCTCGGCGGCTATGTCGGCGGCGCCGTTCTGAAGGCGCGCGATCACGCCGCGATCGGCGAGGCGCTATGGATCGTCGCCGCAGCGAGTTTCGGCGGATCGATCGCGCTGATCGGCCAGATGTACCACCTGTCGGGCGACGAGGCTTCGGCGCTGGTGACCTGGGGCGCCGGCACGGCGCTGGCGGCGGTCGCGCTGCGCTCCAGCCCGCTCACCGTGGCGGCGGTCGGTATCGCCGACGGCTGGTTATTCATGAAAGGGTTCGGTTACTACTGGCATGCGGGGTTTCCGCATTTCTTCGTCGCCATGGCGATCGTTCTGTTCGCCATCTCGTTCTGGACGCGCAGCCGGCCGGCGCGCCACTTCATCATCCTGTCGCTGATCTTCTATCTTGTTCTTCTAGCCCTCGACCACAACACGCTGCGGGTCGCCATCCCGGTGGTCGCAGGCTCGGCGGCGCTGTTCGCTGCCAGCGTCTTCGCCGCAGGGCCGGTCGACAGGGTCCTGCAGCTTGGCGGCCGGCTGCCGTTACACGCGCTGCTCGGCTTCCTGACGGGCCTGGCGATCATCCAGTTCGAACTGGCGGATCAAAGCATCTACAACGGCGGCTTTGCCATCGCCTCGATCGTCGCGTTGGCCGGCATCGTCGCGGCGATCATGCTGGCGGGGCGTGAGAGCCGCGGGCTGCGCTGGCTGGCCTATGCCGGCTTCGCTTTCGAACTTGCGATCATCTACAGCGTCACCTTGCAGTCGATGCTTGACACGGCCGGCTTTTTCCTCGCCGCGGCCGTGCTGCTCGGCATCCTGGCGCTGCTCATCATCCACATTGAAAAACGCATGAGGGCGGCCACCGGAGGAGCTGCGGCATGAGCGGCAAAAGACTGATCATCTCGGCGCTCGTGCTGGCGCTTGTCCAGATCGGCTTCCTCAGCTGGATCATCGCCGGGCGCGCGGCGATCCTGCGCAACGGCAAGGAGGTTCTGCTCAAGGTCCAGCCCATCGATCCGCGCGATCTGCTGCGTGGCGACTATATTTCGGTCAACAACAGCCTATCGCGGATCCCGGTGAAGCTGATCGCCAACATCCCGCCAGGCAAGTTCTCAAGCGACGACACCCCGATAGTGGTGCGGTTGAAGAAAGGCGCGGATGCCTATTGGCTGCCGACGGCGGCATGGTTTGGTCAGGCGCCGACGCCGGCCACTGCGGATGAAGCCGATATAGTTGGGCACCTCGCCGAGGGCTGGGACCTGCGCTCGCCCGACATGACGATCGCGCCGGAATACGGCATCGACCGCTTCTATGTTCCGGAAGGCGAAGGGATGGCGATACAGAACGACATGCGCGTGCGGCCGTTCGGCATCAAGCTAGCGCTCTCGGCCAATGGCGCGGCGCAGATCAAGGCGCTGATGGATGGCGAAACGACGCTGTTCGAGGAGCCGCTTTACTAAGAGGCATAGGGCCTTGGCATCAGCCCAACAAGTGCGCGTTGACGATGGTCCCGGCTATCGCTGAACGTCGCCTGTCTCGGCGATAATTTTGGGATAGGGACCAATCAATATCGTATAGCTAAAGTTCGATACGCCTTTTTCCTGTTTGTGGATCGAGGGGCTGCGCACAACCCAGTCATAGACGCCTGAGACCACGCAGCGATCGTTATCGCAAGCGACCGTAATGCTGTCATTGCGTACGTTATATCCGCGTTCAGGCCATCGCTGGTAATAGTGCCTCTTGTCCTGAATGATCGAGCTTAGGTTCGTCAACTTGCCATAATAGTCGACCGTGGGAGCGTAGGACGCCTGAACTTGAGCAAGAGCGAAATCGTTGTTGTCGCCATGATGCTCGATGAGATCCCTGACGAAGGCGACCGCAACGCTTTCCGGCTGTCGCCTGGCGTCGGGTGCAGGAGCAGGCACGGGCGCAGGATTTGGCGTCGTTGACATCTGCGATGTACCTGCGGGCGATTGGTTCGCTGCGGCATTGGTGACTCGCAACTCTGCCATTTCGCTGGCCGATAGGTACCTTATGTCATGCTTGTCATAGCTCGAAGCCAATTCCATCAGCTTGGGATCCACTCCCATCTCGACTACATAGGATATGATTGCGGCCGTTCCGAGCTGGACACGGGTGTTCGCTTCTTCGGTGGACATCCCGTCAGCCGGTTTGAAGGACGCCCGATGAACGCCGATAGAACCTGGTTCGGCAACACGGTGGACGCCACCCAAGAAGGCCAGTGAGCAGGCTGAAGCGCACTGCAATTGGCGAACCTGAAGCGTATCCAACCCTGCCGCGCGGATCATACGCCCCAACCTGATCGCACTGCCGACGTTGCCGCCGGGGGAGTTGAATACGATCACCCTGGCCCCGCTGCTTACAACCGCGTTGCTAAAGGCGTTCAGGGGTTCATTGGCGCCAAATTCGCCGGAGACGACAAGCATTGGCTGCCGGCCCTGAGAGGAAGCCGGAGTGTACTCTAAAGCCTCAACCTGACATGTCGCTGCCGCAACAACTGACCCAACCCCCAGAACTAGAGAAACTACGCGCACAGCCTGACAGAGCCCCAACCCGCCTGCTGCAAGTAAGGACCTGTTAACGGGCTATTTCAAGTGCATCGGATACGCAAAAGCGGATTGTCTCCGCGAGCATAGGGGCCTTGCTTGCGCCGCCAGGAGTTGATGGCTCCGGTCCTTCCCTGCCAAGGCTTCGGAGAGGCCCCTTTGTCCACTGATCTTCAGGTGGCCTGCCACCCGAGGCTCATTGGAGCGAAGGGTGGTGCGGATGAAGGGACTCGAACCCCCACGCCTTTCGGCACTGGAACCTAAATCCAGGGCGTCTACCAATTCCGCCACATCCGCGTTCCCCGGCAATCCCATGTAGCCATCATTCTGTCAATGTCGGGGTCCAGATGGGTCGGGTCCAAATGGCCATTATCGCCTGATCGCGAAGATGGTTGAAAATTAGCCTAGCCTGTGACAAAAGGCGTGTCGAATGTGACGGGACGCGACTATCCGCTTCTGCAGAATGTAAAAAGAAGTAGGAAAAACAAAGACTTCTTCACATTTTGGGAAGTGCAGTTCAGGAGGGTTTGAGCCGCTAAGCGGTCAAATCACCGGGTTCCGTACAGAAAGCCATTTCCGGCAAGATTATCCGGCAGGCTGTGAGCGGTTAAGACCGTTTGGCAGCCTCATTGGTGAAAACAAAGGTTTTAGGATGCAGGTCACCGAAACGCTCAACTCCGGTCTCAAGCGTGAGATCAAGATCACCGTGCCGGCCGGTGACATGGAAGCCAAGCTGATGGCGCGGCTGAACGATGCCCGCGACAAGGTGCGGATCAACGGCTTCCGCCCGGGCAAGGTGCCGGTGCAGCACCTGCGCAAGATGTACGGCAAGTCGTTCATGGCCGAGGTCGTCAACGAGATCCTCAACGACTCGACCCGTTCGATCATCTCGGGCCGCGGCGAGAAGGCCGCCATGCAGCCCGAAGTGATCATGACCGAGGACGAGAAGGAAGCCGAGAAGATCCTGGCCGGCGGCGCCGACTTCGAATTCCGCCTCAATTACGAGGTTATCCCGGCGATCGAGATCAAGGATTTCTCCGACATCAAGGTGAAGCGCCAAGTCTACGACGTGCCGGAATCGGAAGTCGACGACCAGGTGAAGCGCGTCGCCGAATCGGCCCGCAGCTACGAGCCCAAGGACGGCAAGGCCGCCGAAGGCGACCGCGTGAGCATCGACTATCTCGGCAAGATCGGCGGCGAGGCCTTTGCAGGCGGCGCCGGTACCGACCAGCCGCTGGTTCTCGGCTCGAAGGAGTTCATTCCAGGCTTCGAGGACCAGTTGATCGGCACCAAGGCCGGCGAGGAGAAGCAGATCACCGTCACCTTCCCGGAGAACTACCAGGCGGCGCATCTGGCCGGCAAGGAAGCCACCTTTGACGTCACCGTCAAGGAAGTGGCGAAGCCCGGCGCGCTCGAAATCAATGACGAGACCGCCAAGAATCTCGGCCTGGAATCGCTCGAGCGCCTGCGCGATATCGTGCGCGGCCAGATCGAGAACCAGTTCGGCTCGATGACCCGCCAGAAGGTGAAGCGCCAGCTGCTCGACCAGCTCGATGCCGCCTATTCCTTCGAAGCACCGTCGAAGCTCGTCGAGGCCGAGTTCAACAACATCTGGGCGCAGGTCAACCGCGACCTCGAAGCTGCCGGCCGCACCTTCGCCGACGAGGAGACGACGGAAGAAGAGGCGCGCGCCGAATATATGCGTCTTGCCGAGCGCCGCGTGCGTCTCGGCCTGGTTCTCGCCGAGATCGGCGAGAAGGCCGGTGTCACGGTGTCTGACGAAGAGCTGCAGCGCGGCCTGTTCGAGCAGGTTCGCCGCTTCCCGGCCAACCAGCAGCAGGAGGCCTTCGAGTTCTACCGCAGCAACCCCGAGGCGATCAATTCGCTGCGGGCGCCGATGTTCGAGGAGAAGGTTGTCGACTACCTGCTCGGCCAAATCTCGGTCGACGACGTCAAGGTCAGCAAGGAAGAGCTGATGGCTGACGACGAGGAGGCGGAGACCGCGACCAAGGCGAAGCCGGCGAAGAAGGCCGCAGCGAAGAAGGCCGAGGCCAAGGCAAGCGAAGCTGCCGACGAGGCCGAAGAGCCCAAGAAGAAAGCCGCGCCGAAGAAGAAGGCCGCCAAGGACGCCGAGTAAAGACGGCTCGATTACCTGATTTTCGAAAGGCCGCCTTCGGGCGGCCTTTTTCGTAGCTGTCCTTGTTGTTGCCGCGCGGCAACACAACCGGCTTCGGATGAATGCCCGCCGCTGGCGATACCGAACGTTGATGATTATCTGCGCGGTATAGCATTTGGCAGGTCGTTTGGAGGCATCGGTGGGGCTGGCGTTCAAGATGAGAGACGTGGTTGCCGCCGCGACGCTCTTGCTTGCCACGGCCGTCGGCGCGGCTGAGGCCGGTCCCGATTTCGGCAACTGGCGTGTCAACGGCGGCAGTGACGGCCAGGTCACGGCATCGCTCTACGCCACCAATAAGTTGATCACCGGCGGCGGGGCGCTGGGCTACAGCCCGGTGCTGACGCTGGCCTGTCGGCACGACGGCGAACCGCGCTGGAGCGAATGGCTTCAGCTCAACGATTCCGTCTCCGCCAGCCGCAAGATCACCATGTCGGTCATGGTCGACCGCGGCGGCGAATTCGATGAAAGCTGGTCTGTCGGCTCGCGCGGCAAAATGCTGGTCAGGGATGGGGCCGATGGCATCAAGCGGCTGGTTTCGGCAAACCGGCTGTTGCTGTCATGGCGCTTCGGTCTGCTGTCCGGACGCGGCGAGGCGGATTTCGAACTTGCCGGACTGTCCGAGGCGATCGGACAGATGGCCGCAAGCTGCAACACCGATCCGCCGTGACTGTCGGCATACGGCCTTAGGCGCGTCGCGTCGAAACGGATTCGGGCGACGCGCTTAGGTCTTTGTTTTGGTGCATGTCGTTCTCCCAAAACCGCTGCGCAATTTTGGGCGACAGCATTAAACCTTCGCAAAAGCTGGCTTTTTCTACCCAGCGAGCCGATTCTGTGGTATGTAGATGCCGCAATTCCACTGAAGGGACGCGGATATTCCGCTCTGCCGTGCAGGCTGCGCCAGCGGAGCTGGTGCGGTGCGGACTGTCCGACGCAAACGACGATCAGGGAGGAAATGCCATGCGTGCAATCGCGTTTTTCATCGTCTCGTCTGCAACGATCTTCATCGCAAGCCCATCGCAGGCGCAGGATGCCGCCGCAGGCGAGAAGGTGTTCGCCAAATGCAAGGTCTGCCACATTGCCGACCAGGACCAAAACAAGGTCGGCCCGTCTCTGCACGGCGTCATCGGGCGCACCGCGGGCACACATCCCGGTTTCACTTATTCCACAGCCATGATCGAAGCGGGAAAATCCGGCATCAAATGGGACGAGCCCACGCTGACAAAGTACCTTCACGATCCCAAGGCGATGGTCAAAGGGACGAAGATGGCGTTTCCCGGCCTCAAGAACGATCAGGACATAGCCAACGTCATCGCTTACCTGAAACAGTTCTCCAAGTAAGCGGGTCGTTCTAGGCCCTGTCGTTGGTCGCCGGCTCGCCCCGAGGGTGGCCGGCAACTGCGCTGCTGAAATATCGCGCCCAGCACCGTCACGCCGGCAGGGCAAAGAATCCCAACACCAGCAGAATAGCTATGCCAAGGCCGAGTATGAGAAGCGTCCGCGTGTCCATGACGTTCACCTTCGACCGGGCGCATGACTCCGAAAATCGAGAAAGGGTCATGCGCCAATCAAAGTGATTCAGCGTACTTAGCGCGCCCCAAAGAGCGAGCAGCGCTGTACAAGAATACCGCAAAATGGCTTCTGGAACCAGCATGCAGCTCTGGTCGGCCACCGCGCCCCGTTCCAATGGAAGACGACAAATCGGGCTTTGCGCTAATCGGCCCATTCGCCGCGATCGGCCTCTACGAGATCAGCCGCAGACGGAAGCCAGGCTCGATTCGTCCTGGCGCCACGCATTCGAGGTCAGGCACTCCCCGGCGCTGCCGGCCATCGCCGCGGTCGGGATCATGCTGTTTACGATCTTCATCGCATGGCTTTTGACCGCCAAGCTCTTCTACGGGCACCTGTTCGGTCCCGAGCCGCCGGCGTCGCTGTCGAGCTTCATAGCGGAGATATTCGCCACCGGACGCGGCTGGACGCTGATCGTGCTGGGCCACGCCATAGGGTTCGCATTCGCCGTGGTGGTGCTGTGCACCACCGTGGTCGCTTTCCCGCTGCTGCTCGATCGCGACGTCGGCGCCTACGAAGCCATCCACACTTCGGTGCGCGTGGTCCTGGCCAACCCGATCGTGATGGCCGTCTGGGGGCTTGTCGTCGCCATTGGGCTGATCACCGGCTCGCTGCCCGTGTTCGCGGGACTGACGGTAAACGGCCATGCCACCTGGCATCTATACCGCAAGGTTGTCGAGCCGCCGGCCGCCCACTGACCGGCGAACTGACCGAACCTTTCCACGGCGCACCACTCAGAAGGCCGGGTGGCTGAACCGCCCTTGACGCGCGCCCGTAGTCAGGTCACGGAAATCCTTGCCGCTGACATGCACAAGCGTCTTGTGGTCGCCGCCTTCGAAATAGATATCGGCGGCATCGCGCAGGCTTTCGTCCAGGATGACCGGCACATCGTAGGCCGCGCCGATCGGCGGTATGGCGCCGATGTCGCAATCATCGAAGAGCGATACCACCTCGTCCTCGGAAGCGAGCCCGAGGCGCTTGTCCATGACGTCCTGGAGCTTGCTGAGTTCGATCCTGTGGGTGCTTGGGACCACGGCCAGCGCATAGCCGAGCTCATGGTGAACGACCACGGATTTCGCCATGATGCTGCCGGGCACATGCGCGGCAATGGCGGCCTGCCTGCTGGTGGCAGTCCGATGATGCGCGACGGTGTCGTACGGGATTCCCTTGCCGTCGATAAAATCCCTCAGTTTGTTTGCTATCGTCATTTTTCGCGTCCTTTGCTTGAGTTCACGACGCATACGCCAAAACCAAAAATGAACCGGCGGCCTGTTATTTCAAGGCACCGGCCCCGGCCATTTCCGGCTGGTCATGCTGCGGATGGATTCGAATCGCGTGTCAGGGGCCGGGCCCGAAAAACGCGATACGGGTCAGCAGCGTATAGTCGGCCTCGAAGACCATCATCGTCACGAAGACCAGCACCAGTATCGGCGGCAGGATGATCGCATACATCATCGCCAGCCGCTCCCAGGCCATGTGCATGAAGACGGCGACGATCAATCCTGCCTTGAGCATCATGAAGATCAGGATCAGCGACCATCTGAGATAGCCGTGGATGCCGAAATAGTCGACCAGGTAGGAGCAGGTGCTGAGGATGAACAACCATGCCCAGACCACCAGATAAAGCTTGATCGGGTGTTCCTGATGCGTGTCCGCCTTGGCGACGGCCGCCGCATCATGGACGGCGTGGTGCAGTGCGTGTTGTCCGAGACCGTTTGCGGTTGCTTCAGCCATATCTGCCTCTCACCAAAGATAGAAGAAGGCGAAGATGAATACCCAGACCAGGTCGACGAAGTGCCAGTAGAGTCCCATGATCTCGACATTCTCGTAACGGCCCCGGCGGCTGGTGAAAAACCCAGGCCGGCCGATGTCGAAATCGCCGCGCCAGACCTTTCGCGCGATGATGATGAGGAAGATGACCCCGATCGTCACGTGCGTGCCATGGAAGCCGGTGATCATGAAAAAACATGAGCCGAACTGTGCGGCCCCCCAGGGATTGCCCCAGGGCCGCACCCCTTCGGTGATCAGCTTGGTCCACTCGAAGGCCTGCATGCCGACGAAGGTTGCGCCGAGCGCGGCGGTCAAAAGCATCAGGATTGCGGTTTTGCGGCGGTCGCGGCGGTAGCCGAAATTGACCGCCATGGCCATGGTTCCACTGCTCGAGATCAGCACGAAGGTCATGATGGCGATGAGGATGAGCGGGATTTCCGTACCGCCGATGCGAAGGGCAAAGACCTCGCTCGGGTTCGGCCAGGGCACGCGCGTGGACATGCGCGCCGTCATGTAGGAGAGCAGGAAGCAGCCGAAGATGAAGGTGTCGCTGAGCAGGAAGATCCACATCATGGCCTTGCCCCAGGACACGTTCTTGAACGCGCGCTGATCCGAGGCCCAGTCGGCGGCAATTCCCCGCCAGCCCTCGGGGCGATTCAACTGGCCGGTATGCGTCAGTGTCGTCTCAGCCATCGGCTGCCTCCTAGGTCAGCAATTGCCGGCAAATGTCGATGAACGTCGCGGCCCAGCCGGCGAGCAGGGCAAAGATGGCCAGCCAGACGAAAAGCAGGAAATGCCAATACATGGCGCAGAGCTCGACGCTGAGGCGAAGCCGCTCCGGCCGCGCCCCGCTCCAGGCGCCGATGCTGGTCCTGCCAAGGCCGACCAGACCGCCCAGTATGTGCAGGCCATGCATTCCGGTGATCAGATAGAAGAAGCTGTTTGCCGGGTTGGAGGCCAACAGGTAGCCGTCTTCGGTAAGCTGCCGCCATGCCATCAGCTGACCGGTCACGAAGGCGAGGGCGGTCAGCCCGGCCGTCGCAAGACCGAGCTTCACCATGTCCATCTGGCCTCTGCGCGCGGCGATCACAGCGCATTGCAGCGCGACGCTGCTCAGCGCCAGCACGCCGCTGTTCAGCCAAAGCAGGCGCGGCAGCGGCAGAGGCCGCCAGTCCGGCAGGCCCATGCGCATGAAATAGGCGCTGGTGAACAGCGAGAACAGGCAGCCGACGACGGCGAGAAAGACGCCGAGGCCGATCTTGGCAGTGGGCAACGCCGACCGGTCGAGGCCGACGAAATCCTCGGCCAGGCCTTGCTCAAGCCACGGCTTGGCCGTCAGCCCCTGATGTGAAAGCCACCATCCGGAAAAGCCGGCGATGACGAGCAGGAATACCAGGATGACGCTCATGCCGGCGGCTCCCTGGAAGGGCCGAGGCCGAAGGAGCCCGGCACGTTCTGCGGGATGAAGTCTTCCTTGGCCCCTGGCACGCTGTAGTCATAGGCCCAGCGATAGACGATCGGCAGTTCCTTGCCGAAATTGCCGTGCGCCGGCGGCGTCTGGGGTGTCTGCCATTCCAGCGTCGTTGCCCGCCACGGGTTGCCGCCGGCCTCGCGGCCATGACGAATGCTCCAGATCAGGTTGAACAGGAACACCATCTGCGCGAAGCCGACGATGAAGGCCATGATGCTGATGAACGAGTTCAGATGGTGGGCCGATTCCGTCATGATATTCATGTCGGTCAGTTCGGCGTAACGCCGCGGGACGCCCATCAGGCCGAGATAGTGCATGGGGAAGAAGATCAGGTAGGCGCCGAGGAAGGTCACCCAGAAGTGGAAGCGGCCGAGTGTCTCGTCGAGCATCCGCCCGGTGACCTTCGGATACCAGTGATAGATGGCCCCGAAGATCACCAGGATCGGCGCGACGCCCATGACCATGTGGAAATGGGCGACGACGAACATCGTGTCCGACAGCGGCACGTCGACAACGACGTTGCCGAGGAACAGCCCGGTCAAGCCGCCATTGATAAAGGTGACGATGAAGGCGAGCGCGAAAAGCATCGGTATGGTGAGGTGGATGTCGCCGCGCCACAGCGTCAGCACCCAGTTATAGACCTTGATCGCGGTCGGCACGGCAATGATCAAGGTCGTGGTGGCAAAGAAGAATCCGAAATAGGGATTCATGCCGCTGACATACATGTGGTGCGCCCAGACCACGAAGCTCAGGGCGCCGATGGCGATGATGGCCCACACCATCATGCGGTAGCCGAAGATGTTCTTGCGCGCATGCGTGCTGATCAGGTCCGACACGATGCCGAAGGCCGGCAGCGCCACGATGTAGACCTCCGGGTGGCCGAAGAACCAGAACAGATGCTGGAAAAGGATCGGGCTGCCGCCATTGTGCTGCAACTGCGCGCCCATCTCGACGATCGCCGGCATGAAGAAGGACGTACCGAGCACCCGGTCAAGCAGCATCATCACACAAGCGACGAACAGCGCCGGGAAGGCGAGCAGCGCCATGACGGTGGCGGTGAAGATGCCCCAGACGGTGAGCGGCAGGCGCATCAAGGTCATGCCACGCGTGCGGCCCTGCAGCACCGTCACCACATAGTTCAGGCCGCCCATGGTGAAGCCGATGATGAACAGGATGAGCGAGGAGAGCATCAGGACGATGCCCCAGTCCTGGCCGCCCGGTGTTCCGGACATGATGGCCTGCGGCGGATAGAGCGTCCAGCCGGCGCCGGTCGGTCCGCCCGGCGCAAAGAAGCTCGACACCAGAACAAGCACGGCGAGCAGATAGACCCAGTAGCTCAGCATGTTGACATAGGGAAAGACCATGTCGCGGGCGCCGACCATCAGCGGGATGAGGTAATTGCCGAAGCCGCCGAGGAAGAGCGCGGTGAGCAGGTAGATCACCATGATCATGCCGTGCACGGTGATGAACTGGTAGTAGGCCTCCGGAGTAATGAAGTCGAACGTGCCGGGAAAGCCGAGTTGCAGGCGCATCAGCCAGGACAGCACCAGCGCCACAAGGCCGATCGCCGTCGCCGTCGCCGAGTACTGGACAGCAATGACCTTCGCGTCCTGCGAGAAGACGTATTTCGTCCACCAGCTATGCGGATGGTAGAGCTCCACTTCCCCGACTTCGGCGGGTGGAACGGCATCTGCAGGTGTGACGTCGACCATGGAAGCACCTCCGTGCCCAGTTCAGCGGGCCTCGAGCGTTTCGAGTTTTGCCGCGACGTCCAAACCGGACGCCATCGTCTTTGCTGGCGGTTGGTTCGCCGAACCTGTCTGCTTGGGTGCCGACAATTGCGCAAAAGTCTGCTGCTGGCCGAGCCAGGCCAGATAGTCCTGCTCGGTGTCGACCACGACCACGCCGTGCATAAGCGGGTGCCCCTGACCGCACAGCTCGGCGCACAGGACCTGGAAGGTTCCGGTCCTGGTCGGGGTGAACCAGAAATAGGTGACCGATCCCGGGATCATGTCCATCTTTGCGCGAAATTCCGGGATGAAGAAATCGTGCAGGACATCGATCGAACGCAGCAGCACCTTGACCGGTTTGCCAACCTGCAGATGCAAATCGGCGGCCTCGACCAAGATGTCGTCCTGGCCGTTGGGATCCTTGGGGGCGACGCCCAGCGGATTGTCAGCGGTCACGTCGCGGGTATCCGAGGTGCCCAGCTTGCCGTCCTTGCCCGGCAGGCGAAAGCTCCACTGCCATTGCTGGGCGACGACCTCGACCTCGGTCGCATCGCTTGGAACAGTGACGAAGCGGCTCCAGACGAACAGGCCGGGAACGAGCAAGGCGGTGACGCCGGCCGCGGTGACGACCATCAGCCACGTTTCGAGGCGCTTGTTCTCCGGTTCGTATGCCGCGCGATTGCCCTCCCGATGCCGGAAGCGGAAGACGCAATAAGCCATGAAGAGGACGACAGCGGAAAAGACTGTGCCGGTGATCCAGAAGGTGATGATGAGGGTGTGGTCGATATAGTCCCAGTTCGAGGCAATAGGCGTCCACCACCATGGGCTCAGGAAGTGGAACAACACCGAGCCCACAACGATTAAAACGAGTACAAGCACAATGGCCATGTCCCGTTCCTCCCGGCATTCCAGGGAACGCGAAGCATTCGGGAATGCTAGAGCGCATCATGCTCGATTTCCGGCTGAAATTCCAGAGCCGACTGTCTGGCCGACTATGTGATGGGCAAGACGTTGCTCTTTGCCGCCAGGCCTTCGGGCATCGGACGAGGTTAGATCAGCGGCAGGCCCTTCATCGAGGCGTTGCCCTTGCGGCCGATGATGATGCGGTCATGCACGCTGATACCGAGGAGCTTCGCCGTATTGATGATCTGCCTGGTCATCTCGATGTCTGCACGAGAGGGGGCCGGTTCGCCGGAAGCAAGAAGCGGTCCTTTGCTTAGCACTCGTCCGAGCAAGCGCGGCCGAATGAACCAAAACCCTGTTGCTGCTCACTCCTCTTTAAAGGCGTGAGCAAAACTGTCGGCAACCGGTTGGAAAAGATATTCGAGCAGGGTTCGCCTGCCGGTAACGACGGAGACGTCCACCGGCATTCCTGGATATAGCTTTACCTGCGGAAGCTTCTTGAGCTCATCGGCGCCCACCTCGACGGTTGCCTTGAAAAACGTCGCTCCGCTGCGCTCGTCGACCTCGGCGTCGGCCGAAACACGGGTAACGTCGCCCTCCACCGTGGGGGTGATCCTCTGCTTATACGCCACGAGACGCACCGTCGCCGGCAGACCAGGGCGAACGACATCGATGTCCAGCGGCTGGATCTTCACGTCCAGCACCATCTTGTCCTGCACGGGAACGAGGTCGAGAATAGGACCGCCCGCAGCCACAACTCCGCCCGGCGTGAAGTAGCGAAGGTTCATCACCACGCCATCCTCCGGCGCGACGACATCCCGGCGCGCGGCCCGCGCGCCGGTCTTCTGAAGCGCCTTTTCGAGCTCGGAGCGTTTGGTCTGAACGTCACGCAGATCCTCGGCGGCCTTCTTGATATACGAGAGCCGGCCATTGTCGATCTGCGCGTCTGCCTCAGCCACCTGCTGTCGCAGGCTTTCTATGCTCGCGCGGTTCGAGTCAGCCTCGCCCTGAGCGGCGATGATCTGCCGCTCGAGCTGGAGCACACGGGACTTCACGCCATAGCCCTTCTTGAGAAGTGTGCGGGCGTCCGCCAGCTCTTCCCGCAGAGACGGCAACTGGATCTCGAAGGCCGCAACTCTCGCGGCGAGCGCCGACATCTGGGCCTGGTACTGGGCGATCCGCTGCTGCCAGACCTCGACCTCAGACGCCTGCACCTTGGCCTGATCCCGGAAGATGCGCTCCTGTCCGGCCATGGCCTCGGCAACGGCCGGCTCGCTTCGCCTGGACGACAAGTCCGCCGGGAAGGGAATTGTGCCCAGGCCGTCGCGCTGCGCCATCAGGCGGGCTTCGCTGGCGAGCGCGGAGTCGAGCTCGCCGCGCACGGCATCGCGATCGGACTCCGCGTCGAGCCCATCGAGGCGGACCAGTGTCTGGCCCTGCTTGACCGCATCTCCCTCGCGGACCAGGATTTCCCGGATGATGCCGCCCTCCAGGTGCTGTACGGTCTTGCGGTTGCTGTCGACCTTCACTACACCCGGCGCGACCGCCGCACTGGTCAGCGGCGCTGTCGCCGCCCAAAGGCCGAAACAGCCGAACAACAGACCGATTACGGTCAGACCACCGAACACGTGGGCCCTTATCGCCGGCCAGGCGGGCGGCGAGGGCGGCATTTCCAACGACAGGGCAGCTTCCGTCATGATCCGGTCCTTTCGGAGCTCACGACCCGGACCTGCGGCGCGGCAGACTGCTGCTCTGGACGGCGCAGCTGCGCCAGCACGCCGTCGCGCGGGCCGAACATCTGCGGCTGGCCTTCGTTAAGGACCAGAACGCAATCAACGTTCACCATCAGTGACGGGCGGTGGGCAACGATCACCACCGTCGAGCCTGCCTCCTTCATCGCGGCAATCGCCTGGTTCAACGCTTCCTCCCCGACGGCATCGAGGTTGGAGTTCGGCTCGTCCAAAACCACCAGCGCCGGACGGTGATAGAGCGCCCTGGCAAGGCCGATGCGCTGGCGCTGCCCACCGGAGAGCACCGAGCCCTGTTCGCCGATCTCGGTATCGTATCCCTCGGCGAGCTTGAGGATCATCTCGTGCACGCCGGCCATCCGCGCGGCGGCCACGACCTCGGCCGGATCGCCTTGTTCCATGCGGGCAATGTTCTCGCGGACAGTGCCTGGAAAGAGTTCGACGTCCTGGGGCAGATACCCGACGTAGGAGCCGAAATCGGCCCGGTTCCAGGCAAACACATCGACCCCGTCGAGCCGCACCTGGCCGTGCTGTGGCGAAGCCATCCCGACGATCAGCCGGGCCAGCGTCGACTTGCCGGCGGCCGATGGCCCGATCACCGCAAGCACCTGGCCTGCCGGCACGACGAAGGAGAGGTTCCTCAAGACTGGCGCCTTGGCACCAGCGGGCGTAAAGGTCACGGCTTCGACCGAAAGCTGTCCCTGCGGCCGGGGCAATTCCATCCCCGGCGGGCGCAGCGACGGAGTCTCGAACAGCCGGTCTAGCCGACCCCAGGCCTCGCGCGCGGCGGTGGTCTGCTTCCAGGTGGCGATGGCCTGCTCGACCGGGGCGAGCGCGCGCGACATGATGATCGAGGACGCGATCATGGCGCCGGGCGAGACCTCGTGGCGCAGCGACAGCCAGGCGCCGAGCCCCAGCACCGCGACCTGCAGGAACATCCGGAACGGCTTGGTGAAGGCATTGATCAGCCCCGCGCGGTCGCTGGCGATCGTCTGCAGCGCCAGCACGGAGGCATTGGCAGCGTCCCAGCGCCTGGCGAGCACGCCGACCATGCCCATCCCCTCGACCACTTCGGCGTTGCGGAACCCGGCATCCGCCGCCTGGTAGGCGCGCGCCGAAGTCGCATTGGCCAGCTTGAGCGTGCCCGCCGTCAGCGCATTGTTGGCGAGCGCGAGGCCGAACAGGATGACGGCGCCGCTTAGCGCCAGAAGCCCGAGCAGCGGATGCAGCAGAAAGATGAAGGCGAGATAGAGCGGCATCCACGGCGCGTCGAACAGCGCCATGATGCCGCCGCCGCCGAGATAGCCGCGCAGCGTGGCGAGGTCGCGCAACGCCTCGGTGCGGTAAGAGGAGCCGCGCAAGGCGTTTTCGAGCCCACGGCCCAGCACCTGCGGCGACAGCACGCGGTCGATCCAGGTGCCAAGCTGTACCAGCAGCCGCGAGCGGAAGAATTCCAGCGCGCCCATCGCAGCGAGCGCCGCCGCCGCGATCAGCGTCAAATAGACGAGCGTCTCGACGCTTCGGCCGGGCAGCACGCGGTCATAGACCTGTAGCATGTAGATCGAGGTCGAAAGCACCAGCAGGTTGATGACGAAGCTGAACCCCGCCACCGCGGCGAAACCGCCGCGGCAACGGGAGAGCGTGTGCTTGAGGGGAGATAGGCCCTGCGTCATCTTAACTGCCGTCCTCGGTCACTCTTCATGCTTGTCAGGCGTGCAAGTTGAAGTCGCTGGCACTGAGCGTGGAGACCCCCATCAGGTGGATTTCGATGATATGAGCTCCGCCCGCCACGCTTTCGGTCGAGCTTCCGGTATTGGCATAAACGATCGTGTTGCCACTCCCATCGCTCTGCCAGGCAACGGTATGAGCGGCCAGGTTTCCACCAGAGACCGTGCTGGTTGTCGTTAGGCCAAGGGCGTTCGCAAAGTCGATGAAGTCGTGCCCTGTCGACCCCGTCCCGTGCTGGAAATCGAGGATGGTGTCGAAGGCCGCCTGGGTTGAATCGCTTACCGCCTCGAATCGGAAATGGTCATCCCCGGCTCCGCCGCTCAACCAGTCCGCGCCGCCAAGGCCCTTGATCGTGTCATTGCCGCTTCCGCCGAAGATGTAGTCGACGCCGCTGGAGCCAGTCAGCCCGTCGGTACCGGCTCGACCGTCCGCGATGTTGGGATTTGTGCTGCTGAGAACGATGCCGACATCATTCCCGTTTGCGCCGCTGCTGCCGTCGCCGATCCATACGTTGAAAGTTTGCGGCGACGAAGAAGCAGCATGATTGTCGGCCGCAGTGACGGTGAGCGTCCCGTTCAGTGTCTGCCCCGTAGGCACGTTGACAATCAGTGAGCCGTTGCTGGAAACGGAGACCGAGCCACTGCTGTTGAGGCCGGGCGTGAAAGTGCTCGTGAATGTGACGGTGTCCTGAGCATCGGGATCCGTCGAAACAAACGAGCCTAGGCTTGGACTCTGTCCATCCGGCGAGGGCGTCGAGCTCGGGACGAAAACCGGAGCGCTCGGCGCATGGTTGGGCACAGGCTCGTCAGCTCCATTCACCGTGATGTCGATCACGTGGTCCGTGCCGTCCACCGACGTCACATGGATCTGATCGTGCGGATGGTCCGCGGACGTCAGGGCCTGAACGTTGGCGGCGGCATTGTTGAGCGTGTAAACCCAGTTTCCAGTGGCATCGATGGTCAGCGAGCCGTAAGTGCCCGCAATCGGATTGCTGCCGTCGTGCACCTGGAACGAACTCTGGCCCGCGTCGGGGTCGTTGATCGTCAGCGCGCCGTTTGCGGTCAGCACGGCATCTTCGGTCACTGAACCGCTACTGGCGCCGCCGATCACCGCCGCATCGTTGGCGCCGGTGATGGTGAGCTGGGCGGTCTGCGCCACCGCCGCGCCGTGCTCGTCGACCACGTCGTAGCTCAGGTTGAGCACCGCGTTCTCGCCCTGCTTGAGCGCATCATAGGCGTTCGGATCGACATGCAGCGTGTGGCCGTCGGCATCGAGCGTCAGTCCGGCCGGCAGCGGGGCGGTCAGATTGGCGATGTGCAGCACCGCGTCGTGGTCGACATCGGCGGCGTTGGTGAGCAGGTCGATCGTGTAGGCGGCGGCGTCTTCCGAGGCCGTCGAGGTGACCGCCGCCGACACCGTCGGCGCATCGTTGGCGCCGGTGATGGTGAACTGGGCGGTCTGCGCCACCGCCGCGCCGTGCTCGTCGACCACGTCGTAGCTCAGGTTGAGCACCGCGTTCTCGCCCTGCTTGAGCGCATCATAGGCGTTCGGATCGACATG
>NZ_JAVIIW010000059.1:0-37601 GCF_033977205.1 Mesorhizobium album | reverse complement strand
CGCCGAGCTGCAGGACGCGCTGGTCGAGACCTGGGATGCACTCGGCATCCCCTACGGCGCAGCAGGCCGCCCTGCCGTCGCCGAGAGCGATCGCATCGTTCCGCTCTTGGTAAACCAAGCAGGAGGGTGACACCAAAGGCGCCGCACTTGACCTGACGCAATGCGCGCCGGTTGCCGATGGTTGAAAAGGAAACGGACCGAACAAATTCAACGGGTCTCGACCATGACGCATCCTGTTTCACACACGTTCATAGCGCATGCCGCCGAGCAGGCGCAGCAATGGGTAAACGAACTCGCCAAGGATTTGGATTGGAACGAACAGAGCGCATTCCGGTTATTGAAATCAGTGTTGCATGCTTTGCGCGACTGGCTCTCGCCAGAGGAAATGGCGGATCTGTCGGCCCAGTTGCCAACACTGATCAGAGGGATTTACTTCGAGGGGTGGAACCCGGGCGAACCGGCGTGGGAGCATAAGAAGCGCGACTTCGTCATCTGTGTCAGGAACAGCTTCGGCTACGAGCCGGAGATCGACATCGACAAGGCGATCGCGGCGGTGTTCAAGCTTCTCGACCGCCATATTTCCCACGGCGAGATCGCCCAGGTCCGCAATTCGATGAAGAAGTCGCTCCGTCAATTATGGCCACAGGGATGACCGATGTTTCGCGATCGCCAGGAAGCCGGACAGAAACTCGCTGCTGAGCTGGCCAAGCTCCAGCTGCGGGATCCGGTTGTTCTCGCCTTGCCGCGAGGCGGCCTTCCTGTCGCCGCTGAGGTGGCCAAGGCTCTCAAGGCGCCTCTGGACCTGATCCTCGTTCGCAAGGTCGGCGCGCCGGGCAATCCG
Organism: Mesorhizobium album; assembly: GCF_033977205.1. Classification (NCBI taxonomy): domain Bacteria; kingdom Pseudomonadati; phylum Pseudomonadota; class Alphaproteobacteria; order Hyphomicrobiales; family Phyllobacteriaceae; genus Mesorhizobium; species Mesorhizobium album. The sequence goes on along the minus strand of NZ_JAVIIW010000059.1, from coordinate 36,760 downwards.
GAACTGGCCGTTGCCGCTATCGTGGACGGAGACCCTCCGGACGTCGTTCTCAACCGGGAGATCGTGGAGGCCTACTCTCTCGATGATGACGAGCTTCGCGTCCTGATCGCAAGGGAACGTCCGGAACTCGAGCGGCGTCGCAAGGCGTATCGCGGCGAGCACGCGTCCCTGTCGGTTGCGGGAAAGACGGCGATCATCGTCGACGATGGGGCAGCTACCGGAACGACGGTGAAGGTCGCCATCCGCGCGCTGAAACGTCGTTCGCCGCGTGAAATCGTTGTCGCCCTTCCCGTCGCGCCGCCGGAGACGCTGAGCGAGCTTGCCGCTGAGGCGGACTGGGCCGTCTGCCTCAGCCAGCCGCCGCATTTCCGCGCGCTCAGCCAACACTACCTGGATTTTCCTCAACTTTCGGACGGCCAAGTGATCACAATCCTGGACGAGGCCGCTCGAATGCAAAGCGCCGGGCGACGTGGCGGTCCGAAACTTGCCGGCGACGCGAACACGAAAAGGCGCGCCGCGAATGCAAAGAAATAGGAGGCCGCGCCAATGCTCATCCGCACGCTTTCCACTCTGGAATGCACCAAAATACTGACGGCCAACCGTGTCGGTCACCTGGCCTGCGCGAAGGATGGGCAACCCTATATCGTTCCGCTCTACTACGCACACGCGGACAATCACCTCTATGCCTTTTCCATGATGGGCAAGAAGATCGACTGGATGCGCTCCAACCCGCTGGTGTCCATGCAGGTGGACGAACGCGGCACGGGGCGAGGGTGGAAAAGCGTGCTCGTCACCGGCCATTATGAAGAGCTCCCCGACCGGATCGGACACAAGGTCCAGCGCGATCACGCCTGGGCCGTCTTGAGCAAACACGCCGATTGGTGGGAGCCGGGCGCGCTCAAGCCGGAAACGTCCCAGGACGCGGAACATCTTTCCCACGTGTTCTTCAGGATTTCCATCGCGAAAGTTTCGGGGCGCGAGGCGGTGGAGAGCTGATCCTTACCGTTATGGGGCTGAACGGAAGCTGCGCGATCACCGGCGAAGGATCGACGCGGGTCGCACCGGCCGCGTGAGCGATTCCGTTCGACGTCTTTGATCGAAATCAAACACCTCCCAGCCTTGTTCGGTCATATGTTCAGAATCAGGCACTTAGGTAATTCACTCAATGACCAATGCTATTGCGAGGCTTGTCGACACGTGCAACGCCGAAAGAAAGAAGGGATCGGACTTTCCAACGATCTGGAGGACCGTACTGAAGGCGCATCCGTATGTTCGCGGACTGCCGATTCAAGACAGCGGAAAGGATGGTCCTGTGTTGAGGGTTCCTCTGATCACCGGCCAGTTTCTGGTGTTTTTGGGCTCGCATTTTTCTCTTTTGTAGCTCGGCGCCCAGACATCCCAAGCCGATCAGCAAAGCGTTAAGGCGCGTCGCGTCGAAACGGATTCGAGCGACACGCTTCAAGCCTGTGTTTTGATGCGTGTCGTTTTGCCAAAAGCGCCGCGCACCTTTGGGCGCCATTAATCAGCTTTGGCGGAAATCGCCGGAGATGCTCAACACTATCAGGATGGCTCCGAGAGAAATCAATACGGACGGGCTTCCCGTCCAGTCGACAACCGCCGCCAAGACACTGGTGGCTCCGCCGGCCAAGGCGGAACGCAGGATTGTCTCAAGCCAGCTCTGCACGGGCTCTATCCCGGGATAGGCTGGGGCCGCGCATCGTCAAGCTGCCGCGGAGCAGACTTTCCACTGCCGCGATCCGATCGGACGACAGATGAGACAGTTCGATTTCCCGGGCGAGGTCGGCTGCAAATGCGCGGAACGGCGCAAGATTGACGGAAGGAACGCCGATCAGCACGGGGACGGAAAGTTCGAACGCCTTCGCCATCAGGGATCTGAAGCCGCCACCTTCGGCTTCGGTCTTTCCGAATTTGCAGAGAACCAGGAGATCGGTCCGGCCGGACAACGCCGCTTCGGCGGCTTCGCAGGCGCGCAACAGCCGATCGGTGTTCAAGACGCAGCCTCGGGCATGGGGGCCTCGATCGTCGGATATGCCGTAGAGCTTGCCTGTCGCGAGATCCCGCAGATGCATGTCACATTTCACGCGATCCGGTTTCTTTTCGCTCAGCTGGACCAGGCCGGCCAATCGCATGCCTCGTTCGGCCATGATGGCGGTAATTTCCTGCAGGAATGCCTCGAACTCCGATCCGTTCGAGTAAACGATCGCGGTAATGGGACAGTCGCCCTGCATGATGGATCTCCTTCAACTGGAATTCTTGCCTGTCGAGCGGCATGATTTCAGTCCGTCATCGACAGGCCGGGCTGCCGACGCGAACCGTCACGTCTCGCTCACTGCAGGCAGCGCCTTTTCGAGAATCGCGCGCATGGCGGCGAGGCCCGGATCCTGGGAACGGTTCATGAGACCGATGAGCTGGGTCCACAGATCGTCGGAGGCGGTGTCGATGAAATTGCGGACGGCCGAACCGACGATATCGGTTGGCGAACGACCGGACTGATCGGCGGCCGCGGCCAGGCGCCCAAGGAAAGCCGGATCGTCGAAAGCGGCAACGATGGCCATGGCTGCTTTCGGGTCTTCCAGCGAGGCAATGAGGTTCCCGAGCATCGCCTCCTCCTCACTGCACCAGCGGCGAGGATGCGCCGTCGATGGCAATGCCCCTGATATCCGCCCGGCCGATAAGCAGAGAGACATATTGCGCCGTCGCCTGGCGGCTGACGTGCTCGGCCAGGTAGGACGCGATGCGTTCCCGCACGGCCTCGAACGGCAGCTGGCGGCCATCGATGCGCCGCGTCAGGCGGATGAGATGGACGCCGTAGCGCGTCTCCACCGGCGGCGAAATATCGCCCGGGGCGAGATCGATCAGAGCGGCCTCGAATTCCGGCGTCGTGTCAGCCGGCACGATCTGGCCGAGACTGCCGCCAAGGGCTGCCGAGGGGCAATCCGAGCAGTCCCGCGCCAGCGCCGCGAAACGCTCGGGCGCCGCAACCAGGCTGGACCTCAGCGCCAGCGCCTTTTCAAGCGCGGCGGCAAAGGCCTCGCGATCATCGCGGCGGGCCGCTATGAGAATATGGTCGGCTTCATAAAGCGCCGGCGTCATGAAACGGCGAAGATTGTTCTCGTAGAAGCGCCGCAGCATCTCCTCGTCCGCCTCGGGAACGCAGACCTCGCGCTCAATCAGGCCGCGCACCAGCGCGTCTTCGACGGTCTCCCTGCGTCCATCCTCGTCGGTCCGCTGGTCCACGGCGATATCGAGACGCCGCGCCTCCTGCAGGAGCAACTCGCGAATGACGAGCGCACGGGTCGCGGCACGCCAGCCCTCGCCGGGATTGCGGGCGGGAAAATTCTGCACCTCGGCGGCGATCGCCTTGCGCGATATCGCCACCCCGTTGACGGTCACCGGCGTCATCGCCACGCGCTCGCGCGACGGCGTCGTGTCGAGGGCTGCAGGTCGGTGTTCGTGTGGATGCTCGGACGATTTGCGACCAGCCGAGTGATCGATGACGAGCGCGGCCATGATCTACTCCGCGGGCTGGTGGGAGGGAGCGGCAGCGGGCCGCCGCACTGGCGCGGACGACCGCACCGCAGGCGCTGGCGCGGGCGGCCGGCGAGCTGCGAAGCGTGTGCGCACGACCTGATAGCCGGGACGGCCGAGATACCAGACCGGCGCGCTCCACACATGGACCAGCCTGGTGAACGGGAAGACCAGGAAGATCGTCATGCCGAGCAGCAGATGCGCCTTGAAGATCGGATTGACGTCGGCGACATAGGCCGCGGCTGCCGGCTGCAAGGTGAGAATGCCTTGTGCCCAGTTCATGAATTTCACCATCTCGTGGCCGTCCATGTGACCGAGCGAGACGAAGATGGTGGAAAGACCGAGGGTGAGCTGCAGCCAGAGCAGCAGCAGAATTGCAATGTCGCCGGGGGCGGACGTGTTGCGGATGCGCGGATCGAACAGCCGGCGATGGGCAAGAAGCGCGATGCCGATGAAGCAGGCGACACCGGCGATGCCGCCGACGGTGATGGCCAGTCCCTGCTTGAAGCTGTGCGAGACGCCAAGCGCATCGAAGACCCAGATCGGCGTCAGCAGGCCGACGAAATGGCCGCCGAAGATCACCAGGATGCCGACATGGAACAGGTTGGAACCCCAGCGGAGCTGACGCCGCCGCAGCAGCTGGGAGGAACCCGTCTTCCAGGTATACTGCTCGCGGTCGAACCGGATCAGGCTGCCGAGCAGGAAGATCGTCAGGCAGAAATAAGGATACCAGCCAAAGAGCGCGGCGTTGATTGTGTCGGACATAACTTCCCTCCGTCAGGCAACGCTGTTGCGCGCATCGCGATGGGCGGCGCGCATCTGGATTCTCAGACGATCGACGGAACAGCCGTCCGTCGCATTCCCGGGACCGAATGCGACGGCGGTCTCTTCCCAGGCGGCGTCGATGGCCGCCAGGTCGTCGGGCTCGTCGATTTCGGCGGCGCCCGCGACGATGGCGGGCTCGCTGGCAATCGAGCGTAAGGCCGTGAACACGGCGGCATAGCCTCCACTCCGCTTGGCGAGCCGCTCTTCCAGCAGCGAGAAGATGTGGGCGGCTTCATTGAGCAGGCCGCGCGCCTCTTCGAGCGGACGAGCGGAAAGAAACTCCAAGAAGAGCGGGATGAAGTCGGGCAATTCGTTTGCCGCGACGACAAGCCCGCCATGCCGGTAATGTTCGGCCAGGTCGACCATCGCCTGGCCGCGATCGCGGCTCTCGCCGTGGATGTGTTCGAAGAGATGCAGCGAGTGGCGGCGCGTCTTGTCGAACAACTCGACGTAGCGCTCCTGGAGATCGTAGAGATCCAAGGTGGCCAGATCGGCAAGCAAGGGCTCCAGCTGCTTGCCTGCTTCGTCCGACACCAATCCCTCGGCGGAAATCGCCGCGGCGATTTCCGAGATCGCCGCGCAAAGCTCCTCCGTCGGATACGAAAGGAGCGCCGAAAGCGCCTTGAAGGTCGTGTTCGAGAGCGGCGCCGGCATCACGCGATCTCCATCGGGTTTGTCGGCCGCTTGGTCTGCTTGGTGCCGAAGAGGTTGGTCTCCGTGGACCCGCCCGAGCAGCCGTTGCCGAAGGAGAAGCCGCAGGAGCCGCGCATGTCCTGCGCGTCCTCGCTCCACTCGCGGTGTGTCGTCGGGATGACGAAGCGATCCTCGTAATTGGCGATCGCCATCACCTTGTACATTTCGTCGATGGCCGCACCCGTCAGGCCGACCCGCGCCGCGATCGATTCGTCGAGGCGGCCGTCGATCGTCTTTGCCCGCATATAACTTCTCATCGCCAGCATGCGTTCGAGCGCGAGAGCCACCGGCTCCTCATTGCCCGCCGTCAGCAGATTGGCGAGATATTGGAGCGGGATGCGCAGGCTGCGCACGTCGGGCATGTCGCCGTCCAGTCCCATCTTGCCGGCGGCCGCCGCCGACTGGATGGGCGAAAGCGGCGGAACGTACCAGACCATCGGCAGGGTGCGGTACTCCGGGTGAAGCGGAAAGGCGATCTTCCACTCCATCGCCATCTTCCAGACCGGCGACAATTTGGCCGCCTCCAGCCAGTTGTCGGGGATCCCGTCGGCGCGGGCCTGGGCGATGACGGCCGGATCGTTCGGATTAAGGAAAACGTCGAGCTGCGCCTGATAGAGGTCCTTCTCCTCAGGAGTGCTGGCAGCCGCCTCGATACGGTCGGCGTCGTAGAGGATCACGCCGAGATAGCGGATGCGACCGACGCAGGTTTCCGAACAAACCGTCGGCTGGCCCGCCTCGATGCGCGGAAAGCAGAAGATGCACTTTTCCGATTTGCCCGACGACCAGTTGTAGTAGATCTTCTTGTAGGGACAGCCGGAGACGCACATGCGCCAGCCGCGGCACTTGTCCTGATCGATCAGGACGATGCCGTCCTCCTCGCGCTTGTAGATGGCGCCCGACGGGCACACCGCGGCGCAGGCCGGGTTGAGGCAGTGCTCGCACAGTCGCGGCAGATACATCATGAAGGTGTTTTCGAACTGGCCGTAGATGTCCTTCTGGACGCCCTCGAAATTCACGTCCTTCGACCGCTTCTCGAACTCGCCGCCGAGGATCTCCTCCCAGTTCGGTCCCCATTCGATCTTTTCCATTCGCTCGCCGGTGATGGCCGAGCGGGGACGGGCCGTGGGGAAAGCCTTCGATTCCTTCGCTGTGTGCAGGTGTTGGTAGTCGAACGTGAACGGCTCGTAATAGTCGTCGATCTCCGGCAAATCAGGGTTTGCGAAGATGTTGGCAAGGATGCGCCACTTGGCGCCTATCTTCGGCTCGATGCGGCCGTTCTTCTTGCGCCGCCAGCCGCCGTTCCATTTCTGCTGGTTCTCCCACTCCTTGGGATAGCCGACGCCCGGCTTGGTCTCGACATTGTTGAACCATGCGTATTCGACGCCTTCCCGGTTGGTCCAGACGTTCTTGCAGGTAACCGAGCAGGTGTGGCACCCGATGCACTTGTCGAGGTTCAGCACCATCGCGATCTGAGCGCGGATCTTCATTCTGCGGCCTCCTTGGGAGCCTGGGCTTGCAGGGGTTCCTCGAGCCAGTCGACGGCCGCCATTTTGCGGACAACGATGAACTCGTCGCGGTTGGAGCCTACGGTTCCGTAGTAGTTGAAGCCGTAGGCTTGATGGACGTAGCCGCCGATCATGTGCGTCGGCTTGAGCACCGTGCGCGTCACCGAGTTGTGGATGCCGCCGCGGTTGCCGGTCAGTTCGGAGCCCGGCGTGTTCACGATCTTCTCCTGCGCGTGATACATCAGCATCATGCCCTGCTTGACGCGCTGGGAGACGACGGCGCGGGCCGTAAGCGCTCCGTTGGCGTTGAAGACCTCGACCCAGTCGTTGTCGACGATGTCCGCGGCCTTGGCGTCGGTCTCGGAAATCCACACGACCGGGCCGCCGCGATTGAGCGTCAGCATCAGGAGATTGTCGGTATAGGTGGAGTGGATACCCCATTTCTGGTGGGGTGTTATGAAGTTGAGGACAATCTCCTTGTTGCCGTTGGGCCTGAGCCCCTTGACGGCAGGAATGGTCTTCAGATCGACCGGCGGCTTCCAGGTGACGAAGCCTTCGCCGAAGGCCCGCATCCACAGATGGTCCTGGTAGAGTTGCTGACGCCCGGTCAGTGTGCGCCACGGGATCAGTTCGTGGACGTTCGTGTAGCCGGCGTTGTAGCAGACCTTCTCGCTCTCGATGCCGGACCAGGTCGGCGAGGAGATGATCTTGCGCGGTTGGGCCTGAATGTCGCGGAAGCGGATCTTCTCATCTTCCTTCGGGATGGCGAGATGGGCATGGTCGCGGCCGGTCGCCTTGGAGAGCGCCTCCCAGGCCTTGACCGCGACTTCGCCGTTGGTTTCCGGCGCAAGCATCAGGATGACCTCGGTGGCGTCGATGTCCGTCTCGATCTTCGGCATACCCTTGGCGGTGCCGGCGGCCTGGACGCCGTTGAGCGCGCCGAGCGCCTCGACCTCATGCGCCGTGTCCCAGCCGATGCCCTTGCCGCCGTTGCCGACCTCGGTCATCAGCGGGCCGAGCGCGGTGAAGCGGGCGTAGAGGTTCGGATAGTCGCGCGTAACGACGCTCACCGCCGGCATCGTCCTGCCCGGGATCGGTTCGATCTCGCCGCGCTTCCAGTCGGCGACATCGAAGGGCTGTGCGATCTCGCCGGGTGTGTCGTGCTGGATGGGGGTGAGGACTACGTCCTTCTCCACGCCCAGCACCTCCGGCGCGACCTTGGAAAAGGCCCTGGCAAGGCCCTTGTAGATATCCCAGTCCGAGCGCGCTTCCCAGGCAGGGTCCACCGCCGCCGACAGCGGATGGATGAAGGGATGCATGTCGGAAGTGTTGAGATCGTTCTTCTCGTACCAGGTCGCTGTCGGCAGCACGATGTCGGAGTAGACGCAGGTCGTCGACATGCGGAAGTCGAGCGTGACCAGAAGGTCGAGCTTTCCCTGCGGCGCCTCGTCGTGCCAGACGACCTCCTTGTTGCGCACCTTGCCCTCGGCGCCGAGATCCTTGCCCATGACGCCGTGCCTGGTGCCGAGCAGGTGCTTCAGGAAGTATTCGTGGCCCTTGCCGGAGGAGCCGAGGATGTTGGAGCGCCACACGAACATGTTGCGCGGCCAGTTGGCCGGATCGTCCGGGTCCTCGCATGCAAGGTCGAGCTCGCCCAACTTCAGCGCCCTCGCCACATAGTCCTTGACCTCGAGGCCGGCCGCCGACGCACGCTTGGTTATGTCGAGCGGATTCTGCTTCAACTGCGGCGCGGAGGGCAGCCAGCCCATGCGCTCGGCGCGGACGTTGTAGTCGATGAAGCTCTGGTTCCAGTCCCCTTCGGGCGCTGTCGGCGACAGTATCTCCGCTGCCGTCAGGGTCTCGTATCGCCATTGGTCCGTGTGGGCGTAAAAGAAGGACGTCGAGTTCTGGTGGCGCGGGGGGCGCGCCCAGTCGAGCGCGAAGGCGAGCGGCGTCCAGCCGGTCTGCGGGCGCAGCTTTTCCTGGCCGACATAATGCGACCAACCGCCGCCCGGCTGGCCGACGGCGCCGCAGAACACCAGGAGATTGATGATCCCCCGGTAATTCATGTCCATGTGGTACCAATGGTTGAGACCTGCGCCCAGGATCACCATCGAGCGCCCGTTGGTCTTTTCGGCATTGGTGGCGAACTCGCGCGCCACGGTGACGATGGCGTCGCGCTTCACCCCGGTGATGCGCTCGGCCCAGGCGGGCGTGAACGGCACGTCGTCGTCATAGGAAGAGGCGACATTGGCGCCGCCGAAGCCGCGGTCGAGGCCGTAATTGGCCATGAGCAGGTCGTAGACCGTCGCGACCTTCACCGGCCCGTCGACCGTCTTGATCGTGCGGATCGGGATGTTGCGGGTCAGGATCTCGCCATGCTCGGTGGCCACGAAATGCTCGCTCGCGCGGCCGCCGAAATACGGAAAGTCGACGGCGGCGATGTCAGCTCCCTCGCCGGCAAGGGTGAGCTTCAGCCGAACGTCCCGCCCCTTGCCGTCCTTTTCCTCGAGATTCCACTTTCCTTGCTCGCCCCAGCGGTAGCCAGCCGACCCGAGAGGCGCCACCAGCGCGTCCGTCGCCTCGTCGATGGCGACCGTCTTCCATTGCGGGTTGTTCTTCTCGCCGAAGGCTCCCCTGATCTCCGATGCGCGCAGCAGACGCTCCGGGACGAGCCTGCCGTCGCGCTCGGCAAGGCGCACCAGGAAGGGCATGTCGGTGTAGCGCCGGGCATAGTCGTCGAAATAGGCGACGCTGCGGTCGAGGTGGTATTCGCGTAGGATGACGTGGCCCATGGCGAGCGCCAGCGCGGCGTCGGTTCCCTGCTTCGGATTGAGCCAGATGTCGGCGAACTTCGTCGCTTCGGCATAGTCTGGCGAGACGACCGCGCTCTTGGTGCCCTTGTAGCGCACCTCGGTGTAGAAGTGCGCGTCGGGTGTGCGCGTCTGCGGCACATTGGAACCCCAGACGATGATGAAGCCGGCATTGTACCAGTCGGCGCTTTCAGGAACGTCGGTCTGCTCGCCCCAGGTCTGCGGGCTTGCCGGCGGCAGGTCGCAGTACCAATCGTAGAACGACATGCACACGCCGCCGAGCAGCGACAGATAGCGCGAGCCCGCCGCGTAGGAGACCATCGACATGGCGGGGATCGGCGAGAAGCCGATGATGCGGTCCGGGCCATGGTTGCGGGCGGTGTAGGCATTGGCCGCGGCAACGAGCTCGTTCACCTCGTCCCAGGTGGCGCGCACGAAGCCGCCATGGCCGCGGATCGAGATGTAGGACTGGCGCTTGTCCGCATCCTCCACGATCGAGGCCCAGGCCGCTACGGGCGTCATCTTGGCGCGGGCGGCCCGCCACAGCTTCAACAGCCGGCCGCGGATCATCGGGTATTTCACCCGGGCGCCGGAATAGAGATACCAGCTGTAGGAGGCGCCGCGTGCGCAGCCGCGAGGCTCGTGGTTGGGCAGATCGGGCCGCGTGCGCGGATAGTCGGTCTGCTGCGTCTCCCAGGTGACGATGCCGCCCTTGACGTAGATCTTCCACGAGCAGGAGCCGGTGCAATTCACACCGTGGGTGGAGCGCACGATCTTGTCGTGCTGCCAGCGCTTTCGGTAGCCGTCTTCCCAGGAGCGATCCTCATTGGTCACGATCCCGTGGCCGTCGGAAAAACTGTCGACGGTCTTGCGAAAGAAGGTTAGCCGGTCGAGAAAATGCGACATTGCTTGGTCCCTGGTTATTCGGCTGCGGCCGGATGGACGGGCGCGCCGCGCTTGGCGCGCTCGATGTCGTGGAGAAGGCCGCCTTTGCGCGTGTAGACAGCCCAGGTGATGGCTAGGCAGCTCACGTAGAACAGCAGGAAGGCCCACAACGCGGCGTTCGGCGAGCCGGTGAGCGCGATCGAGGTGCCGTAGCTCTTCGGGATGAAGAACGCGCCGAAGGCCGCGATCGCCGAGGTGAAGCCGGTGATGGCTGCGGACTCCTTCTCCGCCTGCTGGCGACGCGCTTCCGCGTTGGCCTTGGGCAAAAAGCGGCCCATCTCCTTGGCCATGATCGCCGGGATCATCTGGAACGTGGAGGCGTTGCCGACGCCGGTGGCGAAGAACAAGAGCAGGAAGGCCGCGAAGAAGCCCGGGAACGCGCCCGGCTGATCCTTGACGCCGATGAACCACAAGACCCCGGCAACACCTGCGATCATCAGCACGAAGGCCCAGAAGGTGACGCGCGCGCCACCATATCGATCCGCGAGCCAGCCCGAACCGGAGCGTGAGACAGCGCCGACGAGCGGGCCGAGAAAGGCGAACTGGAGTGCGTTGACGTCCGGAAACAGCATCTTCGTGAGCAGCGGGAAGCCTGCCGAATAGCCGATGAAGGATCCGAAGGTGCCTGTGTAAAGCCAGCACATGATCCAGTTGTGACGGCGCTGGAAGATCACGGCCTGCTCGCTGAAGGATGCCTTGGCCGAAGCGATGTCGTTCATGCCGAACCAGCTCGCGAAGGCCGAGATCACGATGAACGGGACGAAGACGAAGCCGGCGTTCTGGAGCCAGAGCGGCGCATCGCCGGTCGGCCCCTTGACCATGGCCGGATCGCCGCCGAGCCAGCCGAATATCCCGGTGGTGATGGCCAGCGGCACGACGAACTGGACGACGCTAACGCCGAGATTGCCGAGGCCGGCGTTGAGCGCAAGCGCATTCCCCTTTTCCGCCTTCGGGAAGAAGAAGGAGATGTTGGCCATGGAGGAGGCGAAGTTGCCGCCGCCGAAGCCGCACAGGAGCGCCAGTATCAGCAGCACGACATAGGGCGTGTCGGGATTCTGCACCGCATAGCCGATGCCGACGGCCGGTATGATGAGTGACCAGGTCGTAAGCGTCGTCCAGAGCCTGCCGCCGAAGATCGGCACCATGAAGGAATAGAAGATGCGCAGCGTCGCCCCGGAGAGTCCGGGCAGCGCGGCGAGCCAGAAGAGCTGATCCGTGGTGAAGGTGAAGCCGACGAGCGGAAGCTTGGCGACGACGACCGACCACACCTGCCAGATGGCGAAGGAAAGCAGCAGCGCCGGGATCGAAAGCCACAGATTGCGCTTCGCGATACGGCGGCCGGTCTCGGCCCAGAAGGTCTTGTCCTCCGGACGCCAATCGGTAAGGGCGCCGCCGGACCGGGTCTTCGCGACGGGCTCGGGCATGTCCTGCATTTCGGGGAAGGGCGGGAGCTTGGCGAGGGCTTCGCCAACGGTTCCGCGCTCCATCTGGCGGATGGCCATATGCATCCACAGCAGCGCGCCGGAGACCAGCATGAAGAGCGCCATGAAGCAGCTCGTCCAGAGGCCGGTCAGGTCAAGCAGTAAGCCGAACAGGATCGGCAGCACGAAACCGCCGAGGCCGCCGATCATGCCGACAAGCCCGCCGACCGAACCGACATGGTTGGGATAGTAGACCGGGATGTGCTTGTAGACGGCCGCCTTGCCGAGGGCCATGAAGAAGCCGAGCACGAAGATCGTGACGATGAAGCCGAAAAGGCCCATTTCAAAGTGGAAGGAGGTCGTCGTGCCGTTGACGCCGTGGACGATATAGTCGGTTGGCGGATAGGACAGGACGAAGGTCGCCACGACCGAAACGAAGAAGGTCCAGTAGAGCACGCGGCGGGCGCCGAAGCTGTCCGAGAGGTGTCCGCCATAGGCGCGAAACAGGCTCGCCGGCACCGAGAAGAAGGCTGCGATCATGCCGGCGGTCTTGATGTCGAGGCCGTAGACATTGATGAGATATTGCGGCAGCCAGAGCGCGAGCGCGACAAAAGCGCCGAACACGAAGAAATAGTAGAGCGCGAAACGCCAGATCTGGACGTTCTTCAGAGGCTCGAGCTCGAGCCAGGCGCTTTTCGGCTTGATGCCGGAGCGTCGGCGTTCGACGATGACCGGGTCGTCGGCCGTGGTGAGCCAGAAGATGACGGCCATGACGACGAGGGCCGCCGCCCAGACCTGCGCCACGGCCTGCCATCCGAAGGCGACGAGCACGAAGGGGGCGAGGAATTTGGTGACTGCGGCACCGACATTGCCCGCGCCGAAGATACCGAGCGCCACACCTTGTCTTTGCGGCGGAAACCAGCGCGACACATAAGCCACGCCGACTGAAAAGGAACCGCCGGCGATGCCGACGCCGAGGGCGGCGACCAGCATCTGCGGATAGGTGTGAGCGTAGGACAGCAGATAGGTAGCGGCAGCAGCTGCAAGCATGTTCGCCGTGAAAACGATCCGGCCGCCGTAACGGTCGGTCCAGATGCCAAGCGCGACCCGGAGTAGCGACCCCGTCAGGATCGGCGTGCCGACAAGCAGGCCGAACTGCGTCTCGCTAAGGCCGAGTTCCTGGCGGATGCGAATGCCTATGATGGAGAAGATGGTCCAGACCGCGAAGCAGACCGTGAATGCGGCCGTGCTTGCGCCCAGGATTTGACCGGACTTCTCATTCACGGTCGTTTTCATTGTCGGCAGCCTCTTCGACAGTTGGCCTCAAGATCGGAGGCCAACATGGCTAAGCCGGCACCGCGCAGCATTGATCCAAATCAATGCATGGCGTGACATTTGTCACAGACGATACAGAAGGTGACGGGAAAGCCTCGATTGGAGAAGAACTTTGTTGGATGAAACGATGTATGAGGGCGCGGCGCCCGAAGAGTTGCCGCTGTTTCGGGGGCTACCCGCATCCCGCCGAACCGACCTGTTGCGAAATGCCATGGTGCACAGCGTGTCACCAGGCACCGTTTTGTTCGAACAAGGCGATGTGCCGAACTTCCAACTGATCGTGCTCACGGGGTCCGCGCAGTTGTTTGGACGGTCGGCCGAAGGTCGTGAAGTCCTGATCGAGGCCGTCCGGGCGCCGGATCTCATCATCCCTGCCGCTGTCCTGACCGGTGCGCCTTATCTCATGCAGGCCAGGGTGCCCGAGCCTTCGCGGTTTTTGTTGATCCATGCGGCGGTGCTTCGCGCGGCCGTCGACGCCGATCCCTTGCTGGCGCATGCCGTGATCGGAAGCCTCGCGCACCAATTTCGACGCATGGTCCGTCAGATCAAGAACCTCAAGTTGAGAACCGCGACCCAGCGTGTCGGATGTTACCTCCTGGCGCTGTCGAAGCGGCAGGGGACGCCGGACCGAGCCGTGCTGCCGTTCGAGAAGACGCTCATCGCCTCCGAGCTCGGCATCACGCGCGAGTCATTTTCCCGCGCATTGTCGAGCCTGGCACAGTCGGGCATCAGGGTCGACGGCCAGACGATCGCAATCCTCGATGCGCCCCGCCTTGCCGCCGAATGCACGCCCGACCCGCTCATCGACGGAGCGGACGCCGAGGACTTTGCAATCTGACTGAGTGTCGCGGCTGGCCCGCCATTATCGCGAATGTCGAGGAATGCGCCGGTCGGACCGTTGACCTTAGGCCAACGGATTCGGTTGACCCAGATCAACGCCAGCAGGTCAATCTGGAGGTCTCTTTGGCTGTCGCCGGCAAATGCCGAGGGGCGATTTGCAGTTTTCGCTTCGCGGCCCCGGGTCCCGGTTGATGTCGTTGGGTCAGGGAAATGACGATCGGAAGCAGTGGCTCGAATGCGGCGCAGCCGGAACTGAATCTGGCCGATATGTCACCGGCCTACTTCGCGCTGGTCATGGCCACCGGCATTGTGTCTCTCGCGGCCTCCATGATGGAGCACCCGAACCTCGCGCTCGCGTTGTTCTTTCTCAACATCGGGCAATATGCCGTCCTGTGGCTGCTGTATGCCCTGCGGGCCTGGCGTTATCCCCGGCGGTTTTTCGGCGACATGGTCGCTCATCTTGCCGGACCGGGCTATTTCACGACGGTGGCAGGCACCGGCATCCTGGCGAGCCAGTTCATGATCCTGGGCGAGAACATTGCCGCAGGCGCGGCCTTGTGGACGTTGGCCATCGTTCTGTGGGTCTGCCTGACCTACACGATCTTCACGGCTTTCACCGTCAAGCGCGAAAAACCCACTCTCGACAAGGGTATCAACGGCGGCTGGCTGCTGGCGGTGGTGGCGACACAAGCCCTGTCCGTATCCACGGCACTGCTTGCCGCGCGCATCGACCAACCCTATCGGCTCGAACTCAATCTGATGGCTTTGTCCATGTGGCTGTGGGGCGGCATGCTCTACATCTGGATGATGTCGCTGATCTTCTACCGCTATGCGTTCTTTCGCTTTTCGCCCGGCGATCTGGCGCCGCCTTATTGGATCAACATGGGCGCGATGGCGATTTCGACACTCGCCGGATCCTTGCTGATACTGAACGCGCCGCACGCGCCGTACCTGATGTCCCTGCTGCCTTTCCTGAAGGGCTTCACGGTCTTCTACTGGGCGACCGGAACCTGGTGGATCCCTATGCTGCTTTTGCTGGGGGTCTGGCGCTATGGCTACGAGCGTTTCCCGTTCGAGTACGATCCATTGTATTGGGGAGCGGTATTTCCGCTCGGCATGTACGCCGCTTGCACGTGGCAAATGGACCGCGCCATGGAATTCGGTTTTCTGTCGGTCCTGCCCCGTGCGTTCTTTTACATCGCCCTGGCAGCGTGGACGGTGACGTTCGTCGGCATGGTGCGTTCACTGGCGCGCGGCTTGCTGGGCGCGCGGAGATGACGTCGTGGTCGGGAGAGCTCGACTCCCAGAAAACCTCACGCTCTTTGCGCTGGCGCAAAGAGCCGATCGATCCGGCGAATAAGTAGACAATCATAATCATGTTATCGACCTGTCGATCCGGAACAGGCCGAGACCCGTTTCAATGCCAATCCGGAGATACCCTCTTAAGGCACAGGTCCGTGCCGTCGGTAGCCAGGAGCCCGGCATGTCACGTCAGGTGATTTTGTTCTCATCCATCGCGGCCCTATTGGCCGGCGCTTCGAGCGCTTGCGCGATGGAATATCCTATCGGCACGCCTCAGCTCCTGAACGGCATGGAAATCGGCGCCGTGTATCTGCAGCCGATCGAGATGGAGCCGGCCCATATGATGAAACCGGCCGCCGATTCCGATATTCATCTCGAGGCCGATATCCATGCGATGAGCGGCAATGCCAACGGCTTTGCCGAAGGCGATTGGATCCCCAACCTCAAAATCGAATATCTGCTGACCCGGCTCGACAACAATCAGCAGACCGGCGGTGTTTTGATGCCCATGGTCGCCAGTGACGGCCCCCACTATGGCGACAACGTGAAGCTGATGGGGCCAGGCAAATACAGCCTGAGCTACACAATTTCCTTCGGCGAATCCGGCGGCGCCCGGCAGTTCGGGAGGCATGTCGACAAGGAGACGGGCGTGGCGGCGTGGCCCGCCCCCTTCCGCGTCGAATATGAATTCACCTTTGCCGGCGTGGGCAAGAAGGGCGGCTACTAGCGAGGGCCGGCTTCCCGTGATCCCTCGTCCCGTATCGCCCTGAAACGCAAAGGAAATGCGATGGATAGCGCTTCTATCGGTCTGGCGGCGATTGTTGTCGGAGCCTGCCTGCTGGCGAGCGCCGCAGTCGCGGATGAAAGTCTCATCTTCGTCGTCGACCTCAAGGATGGGGCAATCACTCCGCCATCCCTCGAAGTGCCGGCCAACGCGCAGTTCAGACTGGAGCTTCGCAACAGCGGGTCCAGCCCCGCGGAATTCGAAAGCATCGAATTGCGCAAGGAGAAGGTGCTGGGGCCTGGGGCGAATTCGTTTATCGTGATCCGACGCCTCGACCCCGGCGAGTACCGGTTCTTCGACGATTTTCATCCCGACATGCCGCCTGCCACGCTTGTCGCCAAGGAGCCGGCGCCTCGATGACTGCTCTGTTCGGACAGGTCGCCTTCGTGGTTTGGCGGGAGAGCACGGAAGCAATTCTGGTTGTCGGTATTCTGCAAGGATGGCTTGCGCATCACGCGGGCGCCAAAGCTGCGACAGCGCGATATCTCCTGTGGACCGGCGTCGCCGCGGGACTGGGCGGAGCCCTTCTGCTGGCCGGGGTCATCTTGTTCCTCGAGAGCCTGCTGGACGGGGAGCGCGCGGACTATTTTCAGATCGGCATGGCCACACTCGCCGCCTTGCTCATACTGCAGATGGTGGTCTGGATGCACCGGCAAGGCAGAGGGCTCAAACGGGATCTCGAACGCGGCGCCGAGCGGGCCCTGACCGCCGGCAATTGGGTGGGACTGTTCCTGTTGGCGGCAGTCGCCGTGATGCGGGAAGGCAGCGAAACGGTCGTTTTCCTCTACGGCCTCCTGGCATCCGCCAGGCAAACGACACTTCCCGGAACGCTGGCGGCCGCCGCCGCTGGATTTGCCTTCGCTGCCGCATCCTACTGGCTGATCCACGTCGCCGCCAAACGCTTCCCCTGGAAAGTCTTCTTCCGGGTGAGCGAAGTTCTTCTGTTGTTTCTGGCGGGATCGCTTTTAATGACCGCGCTCGACCGCGCCATCGGGTTGGAGCAGGTCCCGCCGCTGTCCGGGGCAGTTTGGGACACGTCCTGGCTTCTGGACGATACAGGCAGGCTGGGAGGCCTGGTTGCGAACATGACGGGCTATCGTGCCCGTCCCGAACTTGCAACCATCCTGGCCTATGCAATCTACTGGATTGCCGTGCTTGCGCTGCTGCGTTCCCCGCGCCCGCGTCGTACGCAACCGTGTCCATGACGATAACGATCGTTCCGCGGCACGCCCCGTCCGTTCAACCCGACGATGTCTGGCGCAAGGTCGGCGATTGGCTGCAACGCCATCAGGCGACGATTCGGATGACGCAATGGACGATGGTGCTCGTGTACAGCGTTCTCTTGATCGTGCCCGTTTTCCTGCCGCTTCCGGACCGTGCGGCTTATCTGTGGACCAACTTCACGCGCTTCGCCCAATTCGTCTTCTGGGGCGTCTGGTGGCCGCTCGTGCTCTTGAGCACCGCGCTGGTCGGGCGGATATGGTGCGGTATCCTCTGCCCGGAAGGAGCGATAAGCGAATTTGCCAGCAGCCGCGGGCGCGGCAGGGCTATACCGCGCTGGCTGATGTGGCCCGGCTGGCCCACCGTCGCATTCGCCTGCACGACGCTCTACGGCCAGATGACGAGCGTTTATCAATATCCCGCTCCGACGCTCCTCATGCTCGGCGGCTCGACCCTGGCGGCCGCGCTGATCGGCTTTCTCTACGGGCGCAACAAGCGCGTGTGGTGCCGCTATCTCTGCCCGGTCAGCGGGGTTTTCGGCCTGCTGGCAAAGCTCGCCCCGCTGCATTTCCGGGTCGACCCGCCGCTTTGGCAACTTTCGCAGCTCTCGGGGATCAAGCCAAAGGCGGTCAATTGCGCGCCGCTCGTGCCGATCCGGACCATGCGCGGCGCCAGCGACTGCCACATGTGCGGGCGCTGCAGCGGTTTTCGCGGGGCAATTCGTCTGGCTCGCCGCTCGCCAAACCACGAAATTGTCCATGTCGCCGGCGCCGCCGCGAAGCCCTGGGAAACAATCCTGATCGTGGTGGGCTTGATGGGGCTGGCCGTCGGCGCGTTTCAATGGTCGGTCAGCCCGTGGTTCGTGCACGCGAAGATATGGGCGGCGGAACGGCTGATCGAAAACGGGGTGACCTGGCCGCTCGAAACCACGGCGCCGTGGTGGGTCCTGACGAACTATCCCGGCGACGTGATGACGCTTCTCGACGGAGCCGTGCTCATCGCCTATGTGCTAGCGGCGGCCCTCGCTTGCGGCGCGTCGACGTTTTCCTTGCTGGCTCTAGCCGCGCGCGGCCTTGGCCCGTGGCGAACGCAGGTATTTCATCACCTTGCTCAGTCGCTCATTCCCTTGGCGGGCGCCGGCGTCTTCCTTGGCCTTTCCAGCCTTACGGTCAGCCAATTGCGGTTGGATGGGATATCGCTGCCGTTCGTGGACCCGCTGCGCGCTGCGATGCTGACGATGGCGGCCTTTTGGTCCGGGGTTCTGTGCTGGCAGGTGACGGGAATTTACAGCCAGGAACCTGCCCGACGGGTCCTCGCACTATCCCTGGTCGGGCTGGCGATGATGCCGGCCGTGGCGGGATGGGTCCTGCTTTTCTGGATCTGGTAGGCTATCTCAGGTCAACTCCGAAAAGGGTCCGGCGATAGGCCGTCAGAAACAGGCCAAACGCGGCAATCCACAAAGCGCCGGAAAAGCTTGCCAGCGGGCCGATATAGCCAGGCAGCACTTCGATCAGCAGGCGCGACAGGCAGCAGGCCGTCATTGCCGCGAGCGCCCCGCTCGCAAGAGCCGAGGGCATGAAGGCGAGACGGCTGTGCTTGCGGATCATGCTCGCCATGATGGCAAGAACCATGGTTCCGATAGCGCCGATGGTCCACGCATGAACAGCGGTCGCCTGGCCCAGCACTACCGGGGCGAAGATATGGATGGCCAGCAATCCAAACCCCACGACGATCCACCCATACCCGATGTGAAGGCCAAGCACCGTCGACGATGACAGGCTGCGCCAGCCTTTCCATTGCGCGGCCCGGACCGCTTGGCTGAGGCCGGCAAGAGCACAGGCAATGCCGGTGAGTTGCGCCTCCGGCGCAACGACCCACGAACAAAGAGCACAAATCGTCATCAACGCTGCCGCGTACTCCGCGGACGCGGTGCGGGACAGGACAATTTGACCGCCGGCGCTCTCGACATAGGCCACGGTCAAGGCCGGCACGACGCGCCCTCCGATGATGACGACCAGACCGATGATCGAGACGAGCGCCAGTCTCAGCGCAAGTTCAACCTGGTACGATGCCGCAACGAGTGCATCGCTGCCGCAAAAAACGGCCAGCAGAAGCAGTATCTTGAAATTGCGGCGATCCCGACCGGCGATCACTGCGCTGGCCGCGATCAACCACAGCGCGAGAATCCAAATCGCCGAGAACGCAAGCCCGAAGGACGGAGACAGGAACAAGAACGCTACACGGCTGCAGGCCCATAGGAGAATGAGCAGATGCGTCGTGCCCGACCGCACCGCGCGATGTCCCGTCCAGCGCGGCAGCGCTGTCAGCAGGAAGCCGGTCAACACTGCCGGAACCATTCCGAACAGAAGCATGGCGCGGTGCCAATCGCCGGCAGAGATTCCCGTCGGACCGAAGGCTTGTATTCCGAACGCTGAGGGCAACCAGCCACCGGCGCCCACGATGGCATCGACGGCAGCCACGAGAAAGAACGGTCGAAACGGCAGATGCGCCGGATTCATCCTGGGGGTCTTGGAGTTGCCGTCAGCATCCATGCGACCGTCCTCTCGAATGGCTCCCGCATCGCCCGCCATTGGATGGACCGCAAGGAAGGACACGCATGGCGCAATAGGTGCGAGGATCGATTTGGTGTTTGCTCCAGCGCAAACATCCCTCAGAAGCATCGACTATCTTGAGGATTGTTCTGAAAACGGTCTGGTTCCCGGCCCGGACGCGTCTCGTTCTTCTCGGCCAGATCATCCCGGGCACATGTCAGTTGCGCAACGACTCCAGACGGGATTGGCCGCGACGGGAGAAGAAGAAAGATGAAGCACGGCCTTTCCGAAAACGGCGCTGGAGAAATGGTGAACGCCGTCGCCCGGCTGACAAGCATGATCGATGAGGCACGGTTGGACTGCGAGTGCCGTTCCAAGCTCGACGAGACGCTGTCCCGCTTCGCCACCCAGGAAATCGAGCGTGCGGCTCGCGAACATCTCGCTAACGCTCGCGAGCAGCGCCGGCGCATCGCAGCCATCGTGTTGTTCCTGCAGGATCTCGACAGGATAGGAGCAGTTGAACGGGACCGCACCGTTTACCTGGACTTCGCCCTTCTCTTTGATGACATCGCAGCCCTTGCAAAGGAGGGGTCGCTTTCAATGCGGCAACTCGGTCAATTCGCCGCGCTCGCCATGGTTGGACGGTAGCCCGAGACCTGAGCCGCTGGTCATCGAGCCGGTTCTCGTCTGCCGATTTCGATCAGCCATTCCGGTGGGCCAATCTCAAGGCAAACCCAGACGAGGTCGCCAGCAAAAGACGACTCGAACTGACGCTTCAGTCGGCCGGGATCGAAGTCCAGAATCACCGAGAATGTCTGGCCCGGTTCGAGGCCATCGAACATCGACATGATGGCCGACTGCTTCCTTGCCGCATGAAGTCGCCTCACATCATATGGCTCGACTTTCTGCTCCCTACAATCCGCCGGAGCCTTTCCCCCCATTGGGCAGCTCCATCAAAACAATTGACGGGTTGCGACGTTCTTTTCGCCCCATCTGGTCAGCTTGTCGCCGGGGTCCACGCCAGCCCAGTTGACCAGTCGTGCCGCCATCTCGACGACCATCGCCTCGATCGAAGCCGGCTTGACGTAGAATGGCGGCACAGGCGGCGCGATGATCGCTCCCATCCGCGTCAGTTTCAGCATCGCATCCAGATGCCCTTCATGCAGGGGCGCCTCGCGCGGCACGACCACCAACCGGCGCCTCTCCTTCAGCACAACGTCGGCTGCCCTGGTAAGAAGGTTGTCGCCCAGGCCGTGCGCCATCGCCGCAAGGGTCCGCATCGAGCATGGCACGACGATCATGCCCTCCGTCCTGAAAGAGCCGCTGGCAATGGGCGCAGTCAGGTCCTGGTGGGAGTGGGTGTGGTTGGCGAGCGAGGCAAGCTGTGCCAATCCGTCGGCGCCAAGCTCGTAAGCAATGGTCATGCGCGCGCTCTTTGAGGTGACAAGATGCGTTTCCGCTCCACCTCTGACCAATTGGCGTATGGTCTCGAGGGCCAGCACAGAGCCGGACGCGCCGGTCACCCCCACTATTATCCGTTTGGTCATTTCTGCACCGAACCGGCTGCCTGCGGGAAAAGCTCCTCCCAGCGCTCGGAGACCCTTTCAACGATATGAGGTGACATCTTCAGCTCCTTCCCCCACTCACGGGATGTTTCGGACCCGATCTTGCATGTCGCGTCGAACCCGATTTTTCCGCCAAGCCCTTCCAGCGGCGACGCGAAGTCCAGGGAGTCGATAGGTGTGCGATCCAGCGTCATCAGGTCGCGCGAGAAATCCATGCGGGTGGCGACCGCCCACAGCACGTCCGACCACGACCGGATGTCGATGTCGTCGTCCACCACGACGACCATCTTGGTCATCGAGAACTGCGGCAACAGGGACCAGAACCCCATCATCACCCGCCGCGCCTGTCCGGCATATTTCTTAACGATCGATATGACTGCGATCCTGTAGGAGCAGGCTTCCGGCGGCAGCCAGACGTCGAGAATTTCCGGTATCTGCTGCCGCAGCAGCGGCTTGTAGACGTCGAGCAGCGCGTCGGCGAGGACGGACGGCTCGTCGGGCGCACGCCCGGTGAAAGTGGTGAGATAGTTTGCGCCGTCCCTCAGGCGAATACGCTTGAGCTTGAAGACGGGAAAATGCTCCGCGCCGTTATAGTATCCGGTATGGTCTCCGAAAGGACCTTCCTCCGCCGTTTCGTTTGGTGAAACGGTTCCCTCGAGCACGATCTCGGCACTGGCGGGGATATGGAGTTCGATGCTCTTGCATGGAGCCAGCCCAACCCGTCGGTCGTTGATCAATCCGGAAAGCGACAGTTCCGATACGCCTTCGGGCGCCGGCATCGCCGCTGCTATCAATGTCGCGGGATCCGCGCCGATGACGACGGCGACGGGCATCTCCAGCCCCCTCGCCTGCCACATGCGATGGTGGGCAGCACCGCCTCGCATTGGCAGCCATCTTATGATCGCCCGATCCCGGGCGATTACCTGCATCCGGTATATGCCCAGATTGTATCTGCCGGGATCATCCTCGCCCGGTGGCCGGGTGACGACCACCGGCCAGGTGATGAGAGGACCGGCGTCCTCCGGCCAGCAGGTCTGTATCGGAAGGATTGCGAAATCCCGTTCCGCATCCCTCCATGTTCTTGACGACGAAAGGATCTTCGGGCGAGCCGCCAACGCGCCGCGCGCAGCAGAGAACATGTGGCGGGCCTGACGCAGGTTCTGCGGAACTTGCGGGGATCGCATCCACGCCAGCAGCGCGCCGAGCGTTTCCAGCCCGCGAATATCCGTGCCGAGCCCCCAGGCGACACGCTCCCGCGTCCCAAAGATATTTGCCACGGCCGGGAAGGACGAACCCGCCCCCCGGTCGTCCGTCGGCATGGTCATGCGCAGCGCCGGTCCGTGCGCCGCGATCACCCTTTTATGTATCTCCGTCAGCTCGAACCGCGTCGACACCGGGGCGCGGATTTCGCGAAGCTGGCCCTTCCCGTCCAGGTACGAAAGAAAGGAGCCGAGATCGGAGAACTGGGGAAGAAGGCGATAATGCATGGCGAAATCCGGCACGACCGGTCCGTCGGCGACATCGTTTTCTCACCACCGCCGCCCGAGAACTTTGATCTGGAGCAAAGAACGGGCGCTTTCTGCACCGTAGCATTCAGCGATCCGCTCGCTTGAAGCGGCGAGCCCAAAGGCAGTGCAGGAAGGCGTTTTCAAATGGCGAGCAACCCAATCATCGACACCTGCCGGTCTGCAATCGCCGTTTTCAAGGATCGTCGACGGAGCAAGGCCGCGAGAAGGGAATTCTGGGCGCTTGGACAGGAGGAATGCACAGGCATGCTGAATGACATCGGCATGTCGCCCAGCGAATTCGATGATGCCATGCATCTGCCTTATGCCGCGGAGGATTTCCTCACGCTGGCGATGCTTTCAGTCGGGATCGATCCCGACGACTTTCATACGCTGGAGTTCGCGCATGACCACTTCATGTCCCGAACCTGCATCACATGTCCCAATCGCCGCAGATGTCACAGTCATATGCAGGCCTTCGATTTCGAGAGCCACTATCGGGATTTTTGCCCCAATAGGGATAATTTTTCGAAGCTGCTCGGCAAGAGATGCGATGCCTAGCCGGCCGCAAAAAATTCATGATCGAACGCAGCCCGGACAGCGATTGAAGATGCGGCCGCCAAACGCCGAGCCAATGTTACCAGGATTTGTTCGTCACCTGTTTCCGACAGTCGCAGGGCTGCCGCTCGGGCCGTTGCTGACATTGTCCTTGCGCTCGCTTGCCGGACGGCGCCCCGGCCTTTTCGAGCGCCTGGGCGAATACCGATCGTCCTGCTTCGGTATCGATCCCGTGGACCTTGCATTCGCATTTTGCGTGGTCCCGGACGGACAACGATCGAGCGTCCGCGTCGTGAGCAAAGATGGGACTGCCGGGTCGGACGTGCTGATCAGGGGACCGCTTCTGGCCCTGTTGGGCCTGCTTGACGGCACGCTTGACGGCGATGCGCTTTTCTTCAGCCGGGTGATCTCGATAAACGGACGCACGGAAGCGGTGCTCGCCCTGAGGAACACGATAGAGGATGCCGAGCTTCGTCCGGCGGACCTGCTCGGGCTGCACGGCATCCTGGCCCGCTGTGTCGATACGGGTGTTCTTGGCGCCCTGAGCGTCGCGCGCCGATTGGCCGAAAACAACTCCAGCGAGACGCAGAAAGCATGACGACCGCACGCATGGAACTTGTCTGTCCGGCGGGGACTCCCGCTACGTTGAGGGCAGCCGTCCAGGCGGGTGCGGACGCGGTTTATTGCGGATTTCGCGATGAAACGAACGCCCGCAATTTTCCCGGGCTCAATTTCTCCCGAGGTGAACTTGCCGAGGGCGTGCGCTTTGCCCACGGCCATGGCAGCAAGGTGCTGGTCGCGATCAATACCTTCGCGCGCGTCGACGATGTCGACATCTGGAAGAAGGCTGCCGACGCAGCGGCCGAAAGCGGCGCGGATGCCATCATAGCCGCCGATTTCGCGGTCCTTGATCATGTGGCAAGGAACCACAAGCAAATCCGCCTTCATCTGTCGGTGCAGGCTGCCGCGGCAACGCCGGAAGCGATCGGATTCTATGCGGCTCATTTCGGCATCCGCCGCGTGGTGCTTCCAAGGGTTCTTTCGCTTCAGGAGATAGCGGCGCTGAACCGCGCGATCGACGTGGAAACCGAAGCCTTCGTTTTCGGCGGCCTTTGCGTGATGATCGAGGGACGCTGCTATCTGTCTTCATACGCGACGGGAAAATCGCCGAATCTCAACGGTGTCTGCTCGCCGCCCGAGATGGTGAGCTATGACGAAGGGCCGAGCGGCACAACGGCGCGGCTGTCGGACTTCACGATCGACCGGTACGGACACGGCCAGCCGGTGGGTTATCCCACTCTCTGCAAGGGCAAATTCAAAGCCGACGGCAAGACGTCCCATCTGTTTGAGGATCCCGTCAGCCTGAACGCCGGCGGCATGATTTCAGGCTTGAAGGCCGCCGGGGTGACTGCGTTGAAAATCGAGGGACGCCAGCGCGGCAAAGGCTATGTAAGCGAGGTCGTGCGCGCCTTCAGGAAAGCCGTCGACGCCGTCGAAACGGGCGGCGACGCCGTCGATATCGACCGGCTTCTCGCCGGCCAGTCGGAAGGGGCTCGGCAGACGGCGGGTGCTTACGAGAAGAAATGGAGATAGCCGGTGTCCGAAATCGCGCTGACACTTGGGCCGGTCTTCTTCCATTGGCCCCCCGACCGTCTGCTCGACTTTTACCGCAGGATAGCGGACGAGGCTCCGATCGCGCGCGTTCACGTCGGTGAAGTCGTCTGCGGAAAACGCATGCCGTTTTCGGACCCGGTATGGCCGGCTGTTATCGAACGGCTGGAGCGCGGCGGCAAGCAGGTGGTGCTGTCCACACTGGCGGCGCCGGCGACCGTTCGGGAACGCAAAAGCGTCGAGGACCTTTGCGGAGACGAGAGGCTGGTCGAGATCAATGATGTCTCCGGCCTGCCGTCACGCTCCGGCAAAGCCTTCGTCACGGGTCCATTTGTGAGCATCTACAACGAGACGTTCGTCGCGGGTCCATTCCTGAACGTCTACAACGAGGCTTCCGCGAAGTTCCTAGTCGAGCTTGGCGCGCGAACAATATGCCCGCCCGTCGAATTGTCGTTTGCAGCGATCGGCGCCATGTCCTTGAAATGCCCCGAGGCGCAGTTTGAGATTTTCGCATTCGGCCGGCTGCCACTCGCCCTCTCCGGACGCTGCTATCACGCGCGGATCCACGGCCTTCACAAGGATTCGTGCCAGTTTACCTGCGAGAGGGACCCCGACGGTCTTCCGGTTGATACGCTCGACGACCAGCAGTTCCTCGCCGTCAACGGCGTGCAGACGCTTTCCAATCAGGTTCAGGCCTTCTGCCCGGCGCCCG
This sequence comes from Mesorhizobium album, assembly GCF_033977205.1. Taxonomy (NCBI): domain Bacteria; kingdom Pseudomonadati; phylum Pseudomonadota; class Alphaproteobacteria; order Hyphomicrobiales; family Phyllobacteriaceae; genus Mesorhizobium; species Mesorhizobium album. The sequence continues at coordinate 11,024 of NZ_JAVIIW010000059.1, read as the reverse complement.
ACGCGCTCGCCTCAAAGGGCATCAGGCGCCTTCGTTTGTCGCCCCAGACATGCGACATGGTCGAGGTGGCGAGGATTTATAGAAGACTTGCCGACGGCAAGGATGAGCCCGAAGATGCGCGCTTCGCCCTTTCATGCCTCGATCTGCCTGGCACGCTGGTCGACGGGTACGCCCATGCCAGGCCCGGTTGGCAGGTAACCGCGACGGCCTGACCGCAATGACCCGGATAGCGATCGTGACCATCTCCGACCGTGCAAGCCGCGGCGAGTACGAGGATCTTGGCGGACCGGCAATCGAGCGCTGGCTTCGCCGTGTGCTGGCAGAGCCCTGCGATCTTGTTCGCCGCATCGTTCCCGACGGCCTGGAGAGTGTCCGTGACGTGCTCATCGAGCTTTGCGACCAGGCAGGCGCCGATCTGATCCTTACAACAGGCGGAACCGGTCCTTCGCCAAGGGACCTCACTCCGGAAGCCATGCAGCAGGTCATCACCAAGGAGTTGCGCGGTTTTGGCGAGTTGATGCGGCAGGCGAGCCTGCAACATGTGCGCACCGCCATTCTTTCGCGTCAGACTGCGGGGGTGCGCGGCCGCTCGCTGATCATAAACCTGCCCGGAAAACCGTCCTCCATCGACGTCTGCCTCGACGCCGTCTTTCCCGCCGTGCCCTACTGCCTCGAGCTCATCGGCGCGGGTTCGATCCAGGTGGATTCTTCTGTTTTGGGATGACCCGCCGGACCGCCCGGCGCAGTCGCTGCCTTCCTCAGCCTATCGCCGAAAGGACGCCGTTGACCTCCAAAGATATTCTCATGGCGAGGAATGGTGGGCGAGGAATGGTGCTTGCATGCGAGGACTGGATCTTTGCTCTGGACGGCTCATACCTGCCGGTCGTGCCGTCGAGCATTGATCCTGATCATCAGCCGCCGCAGCAACAGTCGCAGCCGGATGACTGCAATCTCTTGATCTCAACGCGCCAAATATCCGGCCCCTGCTGCAGGTATTCCCAATCGAACAGGCCAGGATATCGGGTTTCCATCTGATAGCGTAACGGCCGCGGGTCGTGATCGTTCACGATGATGAAGGATTGGCCCCCGGCCAGCGCCTGGGCAATCCCGAAGATCCGGGCGTGGCGTTCCACAGGCGGAATGGCGCGCACGTCCAGCTCGGGCTGGGATACGACTTCGGTTTCGGACATGTTCAACAAATTCCAGACTGCCGCAGAAAATGGCTCCGGGCTGGCGGCGGTCGAGCCCGGCGCAAAAATCTATCCCGGTCCGGGCCTGCTTATTTGTCGAAGCGCAAACAATTCGCAGAAAGTGCAGTGATCGGCAGCGGGGCCGCCACGTCAAAATGAACGGGAGACGTTGGGCGTCAAGGACTTCAGCGATTTCAATGGGATAGGCTGGTGCTGCGAGAGAGGATTGAACTCTCGACCTCTCCCTTACCAAGGGAGTGCTCTACCACTGAGCTACCGCAGCCTGCGATGGCGGCGCTTCTGCCATATCGAACCGGCAAGCGCAAGGCCAAGAAAACCTTAAAACGACGCATGTCGTTGTCGAGAAACCGCGGCGCATTTTGGACGACGTGTATCGATTGCCGCAGCCGTGAAGCCGGCTCCGCACACGCTTTCAACAGACTTTCATGACATGGCGCCGCCACAATGCTAGCTATCCCGGAACAACAGCCGGCTATCCGTCAGCGAGGACAGGACGATGAACGACCGGGCAAAGCCACCGAAAAAAAGCGACGCAGAGCGCAAGGACAGGCTCGCCGAGGCATTGCGCGCCAACCTGCAGAAACGCAAGGCGCAGGCGCGCTCGCGGCGTGCGGGCGACGCTGACAGGCAGCGCGCCTGCGATCCCGATCAGCGGCCGGAAGGCCTGCCGACTGCTGGAAAAATGCAAAAAAAGTAACGCAAATCAGCCACACTAGCCGACCACACTTGGGCCAAAGGTGGGGAAATCCTATTTCTTGAACCGAGCCGGCCGATAGTCTAGAGCCGGACATACTCAACCGATTGAAACCGGCCCGTCCGGGCCGAGGGGACGTTTTTTCATGGATCGCATCAGAATTGTCGGCGGCAAAGAGCTTGCCGGAAGCATTCCGATCTCGGGCGCCAAAAACGCGGCACTGCCACTGATGATCGCCTCGCTGCTCACCGACGACTCGCTGACGCTCGAGAACGTGCCGCATCTGGCCGATGTCGAGCAATTGATCCGCATCCTCGGCAACCACGGCGTCGACTATTCGGTCAACGGCCGGCGCGAGAAGCAGCAGAAAGGCTATTCGCGCACCATCACCTTCTCCGCCCGCAACATCGTCGACACCACCGCTCCTTATGAGCTGGTGTCGAAGATGCGGGCCTCCTTCTGGGTGATCGGCCCGCTGCTTGCGCGGATGGGCGAGGCCAAGGTGTCGCTGCCCGGCGGCTGCGCCATCGGCACGCGTCCGGTCGACCTGTTTCTCGAAGGCCTGCAGGCGCTGGACGCCGATCTCGACGTCGACAATGGCTATGTCGTGGCCAAAACCAGGAACGGCCGCCTCCACGGCAATCGCTACGTGTTCCCGAAAGTGTCCGTCGGCGCCACCCACGTGCTGATGATGGCGGCTTCGCTCGCCAAAGGCGAGACGGTGCTCGAAAACGCCGCCCGCGAGCCCGAAATCGTCAACCTCGCCGAATGCCTGATCGCCATGGGCGCCAGGATCCACGGCGCCGGTACCTCCACCATCACCATCGAGGGTGTCGAGGCGCTGTCCGGGGCGCGGGTGCGCGTCATCCCCGACCGCATCGAGACCGGCACCTATGCCATGGCGGTGGCGATGACCGGCGGCGATGTGATGCTCGAAGGCGCGCGGCCCGACCTGTTGCAGACCGCGCTCGATGTCATTGCCGAGACCGGCGCCGAGATCACGCCCACCAACGAAGGCATCCGCGTCAAGCGCAACGGCGCCGGCATCGCGCCGGTGGATGTGACGACCGCGCCCTTCCCCGCCTTCCCGACCGACCTGCAGGCGCAGTTCATGGGTCTGATGACAATGGCCAAGGGCAAGTCGCGCATCACCGAGACGATTTTCGAGAACCGCTTCATGCATGTGCAGGAGCTTGCCCGACTCGGCGCCCACATCACGCTCTCCGGCCAGACGGCGATCGTCGACGGCGTCGCCAGGCTGAAGGGCGCGCCCGTCATGGCGACCGACCTGCGTGCCTCGGTGTCGCTGGTGATCGCCGGCCTTGCCGCCGAAGGCGAGACCACCGTCAACCGGGTCTATCACCTTGACCGCGGCTTCGAGCGGCTGGAGGAGAAGCTTTCCGGCTGCGGCGCGGTCATCGAGCGGATTTCGGGCTAAAGGAGCCGGTGCGGCCGCGCCTCGGTTGCGCAGAGCGGAAAGACCCACTAGAGCCTGTTCGTCCCGATCAAATCGGGGCGAAACAGGCTCTAGTTTTTTGTTTGAGCATGATCTTTACCGAAAACCGGGTTTCCACTTTTCGGGATCATGCTCTAACAGAACATTGAGTCATCAACGTTCAGGTGCCCATACCGCATGGCCGCTCTCAAGCTCATCGCGCTCGACGACCAGGATCTGAGCATCGTCTCGGCCCATGTCCAGGACGCCGTGATGAAGGTCTCCGACCTCGAATTCCTGCCGGCGGCCAAACGCTTCGTAATGACCATGAACCGCTTCGTCTGGGAGGCGAAGTCCGGTTTCTTCCGCCAGCACAACGAGCGGCGGCAGAGTGTTTTGTATTTCGACCGCGTGCTCGGCGCCAAGACCAGCGGCATTGCCCGCGACAAGCCCGCTGAGGTGCTGTCGCTGCTGGCGATCAGCTTTATCGCGATCAGCAAGCCGGCGGGCATCATCGAGCTGGTGTTCTCGGGGGGCGGCACGATCATGCTCGATGTCGAGTGCATCGAGGCGCGGCTCGCCGATGTAGGCGGCGCCTGGGAAGCCACCTCACGCCCGGTTCACAGGACCTGAGCACGGATAATGGCCATCACGCTTAACCAAACCAACGCCGATTTCGAGCAGCGCTTTTCGGCATTCCTCACCACCAAGCGTGAGGTTTCGGCCGATGTCGAGGCGGTGGTGCGCGACATCATCGCGCGCGTGCGCGCCGAGGGCGACAAGGCGCTTGCCGACTACACGTTGAAATTCGACAAGGCCGATCTCGGCAAGCTCGGCATCGCCGTTTCCAGGGGCGATATCGCCAAGGCCTATGCGGAGGCCGATCCGGCAACCGTAGAGGCGCTCGAATTCGCGCGCGATCGCATCCGCTCCCATCACGAGCGGCAGAAGCCGAAGGAAGACCGCTACACGGACGCCGCAGGCGTCGAGCTCGGCTCGCGCTGGACGGCGATCGAGGCCGTCGGCCTCTATGTGCCCGGCGGCACGGCGAGCTATCCGAGCTCGGTGCTGATGAATGCCGTGCCGGCCAAGGTCGCCGGGGTCGAGCGCATCGTGATCGTGGTGCCGGCGTCGGGTGGCGTCATCAATCCGCTGGTTCTGGTAGCGGCCGACCTCGCCGGCGTTTCCGAGATCTATCGTGTCGGCGGCGCGCAGGCGGTTGCGGCGCTCGCCTACGGCACCGAGACTATCAGGCCGGTGGCCAAGATCGTCGGCCCGGGCAACGCCTATGTCGCAGCGGCCAAGCGCCAGGTGTTCGGGACCGTCGGCATCGACATGATCGCCGGGCCGTCGGAAGTGCTGGTCGTGGCCGACAAGGACAATGATCCGGCCTGGATCGCCGCCGACCTGCTCGCCCAGGCCGAGCACGACGTGTCGGCGCAATCGATCCTGGTCACCGACAATGCCGCGTTCGGCAAGGCGGTGGAGCAAGCGGTCGAGCGCCAGCTGAAGGCCCTGCCGCGCGCCGAGACGGCCGCCGCGAGCTGGCGCGATTTCGGCGCCGTGATCCTGGTGCCGTCGATCGAAGCCTCGCTGCCGCTGGTCGATCGCATCGCGGCCGAGCATGTCGAGCTCGCCTTCGACGATGCCGAAAGCTTCCTCGCCAGGATGCGCAATGCTGGCGCCGTCTTCCTCGGCCGGCACACGCCGGAAGTTATCGGCGATTATGTCGGCGGCTCCAACCACGTGCTGCCGACGGCGCGTTCGGCGCGCTTCTCGTCGGGCTTGTCCGTGCTCGATTTCGTCAAGCGCACGTCGATCCTGAAGCTCGGGCCGGAGCAGCTCAAGGCGCTGGCGCCTGCGGCGATCGCGCTCGCCAAGGCCGAAGGGCTCGACGCGCATGCGCGCTCCGTAGCGATCAGGCTGAACATGTAGCGATGTCCGGCCACCACCAAAACCGCAACAGGCTGATCGACGTCGAGCTTGACGAATCGATTGGACGTTCGACGCCCGATGTCGAGCACGAGCGGGCGGTGGCGATCTTCGACCTGATCGAGGAAAACAGTTTTCGGCCGGTCAATGACGATGGCGCCGGCCCATACAGGCTGAAGCTGTCGCTGGCCGACTCGCGCTTGGTGTTTGCCGTCAGCAGGGATAATGGCGCCGACGTGGTCACCCACATCCTGTCGCTGACGCCGTTCCGGCGCATCGTCAAGGATTACTATCTGATTTGCGAAAGCTACTACGAGGCCATCCGCTCCTCGACGCCCAGCCACATCGAGGCGATCGACATGGGGCGGCGCGGGCTGCACAATGAAGGCTCGCAGACACTGATGGACCGGCTCGCCGGCAAGATCGAGATCGACTTCGACACGGCGCGCCGGCTGTTCACGCTGGTTTGCGTGCTGCACTGGCGGGGCTAGATCAGGATGACGTTTCGTTGAATCGCCATCCTGATCTGACTCGTTGTTGGAGCATGACCTTCTCCGAAAACCGGTACCCACTTTTCGGGGTCATGCTCTAATGCTGGCCGCGCTGCCGCATTCGATCCTGTTTGTATGCGGCATGAACGCCGTGCGCTCGCCGATGGCCGAGCAGCTGGCCCGGCGGATGCTGCCCGCTACCACCTTCGTCGCCTCGGCCGGCGTGCGCAGCGGCGAGCGCGACCCCTTCGTCGACGCCGTGCTTGCCGAGGAGGGTCTCTCGCTCGGCGAGCGCCAGCCCAGAACGCTGGACGAGCTGGAAGACGACTATTTCGACCTGATCGTGACGCTGGCGCCGGAAGCGCATCACGCCGCGCTCGAGCTCACCCGCTCGCTAGCCGTCGAGGTCGAGTACTGGCCGATGCCCGACCCGACCGATACCGGCGGCACGCGCGAGCATATCATGGCCGCCTATCGCGACGTGCGCGAGCGGCTGAAAGCGCGCATTGCCAAGCGTTTCGCGCCGCCGGAGTGAAAAAGCGCCGCCGATTGGAACCTTTCCGGCCTGGATTGAACCGTTCTGTTTCCCGCTGGCGGACGCCCACTTTGTCGGGCGGCTCGTCCGACGCACCACATCGGGCGTTCGCCACCCTCTGCGTGGATCGTCTCGCCATCGGAAAAACAGAACGGTTCAATCCAGGCCGGAAAGGTTCTAAGCATGTTCACAAGCGGGCGATTATCATATAGGTTCCGCCGCAAATTCCGGCCGGCCGCCGGAACCGCCATCCAAGCAAAGGTATCGAATGCCGAAGGAAGAAGTCCTCGAATTTCCGGGCGTGGTCACGGAACTGCTGCCCAATGCGATGTTCCGGGTGAAGCTCGAAAACGAGCACGAGATCATCGCCCACACGGCCGGCCGCATGCGCAAGAACCGCATCCGCGTGCTGACCGGCGACAAGGTCCTGGTCGAGATGACGCCCTACGACCTGACCAAGGGCCGCATTACCTACCGTTTCAAGTAACAGTTCGGCGCGAACCGCGATGGGCATTCTGCAGAAGCTGGTGCTTGCCTCGGGTTCGCCGCGCCGCATAGAGCTGCTGCAGCAGGCCGGCATCGAGCCGGACCGCGTGCTGCCGGCCGATGTCGACGAGACGCCGCTGCGCGCCGAGCATCCGCGCTCGCTGGCGAAGCGCCTCTCCAAGGACAAGGCCGAGAAGGCGCTCGCCTCGCTGAAGAGCGAGGAAGACTATGCGCCGGCCTTCATCCTGGCCGCCGACACGGTGGTGGCGGTCGGGCGCCGCATCCTGCCCAAGGCCGAAACGATCGACGACGCCGTGAACTGCCTCGGCCTGCTTTCCGGCCGCTCGCACCGGGTCTATTCCGGCATCTGCCTGATCACGCCGGGCGGCAAGCTCAGGCAGCGGCTGGTGGAGACCAGGGTGCGCTTCAAGCGGCTGCCGCGCGAGGAGATCGACGCCTATGTCGCCTCCGGCGAATGGCGCGGCAAGGCCGGCGGCTATGCCGTGCAGGGTCTCGCCGGCTCCTTCGTCGTCAAGCTGGTCGGGTCGTACTCCAATGTGGTCGGCCTGCCGCTCTATGAGAGCGTCGCGCTGCTTTCCGGCGAAGGCTTCAAGCCGCACAAGAACTGGCACGTCGCGCGGCCATGAGCCCGGACGACAAGGTCACGCCGCTCAGGCCGAAACGCCCCTGCCCCGAATGCGGCAAGCCTTCCGCCCGCGAGCACTACCCGTTCTGCTCGGCGCGCTGCAAGGACATCGACCTCAATCGCTGGCTGAAGGGCGCCTATGTCATCCCCGGCCGCGACGATGAGGAGGAAGACGACGATGGCCCGAAGCAAGGCCCGGCACCCGAGGACGAAGAGTGAGGCGACGCGGCAAATTCGCCGTCTGCCGGCGATTTTTCTTTATCAACACCTAAGCGCTGGACAGGCTGGATTCCCATGCTATAACCCACGCGCTTTCAAGGGGCGCCGCCCGGCGCTTTCATGAAACCCGGCGGGCGATTCCGTTAGCCGGCACAGGCCCAGATAGCTCAGTTGGTAGAGCAGCGGACTGAAAATCCGCGTGTCGGTGGTTCGAATCCGCCTCTGGGCACCATCCTCTCTTCTCCCGACACTCCCTTTCGCCGAAGGCTCTACGCTTCAGCCCCCGCAAATCACTGACTTTGCTTACTTTTTCGGCACGAAGGATGTGCTTGAGCGAATTTCATCGCAGTTCGGCAAACTTCGTCCAACGGGGCGAGGTGTTGGTATTTTTGTTGAGACCCTGTTGGTATCGAAGCGCCAAATCTGCGACGATGCACAGCTGAGCCGCCAACTCAAAACATTGAGAGCCGCGCCTTCGAACAGAAGACGCGGCTCCGTAAGGTACGAATGTAGCCGCACGCTTATGGCTTATTCGGTCAGGCGACCGGCGGACCCGCCCTTCCCGCGGCCAGATCGCCGCGAAGTTTCAAGAGCCACCACGTGGCCCCGACTGCCAGCATGAACATCGTCATGTACGCCCCTGGGTGACTTTCGTCAGGAATTGAGAAGGTCGCGATCACGACGAGCGTCCAGAGAACACCGACACCGATAGTCGGTACAAGCCAACCTCCGAGGCCGAACGCACCAATCGGCGCCGAAGGAATGCGCCCACGACGATAAGCCATGTATACGCCAGCAAGCGTCAGGAAGTAGGTCAGGTAGTACGTCAAACCCACCATCGAATATATCGCAGCCACAAATCCCCCGTTTGCGATGTTCATGACAATCGCAATGGCGGTGACCACGACAATCGCAGCCACTGGCGTTCCCGTCCGCTCATTGACCCTCATCAAAAGCTTGGACCCCGGCAGCATGTTGTCGCGCGACAGGGCGTAGATCATGCGCGTGGCAACTGCCATGTTGGCGATCAGACATGCGAAGATCGAGGCGAACGCGACGAACAGCATGAGAAGGCCGGCGGTGTTTCCGAACCGCTGCCTGACGATGCCAATAACCGGGTTTTCCGGGTGCGCCAAAAAGTCTGTAACGGGACCCGGAATGGCGAGGGCAAGCAATGCAAACATAGCTACCCCGAAGATGCTGGAAATCGCGACCGCCCGAATCATTGCCTTGGCGGCGGCTCGGCGCGGATCCAGGGTTTCTTCCGCCAGGTCAGCCGCTCCTTCCCATCCGAGCAATACGTTGACGGGGAGCAACATCGCAAGGGCAAGCGTTGTCAGCGACAACGGGGTACCGCTAGCAGGCGTCGTGTCAACCAGCAGGCTGAAGCCCTGTCTGACGCCAAAGACAAAAAACACGCCGGTAATAAGCCCGGCCAGAAGGACGACAGTTCCGAGCAGCTCAACCACCGCTCCAATGTCGTTTATCCTGCTGGCGATTTTAATACCGAAGATATTGATCGCGCAGACGAGAATCGTTGCTGAGATACTGAGCGCCTGCACCTGGCCCTGGGTCGGATTCGCCCAGATCTCAGGGGCAAAGACCGAGCCAATGGCCGCTGCCGTACCGGATGTGCCAGCCATGAATGAGATCATGGCGATCCAGCCGGTGAACCAGCCATAGCTTTTGTTCACGAGGCGGCTGGACCACTGATAGGCATAGCCGGTGACCGGGATACGAGCCGACAGATGCGCGTAGACCAGGACGATGCAGGAGACGAAAGGAATGACGAGGAACCAGAGCAAAACGCCGATGCCGCCAACCCTGTTGAAGGGATCAGAAAACAGTGTGATAACACCAGTATTGATCGACACCATCGAGAATGCCAGGCAAAACGACGTAAATGGACTCATCGTTCGGTGCAGTTTTTGTTGATAGCCAAGTTTAGCGAGATCATCCGCATCGCTTGAGTCGGCAGGAATTTCTGCGCGTTCATATGTTGTGGTCATGCGATTCCCCTCTATTGTGCTTTCCAGCATTCAAGCTTTTTGGCACGCATGTTAGGTAGGAAGCTGCCACTCTAGAAATACAAGTTTCGACATCATTCATTGACGCCGCTTATCAATCAGAGTGCGCGACAGACCCCCAGCAAAGGAACTGCAGAGCTTGAGCGCCCGTGACGCGGGCGGGCAATTTCGTGGTGTGATTCAGAGGATCCCTGACCGGCTTTTCGCCCGTGTGCTGACGTCGAAGTTCAACCCGCTGACGCGATCATTCGCCGCCGATAGCGTTCGTGTAAGCTAGCCCGCAGCCGCATAGGCCGTCTTCACGGTGGTATAGAACTCCATGGCGTAGCGGCCCTGCTCGCGCGGACCGTAGCTCGAGCCCTTGCGGCCGCCGAACGGAACATGGAAGTCGACGCCCGCCGTCGGCAGGTTGACCATCACCATGCCGGCCTCGGAATTGCGCTTGAAATGCGTCGCGTGCTTCAGGCTGGTCGTGCAGATGCCGGAGGTCAGGCCGAATGGCGTGTCGTTGGCCACACTCAGCGCCTCGTCATAGTCCTTGACGCGGATGACGTTGGCGACAGGGCCGAAAATCTCCTCACGCGAGATGCGCATGGCGTTGGTGGCGCCAACAAACAGCGCCGGCTGCAGATAGAAGCCTGGCGCGCCGCGCTCCAGCCTCGAGCCGCCGAAGGCGAGCTCGGCGCCCTCCTGGCGGCCGATGGCGATATAGTCCTCGTCCTGCTTGAGCTGGGTCTGGTCGACGACGGGACCGATCTGCGTCTTGGCGTCCAGCGCGTCGCCGATGACCAGCTTGTCCAGGCGCTCCTTCACGGCGTCGACGAAGCGGTCATGGATGCCTTCGGTGACGATCAGGCGCGAGGACGCCGTGCAGCGCTGTCCGGTCGAGAAATAGGCGCCGTTGACCGCGCAATCGACAGCGACGGCCAGGTCCGCATCGTCGAGCACGACAAGCGGGTTCTTGCCGCCCATCTCGAGCTGGAACTTGCGCATATGCTCCACACTTGCCGCGGCGACGCGCTTGCCCGTGCCGACCGAGCCGGTGAAGGAGATGGCGTTGACGTCTGAGCTGTCGAGCATGGCCTGGCCGACGACCGAGCCTTTGCCCATGACCAGATTGAGCACGCCCTTGGGCAATCCGGCACGGTGCAGGATATCGACGATGGTCCAGGCGCTTTCGGGGACCAGCTCAGCCGGCTTGAAGACGATGGTATTGCCGTAGGCCAGCGCAGGCGCGATCTTCCAGGCGGGGATGGCGATCGGGAAATTCCATGGCGTGATGATGCCGACGACGCCGACCCCTTCGCGGGTCATCTCGACGCCGACACCCGGCCGCACACTCGGCACC
>NZ_JAVIIW010000058.1:0-39185 GCF_033977205.1 Mesorhizobium album | reverse complement strand
GCCGGACGACGGCTGGCGAACTACCTCAAGGTGATGACGCTGGAAGCGCAGACGATTGCCCGCGCCTGCGGCAAAAATCACCTGCACAATCTCGAGCCGGAAGATCTCTGCGCGCTTTCGATCGAGGCGGCGGCCATGGCCGGTGTGCCGCTCGCGGGGACCAACTGGATACCGGGGAAGAACGGCTTCTGATCAATGAAGGGCCAAGACCCATATGCCTTGGGCCATGGCCGACAAAAAATGGGGAACTGATGTGACTAATGATCTTGCAGAATTCGCAAGGGCGAAAAGCGTCAAATATTTCATGATCTCCTACACCGACCTGTTCGGCGGGCAGCGCGCCAAGCTGGTGCCGGCTCAGGCGATCGGCGGCATGCAGAAGGAGGGCGCCGGTTTTGCCGGCTTCGCAACCTGGCTCGATCTGACGCCGGCGCACCCCGACATGCTGGCGGTGCCGGATCCGGATTCGGTCATCCAGCTACCCTGGAAGCCTGAGGTCGCCTGGGTGGCTGCCACCTGCGTCATGGATGACAAACTGGTCGAGCAGGCGCCGCGCAACACGCTGAAGCGGGTGATCGAGGAAGCCGCCCGCGACGGCATGCATGTCAAGACCGGCATCGAGGCGGAGTTCTTCCTGATCTCGCCGGACGGCAGCGCCATCTCCGACCAGTACGACACCGCGTCGAAACCCTGCTACGACCAACAGGCGGTAATGCGCCGCTACGATGTCATCGCCGAAATCTGCGACCATATGCTGACGCTCGGCTGGGGCCCGTACCAGAACGACCATGAGGACGCCAACGGCCAGTTCGAGATGAACTGGACCTTCGACCACGCGCTGGCGACCGCAGACAAGCACTCCTTCTTCAAGTTCATGGTGAAGTCGATCGCCGAAAAGCACGGCCTGCGCGCTACCTTCATGCCCAAGCCGTTCCAGGGCCTGACCGGCAATGGCTGTCATGCGCACATCTCGGTGTGGGACGAGACCGGCAGGACCAATGTCTTCGCCGACAATTCGCAGGAACTCGGCCTGTCCGCCAAGGGCAGGAACTTCCTCGGCGGCATCATGAAGCATGCTTCCGCACTTGCGGCGATCACCAACCCGACGGTCAATTCCTACAAGCGCATCAACGCGCCGCGTACCATCTCGGGCGCGACCTGGGCGCCGAACACGGTGACCTGGACCGGCAACAACCGCACCCACATGGTGCGCGTGCCTGGCCCCGGCCGCTTCGAGCTGCGCCTGCCCGATGGCGCCGCCAACCCCTATCTGCTGCAGGCGGTGATCATCGCCGCCGGCCTCGACGGCATCCGCTCGAAGGCCGATCCGGGCAAGCGCTACGACATCGACATGTACCAGTTCGGCCATACCGTGACGGACGCGCCGAAACTGCCGCTCAATCTGCTCGACGCGCTGCGCGAGTTCGACAACGACAAATCGTTGAAGACGGCGCTGGGTGAGGAATTTTCGTCGGCATATCTAAAGCTGAAGCAGCAGGAATGGAATTCCTATGCTTCGCACTTCACGCAGTGGGAGCGCGACCACACGCTGGACATCTAAGGCACCGGACGGTGAATCCGCTGCGATAAGAAAGGTTCGGTGTTGGGGGCGAGCGGCCTCGGAATGAATATGAAATACTCGAACTTCTCGCTCGCCCGCGCCGCCCTCTCCGGCCACAAGACCTGGAAGCCCACCTGGCGCGATCCGGCACCCAAGAGCCGCTATGACGTGGTGATCATCGGCGGCGGCGGTCATGGCCTGGCGACGGCCTACTTCCTTGCCCGCGAGTACGGAATCCGAAACGTGGCGGTGCTGGAGAAGGGCTGGATCGGCTCCGGCAATGCCGGCCGCAACACCACCATCATCCGCTCCAATTACGGCCTGCCCGGCAATGTCGGCTTCTACGAGTTGTCGATGAAGCTGTGGGAGTTGATGGAGCAGGATCTCAACTACAACGCGATGGTCAGCCAGCGCGGCGTCATCAACCTCTATCATTCCGACGCGCAGCGCGATGCGTTTGCCGTCACGCTCTGGCGCGGCAAGGACCGAACTGACGGCCAGGCCGTATTCAACCTCTTGGTCTTCGCGACCTTCGCCGAGAGCCTGTGGCACACCATGCTCGATGCGGCCGCCGAATACGGCGTGGCGATCGCGCATTCCGAGGAGCTAGGCTGACGGCGGTCAGCCGGCCCTGCGAACGGCCTCGCCCGTTACCTCGAAGAACCGGTTGGGCGGCCGCTTCAGGCCGAGATTCTCGCGCAGCGTCGATCCCTCATACTGCCGCCTGAATATGCCGCGCCGCTGCAGTTCCGGCACCACCTTCTCGACGAAGTCGTCGAGCCCGGCGGGAAGGTAGGGGAACATGACGTTGAACCCGTCGGAGCCTTCCGCAAGCAGCCACGCCTCCATCTCGTCGGCGATGGTCTTCGGCGTGCCGACAAAGGCGAGGCCCGAATAGCCGCCAAGCCGCTGGGCAAGCTGGCGGACCGTCAGGTTTTCCCTCCGCGCCAGTTCGACAACGCGCTCGCGGCTGCTCTTCGAGGCGTTTGTTTCAGGGATTTCGGGCAATGGACCGTCGGGATCGAAGGCGGACGCGTCATGGCCGAGAGCGATGGACAGCGAGGCGATGCCGCTTTCGTAGTAGACGAGACTGTCGAGCTTTGCCCGCTTGGCGCGTGCTTCCTCGACGCTGTCGCCAACAATCACGAAAGCACCAGGCAGGATCTTTATGTCGTCACGCGAGCGGCCAAACTTCTGCGCCCGCCCTTTGACATCAGCAAAGAAACGCTGGCCGGACGCGAGATCAGGCGGAGCCGCGAAGATGACTTCGGCGGTTTCCGCCGCGAGTTGCCGCCCCGCCTCCGAAGCGCCGGCTTGCACGATGACCGGCCAGCCCTGAATCGGCCGGGCGATGTTGAGCGGTCCGCGCACCGACAGATGCTCTCCCTTGTGCGCCAACACCCGCAGTCTTGAAGGGTCGAAATAGAGTCCGCTTTCGGCATCGCGGACAAACGCATCGTCGGCGAAGCTGTCCCACAGCCCGGTCACGACATCGTAGAATTCACGCGCCCTATGGTAGCGCTCGTCGTGCTCGACATGCTCGTCGAGGCCGAAATTCAGCGCAGCGTCGGGGTTCGACGTCGTCACGATGTTCCATCCGGCGCGGCCGCCGCTGATATGGTCCAGCGAAGCGAAGCGGCGCGCGATGTGGTAGGGCGCGTCGAAGGTCGTCGAGGCGGTGGCGACCAGGCCGATATGATCGGTGACGGCGGCAAGCGCCGACAACAGCGTGAACGGCTCGAAGGAGGTTACCGTATGGCTTCGCCGCAGCGCCTCGATCGGCATGTTGAGCACGGCCAGATGGTCGGCCATGAAGAAGGCGTCGAACTTCGCCGCTTCGAGGGTCTGCGCGAAACGCCTCAGATGGGCGAAGTTGAAGTTGGCGTCGGGATAGGCGCCGGGATAGCGCCATGCGCCGGTATGGAGACTGACGGGGCGCATGAAGGCGCCGAGATGCAGTTGCTTTTTTTCAGCCATGCGAAGTGATCCAGCAATGGTGAGCGTTGCCGCTCCCTATCAGCATAGGATCGGACTGCGGCGGCCCGCTGAAAAGGAATTCTGTTTTGCCTGGCCGCTGCCGGGGAGCAATTTTCGCGCGCCGCAGAGCGCGATGCGCATCATCCGCCACCGGCTTTCGCCGATGGCGGATGACCCGAGGTTGCCACCTTCAAATCGGGATGACTTTTCTTCAAACCGTCATCCCGCTTCTTGTTTCAGCATGATCTTTTCCAAACCGCAGGTCAGCGAAGCAAAACCGCTGCGCACATTTCGGGATCATGCTCTATTCCGCAGCGAGCGCCAGCTGCGGTCTTTCGATGCCTTCGATCTGTTCCGGTTCGGGCGCCTGCTCGTCGGTCTTGGCCTTCTTGGGCTCGCGGGCGAAGAACAGGGCATAGCCTGCCGGCAGCACCAGGATGGTGAGCACGGTCGCGACCAGGATGCCGCCCATCATGGCATAGGCCAGCGGGCCCCAGAAGACGGCGCGCGAGATCGGGATCAGCGCCAGCACGGCGGTGAGCGCCGTCAGCATGATCGGCCGGAAGCGGCGCACGGCGGCGCCGACGATCGCCTCCGATCGCTCCATGCCCGTCGCGATGTCCTGGTCGATCTGGTCGACGAGGATGATCGAGTTGCGCATGATGATGCCGAGCAGCGCGATGACGCCGAGGATGGCGACGAAGCCGAACGGCGCGCCGCTGATCAGGAGCGCCGCGGCGGCGCCGATGATGCCCAGCGGACCGGTGGCCAGCACCAGCATCGACTTGCCGAAATGCTGCAGCTGGACCATCAGCAATATGACGATGATGGCGAGCATGATCGGCGCCTTGGCCGCAATCGAGGCCTGGCTCTCGGCCGAATCTTCGGCGCCGCCCTGGATCTCGACCTTGTAGCCGGGCGCCAGGCCCGCCCGAAGGTCCTTCATGTCATTGTACATCTTGGTGACGACATCGTTCGACTGCACGCCGTCCGGCAACGTGGCGCGCACGCTGATGGTCGGCAGGCGGTCGCGCCGCCATTCGATGCCCTGCTCCATGACGGGCACGACCTTGGCCACCTGCGACAGCGGCACCGAGCCGCCGAAGTCGGTCGGGATGTAGACGGAGTCGACCGAAGAGAGCAGATGACGGCTCGCTTCCGGCTCTCGGGCGACGATCGAGACCGTCTCCTCGCCGTCGCGGAAGTCGTCGAGCGGCGCGCCGGACATGGTGGCCTGCAGCATCTGGCGGATGCGCTGCGAAGTGACGCCCAGCGCCCGGGCGCGATCCTGGTCGATCACCAGCTTCATCGCCGGCACCGGCTCCAGCCAGTCGTCATGGACGGCGCCGAGCAGCGGATTGGCCTGGAACCGCGCTTTCACCTCGTCGGCGATGCGGCGCACCTCCTGGCGGTCCGGGCCCATGACGCGCATCTGCACCGGCCAGCCGGTCGGCGGCCCAAGGAACAGGCGGTCGACCTTGGCGCGGATCGAGGGGAAGTCCTCGGCGAGAATCTTGCGCATCTTGACGATCAGCCGCTCGCGCGCCGGCTCGTCCTTGGCCATCACCAGGAGCTGGGCGAAGTTCGGGTTCCTGAGCTGCTGGTCGAGCGGTAGGAAGAAGCGCGGCGCGCCTTCGCCGATATAGGTGGCGATGAAGCGCTTGTCAGAATCGTCCATCATCCTGGCTTCCAGCGCCTTGGCCTGCGTCTCGACCTCCTTGATTGAGGTGCCTTCCGGCAGCCAGAGATCGACCAGGATCTCGGGACGCGAAGACTGCGGGAAGAAGTTCTGAGGAATGAACTGGAAGGCCCACAGGCTGGTGGCGAAGGTGACCAGCGTCATCACCAGCACGATGATGCGATGGCGCACGGCCCAGGTGACCGTAGCGCGGAGCCGCCGGTAGAAGCGCGTGTCGAAGACATCGTGATGGGTGCCGGCATGCTTGCGCTGCTTCAGGATCATGTAGCCCAGCCACGGCGTGAAATAGACCGCGACGAACCACGACACGACCAGCGCGATGCCGACGACGTAGAACAGCGTGCGCACATATTCACCGGCTGTAGAAGCTGCAAAGCCGACCGGAATGAAGCCAGCTGTGGTGATCAGCGTGCCGGTGAGCATCGGGAAGGCGGTCGAGGAGTAGGCAAAGCTTGCCGCCTCGATCTTGACCAGCCCCTCCTCCAGCTTTCGCTCCATCATCTCGACGACGATCATGGCATCGTCGACCAATAGGCCGAGCGCGATGATGAGGGCGCCGAGCGAGATGCGCTGCAGGTCGATGCCGATCTCGTACATGATGGCGAAGGTGGCGGCTAAAACCAGCGGGATGGCGATCGCGATCACCAGGCCGGAGCGCCAGCCGATCGACAGGAACGAGACGACGAGCACGATCAGAAGCGCTTCGCCGAGTGCCTCCATGAACTCGTTCACGGCATCCTTGACGACCTCGGGCTGGTCGGAAATCTGGTCGACGGCAACGCCGTAAGGCAGCCCTTCCTCGAAGCGCTTGTAGGTCGCCTCGACATCCTTGCCGACATCGCGAACGTTGAAGCCCTTGGCCATGACGACGCCGACCTGGACGCTCTCGTGGCCGTTGAAGCGGTACTTGCGCTGGTAGGGGTCCTCGAGGCCGGAGGTGACGGTGGCAATGTCGCCAAGCCGCGTCACCTGGTTGCCGGCCCGCAGCCGAAGTTCGCGGATGTCGGCCGCCTTGGCGACATCGCCCTCGACGGAGATGCGGACCGAGCGCAGGCCGGTGTCGACCGAACCCGCCGGATCGACGGCGTTCTGCCCTTTCACAGCGTTTTGCAGGTCGAGGATGGTCAGGCCGCGCTCGGCGAGCGCCTTGGACGAGACGTCGATATAGATCTTCTCGGGCTGGTCGCCGATGATGACGGCCTTCTCGACGCCGGGCGTCGTCAACAGCATGTCGCGTGCCTGGATGGCGAATTTCTTCAGCTCCGGATAGGTGAAGCCGTCGCCGCTGATCGAATGCAGCGTGATGAAGGTGTCGCCGAACTCATCGTTGAAATAGGGGCCGAGCAATCCCTGCGGCAGTTCGTTGGCGATGTCGCCGACCTTCTTGCGCACCTGGTAAAAGGCGTCCTTCACCTCCTCGGCATTGGTGTCGCCCTTGACCTGCAAGGTGATGATGGCGCTGCCGGCGCGGGTATAGGAGCGCACGAAATCGAGATGCGGCGTTTCCTGCAGCTTGCGCTCGATCTTGTTGACGACCTGGTCCTCCATGTCCTGGATCGAGGCGCCCGGCCAGATCGCCTGCACCACCATGACGCGGAAGGTGAAGTCCGGATCTTCCTTCTGGCCCATGCGCATCAGCCCGAGCGCGCCGGCAAGGATGATCAGGCCGAACAGAAACCGCGCGATGCTCGGATGTCCGATCGCCCAGCGCGAGAGATTGAAGGGCCGCTTTTCAGTGGTGCTGTCGGTGGTCATGGCGCAAGTCCAGTCCAATTCGGTTGGCAAGGCACGCTTGCCATCTAATCGTGAATTCGGGGTCGGGCTTCCGGGCGGCGAGCACCTCAAGCGGAGAGAGACTCGCAATCGCGCTGGACGCGGCCGTGGCGCGGGGGATACCAACACGCCGCGTCTCGTCGATCGGGCGCACTCGCCGCCCGGAACCCATGCCCTTCCCGGCTCGCGGCTCGCGCAGCGAGGGCGGGAAAGGCGTTCGTGTGCCTCGCGTTAGCGAAGACTGCTGGTGGCGGCGACGTCATCCTCCGCCGAAGCGGATTGCTGGGTAACGTCGCCGGAAAACTTGACCCTCAAGTTCTCGGTCATGAACTGAGTGCCCGCGGCAACCACCACATCGCCCTGCTTCAGGCCATCGGCTACGGCGACGCCATCGGCGGTGAAATTGGCAATCTTGATCGGGCGAGGATGGACCGTGGCGTTGGCGCGGTCGACCGTCCAGACAATCTTCTTGCCGTCCTTCTCAGCCATGGCGGTCAGCGGGATCGAAACGAGCTCAGCCTTGCTGCCTACCGTCGCTGCGACATTGGCTGTCATGCCAAGCAGCACGCGCGGGTCGTTGGGGAGCGAAACCCGGACAGCGAAAGTGCGCGACTGCGGATCGGCGCTGCCGGCGACCTCGCGGACCTTGCCGTTGAGAGCGAGCGCATCATCCGACCAGAAGCTCGCCTTGACCTCCTTGCCCGGCCGGAAGCCGGCGATGTCCATCTCCGGCACCGCGATCAGCACTTCCTTCTCGCCGTCGACGGCAACCGTCATTACCGGCGTGCCGGCGGCGACCACCTGACCGATATCGGCGGAGGTGGCGGTGACGATGCCGGCCTTGCTGGCCTTGAGGTCGGTGTAGTGGACCTGGTTCTGCGCCTGGGCAAGCGCCGAGCGGGCCGCATCGCGGGATGCTACCGCCTGATCATAGCTCAGCGTCGCCTGATCGAGCTGCGACTTGGGCGCGAAATTTTTGGCATAGAGCTGCTCGGCGCGCTTCTTGGCGAGATCGACCGTCTCGACCTGGCGCTCGGCGGCGTCGAGGCTCGCCTCAGCGCTCTTCACCGACAGTTCGTAGTCGGAAGGGTCGATGTGGGCGAGCACGTCGCCGGCATTCACATGCTGGCCGATGTCGACGAGACGTTCGGTGACCTTGCCGGCAATGCGGAAGCCGAGATTCATTTCGGTGCGGGCGCGCACCGAGCCGGAATAATCGAGCTGGCGGGTGGTCTGAGCCTCGCCGATCTCGACGACCTTGACCGGCCGGACGACTTCCTGGACGACGGCCGCCTTCTCCTGGCTACAGCCGGCAAGCCCGAGCGCCGTGACGATGATGCCGGCAGCCGGCAGCCTGCGGAGGATGGAATTGGACAAAGACACCTTAGCACTCCCGAACTGGAGAATGTCGACCGGCACCCGGCGGGCGGCGGCTATTTCAAAGCTTTGATTGCGTAGTCGATGAGGTCGTCGGGCATCGCCCGATTGGTCTTGGCAAGGCACTGCGCGACCATCTGCGGATGACAAAGGATGATGGTCGAGGCGCCGAAGCAGCGCGAAGCGATCACCGGATCCTGTTTCCTGAACTCGCCGGCTTCGATGCCCTCGCGGATCACGTCCGCCAGCAGATCGTGGATGCGATCGACATGCTTGTCGATCACGCCCCAGTCGCGCTCGAGCGCGACGATGACCATCTCATGCACTTTCTGGTCGTCGAGCATGACTTCGAGCGTCATCTTGTACTGGGCGTGCACGTAGCGCCGCAGACGCTCCTCGGCGCTGAGCGGCAGCCGCGAAATCTCATAGGCCATCGCGTAGCTGGCGCCGAGCATGCGACCGCAGACGGCCTGGTGGATTTCCACCTTGGAGGCGAAGAAGCGGTAGATATTGGCCGGCGACATGCCGAGCTCACGGGCAATGTCGGCGACGTTGGTCTTGCCGTAGCCGTAGTGCCGGAACAGGCGCTCGGCGCAGTCGAGAATGCGCGTCACATTCTCCTGTCTGGCGGGGTCGGCCACGATGTTGGCGGCTTCTGACATGGCTCTTTCGTTTGACGAGTGATGAATTTCAATTTTCGTCACTCGTAAATCGAAAAGAGCGAAGAGTCAACGCGGAATCGATGTACGCGTACAAAATGGTGACAGATGGTGACAGTGGGGCTGGAACGTAGAAGGGAAAAGGGAGGTATACTTCCGGCGCCGCGATCCTTCGCGCCCCCCACTGTCCTGCCGACGTCGATGTATTTCGCCTCGCCGAGCTACAGCCCCTTCGCCATTTCCCTCAACCGGAACTTCTGGATCTTCCCCGTCGACGTCTTAGGGATTTCGGCGAACACCACCGCCTTCGGCACCTTGAAGCGGGCGAGCAGGCCGCGGCAATGCTCGATGATCTCGGCCTCGGTCGCAGTCTTGCCGGGCTTCAGCTCGACATAGGCGACGGGCACCTCACCCCATTTCTCGTCGGCGCGGGCGACGACGCCGCAGGAAGCGACGGAAGGGTGCTTGTAGAGCGCGTCCTCGACCTCGATCGAGGAGATGTTCTCGCCGCCCGAGATGATGATGTCCTTGGAGCGGTCCTTGAGCTGGATGTAGCCGTCCGGGTGCATGACGCCGAGATCGCCGGAATGGAACCAGCCGCCGGCGAAGGCCTCGTCGGTCGCCTTGCGGTTCTTCAGATAGCCCTTCATGACGATGTTGCCGCGGAACATGACCTCGCCGATGGTCTCGCCGTCGGCCAGCGTCTCCGTCATCGTCTCGGGGTTCATCACCGTGAGCGCTTCGAGCGCGGCGTAGCGCACGCCTTGGCGCGCCTTCTTCGCCGTCCGCGGTCCCTTCTCCAACTCGTCCCACTCGTTGTGCCATTCGTTGACGACGGCCGGCCCGTAGGTCTCGGTCAGGCCGTAGAGGTGGGTGACGGCGAAACCGGCATCGGCCATGCCGGAAAGCACCGCTTCCGGCGGCGGGGCGGCTGCGGTGTTGAAGGTGACGGTCTGTCCGAACTGGCGCTTGTCCTCGTCACTGGCGTTGATCAGCACCGACATGACGATCGGCGCGCCGCAGAGATGGGTGACGCCGTGGTCGGCGATGGCGTCATACATCGGCTTAGCCCGCACCCAGCGCAGGCAGACATGGGTCCCGGCCTGCACGGCTAAAGTCCAGGGGAAGCACCAGCCGTTGCAATGGAACATCGGCAGCGTCCAGAGATAGACGGCGTGCTTGGCCATGCCGGCATGGATGGTGTTGGTGTAGGCCATCAGCGCCGCGCCGCGATGATGGTAGACGACGCCCTTCGGATTGCCGGTGGTGCCCGACGTGTAGTTGAGCGAGATGGCGTCCCATTCGTCGTCCGGCATCGACCAGGCGAAAGCCTCGTCGCCAGCTCTGACGAAGTCCTCATAATCAGCCGTGCCGATCCGCTCGCCCTTCGGATAGGGCGCATCAGTAGCGTAGTCCGGATCGTCATAGTCGATGACCAATGGCTTCACCCTGGCCTGCGCCAGCGCCTGCTTCACGACGCCCGAGAACTCGCGGTCGACGATCAGCACCTTGGTGTCGGCATGGTCGAGCTGGAAGGCGATGACGGCGGCGTCGAGGCGCGTGTTCAGCGAATGCAGCACCGCCTTCACCATCGGCACGCCGAAATGCGCTTCCAGCATCGGCGGCGTGTTCGACAGCATCACTGTCACCGTATCACCCTTGCCGATGCCGTGCTTCGACAGCGCCGAGGCGAGCTTCAGCGAGCGGCGCCAGAAATCGCGGTAGGAGATGCGCTGGCTGCCGTGGATGATGGCGACATGATCGGGATAGGTCTTGGCCGCGCGTTCTAGATAGGTGAGCGGCGTCAGCGGCTGATGATTGGCGGCGTTCCTGTCGAGATCCTGTTCATAGGGATTGGCCATCCCATCCTCCCCAAAAGTCTTTTCCAGTTTTCTAGCCGCATGCCCGCGATCATGCCATCCCCCCGAACGACCGGGAAATGCTATGATATGCACGTCCGCTAGAATGCTCGTCTCGATCAGGCCGTTCCGGTAGGCGATTGCGCCTCGTCGCCCTGATTTGACTTTTGTCGAGAGCCGTGACTAATGTCAGCCGAAGGAGGCGGCATGGCAATCCGACCGGCAGAACAGCTCATCCACAAGGCCGCCTGGCTTTACTATGCCCATGGCCTTCGCCAGGACGAAGTGGCGAACCAGCTCAAGATTTCGCGCGCATCGGTCGCTATGTATCTACGCAAGGCGCGCGAGACCGGCATCGTCAACATCTCGACCTCGACGCAGCTTTTCACCGACGACGTCATGGCGCGCCGGCTGGAGGACGCCTTCAAGCTCGACGCGGTCTGGATCGCGCCGGAAAACGCCTATGTCGCCGATCCCTCGACCGACATCGCGGTGCTGGCGGCAAGCGTCTTCCTCGAACTGGTGAAGAAAGGCGACCGCATCGGCGTCGCCTGGGGTCGCACCGTCTATACCATCGCCGACATCATGTCCTATGCCGACCTGCAGGACGTCACCGTAGTGCAGCTCTGCGGCAATCTCGGCGCGCCTTATTCCTATCGGCCCGACCAGTGCACGATGGAGATCGCGCGGCGGCTCAATGCCAAGGGCCTGAACTTCTACGCGCCGCTGGTGCTGTCGACCGAGGAGCTGGCGCAAGGCCTGCGCGCCGAGCCGGTGATCCGCGACCAATTGGCAGGCATCGGCGACTGCGATCTCGCGCTCTATTCCGTCGGCGCCGTCGATGCCGACAGCCATCTGGTGAAATGCGGCGCGCTGACGCCGGCCGAAATGGCCGCCCTGCGCAGGCAAGGCGCAGCCGGCGTCATTGCCGGGCAGATCATCGACGACCAGGGCGAAGTGCTCGACTGCAGCTACAACCGGCGGGTCATTTCCGCCGAGCTCGCCTCGCTGCGCGCCATCGGGAAGCGGCTGATGGTGGTGCAGGAGGACAGCAAGTTCGAGCCGCTTCTGGCGGCAATCGCCGGCGGACTCTGCACGCATCTGGTGGTCGGCGCGCATATGGCCGAGCGCCTTCTGGAAGACGCTGGGGCGGCAACCAAAAAGGCCTCCTAAAAAGCCACCCTCGCCGCCTTCTGTCATCAAGACGTCGCGGCTTCTGTTCATGAGCAACAAAAAGACCAACATCGGACGGACGAAATGAAGAACCTTTGGAATGACGCCGACGCGGAAAAGATGGTTGCCGACTATGCAAAGAAAGGCATCGGCGGCGACCTCGCGTTGCGCGTCTATACGACCCGCCTGCTCGGCGGCGAGCCGCGGCTGGTGCTGCATGGCGGCGGCAACACCTCCTGCAAGACCAAGGCCACCGACCTGGTCGGCGACGAATGGGACGTGCTCTGCGTCAAGGGCAGCGGCTGGGACATGGCCGTCATCGAGCCGCAAGGCCTGCCGGCGGTGAAGATGGGCGCGCTACTCAAGGCGCGCGCGCTGGACACGCTCTCCGACGAGGACATGGTTGCGCTGCAGCGCTCCAACCTCATCGACCCCGCCTCCCCCAACCCGTCGGTCGAAACACTCCTGCACGCCTTCCTGCCGCACAAGTTCGTCGACCACACGCATTCGACCGCGATCCTTGCCATCGTCGACCAGGCGGACAGCAAGGCGCTGGTGAAGACGGTGTTCGGCCACAAACTGGGCTACGTGCCCTACATCAAGCCGGGCTTCGACCTCGCCAAGGCCGCGGCCGAGGTTTTCGACGCCGATCCGAGCGTCGAGGGCCTGATCCTCGACAAGCACGGCATCTTCACCTTCGGCGACGATGCCAGGCAGGCCTATGACCGGATGATCCACTATGTGAACGCCGCCGAGGAGTATGTCGCCAAGAACGGCAAGCCGAAGGCGGCCAAGGCGGCGCTGCCGACGAAACTCGCCAGGCCAAGCGACATCGCGCCCATGCTGCGCGGCGCGGTGGCGGTGGCGCGCGGCGAAGGCCGCTTCGACCGCATGATCAGCGACTTCCGCACTTCGGGCGCGATCGTCGATTTCATCAACTCGGCAAAGATCGCCGAGCTGGCCGGGCGCGGCGTGTCGACGCCGGATCTGTCGATCCGCATCAAGACCGGGCCGATGGCAGTGCCGGCTCCCGACGCGGACAAGCTCGGCGACTACAAGGCGATCATCCGCAGCCATGTCGAGGCTTTCGCCAAGGACTACCGCGCCTATTTCGAGACCAATGACGCGCTGGACGACGTCAAGCGCACCATGCTCGACCCGATGCCGCGGCTGACGCTGGTTCCCGGCCTCGGCATGTTCGGCCATGGCCGTACGCTGAAGGATGCCAAAATCGCCTGCGATGTCGGCGAGATGTGGATCGAGGCGGTGCGCGGCGCCGAAGCCATCGGCAATTTCCGGCCGCTGTCCAAGTCCGACCTCTTCCCGCTCGAATACTGGTCGCTGGAGCAGGCGAAGCTCGCTTCGAACAAGCCGAAGCCGCTGACCGGCCAGGTGGTGCTGATCACCGGCGGCGCCGGCGCGATCGGGGCCGCAACGGCGAAGCTGTTCGCGGCCAATGGCGCGCATGCCGTCATCGTCGACCTCGATCCGGCCAAGGCCGCGGAAGCGGCGAAGGCGGCCGGCAACAATTCGATCGGCGTCGGCGCCGACATCACCAACCCGGCCGAAATGCGCGCCGCCTTCGACAAGGCGGTAGCCGTCTATGGCGGCGTCGACATCCTGGTCTCGAATGCCGGAGCCGCCTGGGAGGGCCGGATCGGCGAGCTCGACGACGCCACTTTGCGCAAGAGCTTCGAGCTCAACTTCTTCGCCCATCAGTCAGCGGCGCAGAACGCGGTGCGCATTATGCTCGAACAGGGCACGGGCGGCGTGCTGCTCTTCAACACCTCCAAGCAGGCGGTCAATCCCGGACCGAAATTCGGCGCCTACGGCCTGCCCAAGGCGGCCACGCTGTTCCTGTCCAGGCAATACGCGCTGGATTACGGTGCCCATGGCATCCGCTCCAATGCGGTCAACGCCGACCGCATCCGCTCCGGGCTTCTGACCGACGCCATGATCGCCAGCCGCTCCGGCGCGCGCGGCGTTTCGGAGAAGGAATACATGTCCGGCAACCTGCTTGGACAGGAAGTGACGGCCGACGACGTGGCGCTGGCCTTCCTGCACCAGGCGCTGGCCGAACGCACCACCGCCGACGTGACGACGGTGGACGGCGGCAACATCGCGGCGGCGCTGCGCTGAAGACGTAAAGACATCCCCCGGGGCGGTTCGTCGACTTACGAGAACGACGAACCGCTCTCTCCCTCCTGTCCTGATGCGTTTCCCGGATGGAAGCCAGTTTCACACCTCTGCTGGAAAACTGCCGTAACTGACCAAAATCCGCTCAAATCCTTCGCTTATTGCTCGAACAGCTTTATGGGGTGCCTTGCGCCTCGCGTGCGAAACACAAGGCTGGGGCCGGCATGCAATCCAGGGAAGTGCCTTATTTCAGCCAGTGGGAATCACCTGGCATGACTTTGCCGCTCTTGGCGGAGGGACCGTCGGCTCTGCATCGCGATCCGCTGTGGCGCAACTCCGGCGCGGATACGGTCGAGGACTATGCGCGCTGGGCCGTCAATGTCTGCGGCATGGCCTGCCTGAAGATGATCCTCGCCGCGCGGGGTGAAATCCACCCTACAATGGAGCTCGCCCGCTCCTGCACCGCCTATGGCGGCTATGTCGTTAATGAAGGCGATCGGTCGATCAAAGGGCTGATCTATGAACCCTTCGTCAGGTTCGTTGGCGAACGTTTCGGCCTGCTTGCGGAGACGATGACGAATGTCGATATGGCCATGGTGCCCGGACTGCTTTCCAGATGGCGTTACTTCATCGCTTCAGTGCATCCCGGGATCCTGTGGCCCGAGCGCGAGCCGCCATCGAAGGGCGGGCATCTGGTGCTGGTGACTGCAGCCTCGCCTGAGGAAATCCGCTTCCACAACCCGTCCGGCCACGACCGGCCGAGCCAGGCGAACGTCACGCTGCCGCTCGCCACTTTCGACCGCTTTTTCGCCCGGCGCGGCATCGCGGTCGGTTTCCGACCCTGACCATTGTGGAGATATCGATGGCCGAGAAAAGACAGCGTATTGGTGTGCTCTTTGGCGGGCGGTCCGCCGAGCACGACGTGTCGGTGCTATCGGCGACCAACGTCATGCTCGCGCTGGAGCCGGCGAGATACGATGCCGTCCCGATCTTCGTGACCCGCGAAGGGCAGTGGCTGCTCAGCCGCTTCGAGGACGACGCGCTGGCGAGGCCTTCGAGCGGCACGGAGGTGTGCCTGGTGCCGGGCGGGCGTGGACGAATGCTGGCCGTCCCGGCCGGCGGGCCGCCGCACGAGCTGCCTGCAATCGACATCCTGTTTCCCGTCCTGCATGGCCTGCATGGCGAGGATGGCGCCGTGCAGGGCCTAGCGGAGGTGGCGCGCGTGCCGCTTGCCGGCTGCGGCATCCTGGGTTCCGCTACGGCGCTGGACAAGGACATCGCCAAGCGGCTCATGAAGGCGGCCGGCCTGCCGGTTGCGCGGTCCATCACCATCCTGCCGGGGGCCGCGCCTGCCCTTGCGGAAATCGAACGCGCGCTCGGGCTTCCGGTCTTCATCAAACCAGCGCGCCAGGGCTCCTCCGTCGGAGTCAGCAAAGTCTCCGATGAAAACGGCTACCAGTCAGCGCTCGCCGAAGGGTTCAAGCACGACGGCAAGCTTCTGGCGGAGGAATTCATACGCGGCCGCGAGATCGAGTGCAGCGTTCTGGAGGACATGGAAGGAGGGCTGTTCGTCTCCCGTCCCGGCGAGATCGTGCCCGCGGAAAGCCACGGTTTCTACAGCTATGACGCCAAATACATCGACAAGGACGGAGCGGCACTGAAAGTGCCCGCCGAGCTGCCCGGAAAGATCGAAAGCGATATCCGCGAGACGGCGGCGAAGGCATTCCGGGCGCTGGGCTGCGATGCCATGGCCCGGGTCGACTTCTTCGTGAGGCCGGACATGACGTTCCTGATCAACGAGCTCAATACCATTCCGGGCTTTACCGACATCAGCATGTACGCCAAGGCAATGGCGGCGAGCGGCGTCAGCTATCCGGAAGTCATCGACCGGCTGGTGGCGCATGGCCTCGCCCGCGCCGCCCGATCGACCTGAGTGACCGCAGGAGCAAAAAGAGCGGCCCGAGAGCCGCTCTTTTCCTATACCATCCTGCCCGAGCTTACTTGGCGTTCGGGTTCGGCATCCAGGCCGGCATCGCAACATCGGCATGGGCGAACTGCGGCAGCTTGGCCGACAGGTCCTCCATGTTCTTGATGTCCTTGTCGATGAGCTCCTTCTGGGTGATCAGCGTCGGCGGCACGATGACGTTGTGGCCGGGGTCCTCGCCGGCAAGCAGTTGCGCAAGAGCGCGCACCGAGACCTGGCCGACGACGGCCGGGTTGGTGGCGGCGGTGGCGGCCCAGGCGCTGTCCGGCTCGCGCATCGCGGCAATGTCGGAGGTCGAGATGTCGGCCGAGTAGATCTTGATGCCCTTGTTCAACCCCGCCTCGTCGACGGCGATCTTCACGCCCTTGGCGAACTCGTCATAGGGCGCGAACATCACCTTGATGTCAGGATGCGCCTGCAGCACCGAGCGGGCCTGGTTGGCGACCGAGTTGGCGATCGGGTTGTCGAGCGTGCCGAACATGGCGACTTCGCTGATGCCCGAATGCTTCTTCTTCACATCCACCCAGGTCTCGTTGCGGCGGTCGAGCGGCGCGATGCCGGCGACATAGACATAGCCGGCCTTCCAGCTTTCGCCATTATCCTTGACTGCCTGCTCGAGGGCGAGCTTTGCCAAGTCGCGGTCGGACTGCTCGATCTGCGGGATCTTCGGGTTCTCGACATTGACGTCGAAGGCGACGACCTTGATGCCCGCGTCGACCGCGCGCTGGGCGGCGTCCTTCATCGATTCCGTCAGGCCGTGCTGGATGATGATGCCCTGCACGCCGAGCGCGATCGCCTGGTCGACCATGTCGGCCTGGAGCGCGGCGTCCTGGCGGCTGTCCAGCACGCGCAGGTCGACGCCGAGCGCCTTGGCCTGCGCCTCGACGCCGGAGAGATAGGCCTGGAAGAAGTCACCGGTCGAAAGGTACCGCACCAGCGCGATCTTGACGCCCGGCTTGTCGAACGGCGCGGGGCGATCCGCCGCCAGTGCCGTGCCCTGCATCAGCAGCGCCGCGCCCGCAAGGCCGAGTGCGGCCTTCCCCAAAAGTCTTCTTGTGATGCTCACGTCGATTTCCTCCGTTGTTTATGCCCCGGTCGAAACTATCTCTTGCCCCTGCCGGAAAGGGCGAAGGTGAAGACAAGGGCGACGACGAGAACGGCGCCCTTGACGAAATCCTGCGTGTAGTAAGGGGCGTTCATCATCGTCAGGCCTTGCAGCAGGACGCCGACGAACACCGCGCCGACGGCCGTGCCGAAGGCGTTGGGCTTGGCGGCACCGAGCACCGCGTAGCCGATAAGCGCCGCGGCGACAGCGTCGAGCAAGAGATTATTACCCGAGGCGATATCGCCGCGTCCAAGCCGGGCTGCGAGCAAAATCCCGCCGATCGAGGCAAAAACTCCCGAAATGACGTAAGCCCAGATTTTGTATGCCTTGACAGGCGCGCCGGCGAGTTCGGCGGCGCGTTCGTTGCTGCCGACGGCATACATCATGCGCCCGAAGCGGGTGTATTCGAGGAAGAACCAGATGAGCACCGCGAGCACGATCAGCACCACCACCGAGACCGGGATGAGGCTCGGGATGAAGAAGTCGATGCGGTGGCGGCCGAGCGCCAGGAAGGCTTCTGAGAACTTGCCGTTGGCAACCGAGCCGTCGGGCATCGTCATGCCGGTAGCGATCGAGCGGCCCTCGGTCGGGATGCGCTGCAGGCCGAGCAGCAGGAACATCATGCCGAGCGTCGCCAGCAGATCCGGCACGCGCATATAGACGATCAGCCAGCCGTTGATCAGGCCGACGACCACGCCGATCACCAGGCAGGCGATGACGGCAATGATCGCGTTCTGCTCCAGCACCACCATGGCGTAGGAGGCCGCCATCATGGCGCTGGTGGCGACCGAGCCGATCGAAAGGTCGAAGCCGCCGACGACGAGCGTCGCGGTGACGCCGAGCGCCAGCACGCCGGTGATGGCCACAGACTGGAAGATGAAAACCGCGCTCTGCGGCGAGACGAAACCGTCGGCGGCGATCGCGAAATAGGCGATCAGCCCGACCAGAAGGACGATGAAGCCGTAGCGGATGGCATGGTCACGCAATGTCATCGAATGCCCCCGCTCTGCCGCCCTCTCCGCCAAACTGGAACTCATGCCTGCACTCCAAGTCTCTTCATCGGTACGACCTCACACAGCGCTGCGCAGCGGCCCGCCTGCCACCTCGGCCAGCAGCCGATCGAGGTCGATATCGGCGTTCCTGTGCTCGCCGACGATCGTGTGTTCCGACATCACCAGGACACGGTCGGCGGTCTCCAGCGCCTCGTCGATCTCGGTGACGAAGAGCAGCGTCGCGCGGCCCTCGGCGCTTGCCCTCAGCTTGGCTGCGATGTCGCGCCTTGCCGAGATGTCGACGCCCTGGAACGGCTCGTCGAGGATGAACAGGCGCGAGGTCTGCGACATCCAGCGCGCCACCATCACCTTCTGCTGGTTGCCGCCCGAAAGCGCCGAAAGCTCGTCCTTCTCGGAGCGGCAGACGATGCCGAGCTCGTCGATCTGGCGGCGGGCGGCGACGCGCTCGGCGCGGCGTCTCATGACGGCGAAGTCCGACATGCGCTTGAGGAACGGCAGGCTGATGTTGCGTTCGATGTTGAAGCCGCCGACGATGCCGCTCATCGCGCGGTCCTTGGCGACGAGGAAGACGCCTGCCGCAATCGCCTCGCGCGCCGATCGCGGCGCATAGAGACTGCCGTCCATATGCATGGTGCCGGCGAGCGGCCTGCGAACGCCGAACAGCGTCTCGGCCAGCGCCGTCTTGCCGACGCCGACGAGGCCGGTGATCGCCACCACCTCGCCGGCGCCGAGCGTCATCGAGATCGACTTGGCGCCATGCGCCAGTTGCAGGCCTTCGGCGGTGAAGACCGAGCGCTCTGAGTTTCTGGCGACGACGCGGTCGAGATGGATCTTGCGACCAAGCATGGCATTGACGGCGCCCTCATAGTCGAGCGGCTTCCGGTCGAAGACGCCGGAAATGGCACCGTCGCGCATCGAGACGATGCGGTCGGCAAGCCGCCGGATGTCGGACATGCGGTGCGAGATGTACAGGATGGCCACACCCTGCCCGCGCAGCCGGTCGATCAGCGAAAACAGCCGCTCTGCCTCGGCGCTCGACAGCGAGGAGGTCGGCTCGTCGAGGATCAGCACCTTGGGCTGGTGCGCCATCGCCCGCGCGATCGCCACCATCTGGCGGTCGGCGAGCGAAAGGTCGGCAACACGCGCCCTGAGGTCGATCGTAAGCCCCATGCGGTCGGCGACGGCCCTGGCCTCGGCGCGGACATTGGCAGGCTTGAACAGCAGCGACGCGCCCTTGCCGCTCAAGCGATCGAGCGTCAGGTTGGTGGCGACGTCGAGATCGGCGACCACGCCGTCGTTGATATTCTGATGCACGGTGACGACGCCGGCGCGGATGGCTTCGGCGGGCGTGTTCGGATCGAATGCCTGGCCGCCAAGCCGCATCGTGCCGCCGCCGCTCTCGTAGACGCCGCTGACGATCTTGACCAGCGTGGACTTGCCGGCGCCGTTGGCGCCCATCAGCACGGTGACCTCGCCTGCATAGAGGTCGAGCGAGATGCCGCCAAGCACCTCGTTCTGGCCGAAGGATTTCCTAAGGCCCTGCACACGGAACACGGCATCTGCGCCCATTCGTTCCTCCCTGACCACGACGCTATGGGCTCGTTCGGCAATTGTCAACACGATTGACAATTGCCAGAGCGCTCCCTAGCTTGGCCCCGCCGTCGTGGCTCCGCTATCGTTGGCGACCCACGAGCAGGAGGGGAGAGGATGACCGAGAAGAAGCCGTTCGAAGCATTGTCGGTGGAGACGCTGCCGAAGCGCCTCGGCGAGAACGCGGCACTGGCCGAGCGGATCGGCAGGAATGCCGGCCAGTGGAAAGTACGCGAGGTCGGCGACGGCAATTTGAACCTCGTCTTCATCGTCGAGGGCGACAAGGGTGCCGCCGTGGTCAAGCAGGCACTGCCCTATGTGCGGCTGGTTGGCGACAGCTGGCCGCTGCCCTTAAAACGCTCCTTCTTCGAATATCATGCGCTGACCAGGCAAGAGCGCCGAGCGCCCGGCTCGGTGCCGGCGATCTACCATTTCGATGAGACGCAAGCGCTGATCGTGATGGAATATCTGTCGCCGCCTTACATCATCCTGCGACGCGCGCTGATCGAGGGCCGCGAGCTGCCGAATATCGCACGCGACATCGGTCTGTTCATGGCCCGCACTTTGTTCCGCGGCTCGGACCTGTCGATGGTGACGCGCGAGCGCAAGGCCGATCTCGCGCTGTTCGCCGACAATGTCGAGCTTTGCGACATTACAGAGAACCTGGTGTTCTCCGACCCCTATTTCGACGCCGAGATGAACCGGCACACCAGTCCGCAGCTCGACAGCCTGGTCGCCGAATTGCGCGCCGACCGCGACCTCAAGGTCGAGGCGCAGCGGCTGAAACATCTCTTTGCCGCCAATGCCGAGACTATGCTGCATGGCGACCTGCATTCGGGCTCGATCATGGTCACCGACACCGAGACCCGGATGATCGATCCGGAATTCGCCTTCTACGGTCCGATCGCCTTCGATGTCGGCATGCTGCTCGCCAATTTCTGGATGGCCTTCTTCTCGCAGCGCGGCCATGAACAGAAAGGCAGCCGCGACTCGATGCGCGCCTATCTGCTTAAGGTCACGGCTGAGACCTGGGCGGTGTTCCGCGCCGAGTTGTCGCATTTGTGGCGCACCGAGCGCACCGGCATGCTCTACCAGAAGAGCCTGTTCGAGGATCAGGGCGACAGGCTGGGCGCCGAGCAGGCGCTCGACCACATGCTTTCCGGCGTCTGGACCGACCTGCTCGGCTTTGCCGGCATAGAGGTGCACCGGCGCGTCCTCGGCCTCGCCCACAATGCCGATTTCGAGACCATTGCCGATGCAGACCTGCGCGCCACATGTGAGGCCAAGGCGCTACGCTTCGGCCGGCATATCGCCGTCAACCGGCGTCAGATCCACAGCATCGACGAGGTCAACACCCTGGCCGCGCTGATCGAACAGGAGAATGGAATTTGAACGTCGGCGAGCGCCACTACCGCACTATCTGGCTGAGCGACGACAAGCGTTCGGTCGAGATCATCGACCAGCGCTGGCTGCCGCATGAGTTCCGCATCGAGAGAATCGGAAACGTCGCCGGCATCGCCACCGCGATCCGCGACATGTGGGTGCGCGGCGCGCCGCTGATCGGCGTCACCGCCGCCTATGGCGTCGCCATCCAGATGACCGAGGATCCGTCGGACGAAGCGCTCGACGCGGTGTGGGAGACGCTGCACAGGACGCGGCCGACGGCGATCAACCTGCGCTGGGCGCTGGACGAGATGCGGCGGTATCTCAAGCCGCTTGCGCCGGGAGAGCGCGCCGAGGCTGCCTACCGGCGCGCCGCCGAGATCGCCGACGAAGATGTCGGGCTCAACCGCGCCATCGGCGAGAACGGGCTTGCCATCATCAAGGAGATCGCGGCGAAGAAGAAACCGGGCGAAACCGTCAACATCCTCACCCATTGCAATGCCGGCTGGCTGGCGACGGTCGACTATGGCACCGCCACCGCGCCGATCTATCTGGCGACCGAGGCCGGCATTCCGGTGCATGTCTATGTCGACGAGACCAGGCCGCGCAACCAGGGCGCCCAGCTGACGGCCTGGGAAATGGCCGGCCACGGCGTGCCGCACACACTCATCGTCGACAACGCCGGCGGCCATCTGATGCAGCGTGGCGACATCGACATGGTGATCGTCGGCACCGACCGCACCACCGCCAATGGCGACGTCTGCAACAAGATCGGCACCTATCTCAAGGCTTTGGCCGCTGCCGACAACGACGTGCCCTTCTATGTCGCGCTCCCCTCGCCCACTATCGACTGGACCGTGGCCGACGGGCTTGCCGAAATTCCGATCGAGGAACGTTCCGGCGACGAGGTGTCGCTGGTCTGGGGCAGGACCGCAGCCGGCAACATCGCGCAGGTGCGCGTCTCGCCCGACGCGACGCCGGCAGCCAATCCGGCGTTCGACGTAACGCCGGCGCGGTTGGTGACGGGCCTGATCACCGAGCGCGGCGTGGCCAAAGCCTCGCGCGCGGGGCTGAAGGCGATGTTTCCGGAACGCGGGTGACTGGGTGATCTCCCCTTTGTGGCCCCTTGTGGGGAGATCGGCAGCTCCGGCGTCATCGCCAATTGACAGCGCCTTCCTCCCCCTCCATACCTCCACCGTCAATGTTCTCAGGGCGGGGTGAAAGTCCCCACCGGCGGTAAGAGCACTCTGGTGCCTCAAGCCCGCGAGCGCCTCCTGGCAACAGGAGGGTCAGCAGATCCGGTGTGATTCCGGAGCCGACGGTTACAGTCCGGATGGAAGAGAACGTACGCAAGGACGGTCCGCTCGCGCGGGCCGGTTTTTGCGTAGTGCGTCCTGATTCTGGTTCGAAACGGAAGGAAGGACCCATGAATCAGCATTTCCCCAAAGATCAACGAACCCGCAGCATTGCCGTCATTAGGGCGCGCTGGCATGCCGACATCGTCGACCAGTGCGTGACGGCCTTCGAGGCGGAGCTCGCCGCGCTCGGCGGCTTCACCGTCGATATCTTCGACGTGCCGGGAGCGTATGAAATCCCGCTGCACGCCAAGACCCTCGCCGAGACCGGCCGCTACGCCGCGATCCTCGGCACCGCCTTCGTCGTCAATGGCGGCATCTACCGGCACGATTTCGTCGCCGGCGCCGTCATCGACGGTATGATGAGCGTGCAGCTCGCGACCGGCGTGCCGGTGCTGTCGGCGGTGCTCACGCCGCACAATTTTCACGATGGCGCCGAGCATCACCGTTTCTTCCACGAGCATTTTCAGGTGAAGGGCAAGGAAGCGGCGAAGGCCTGCGTCGAGATCATTGCCGCGCGCGAGCAGATCGCCGCCTGAGCCCGACCGGTGCGCCAGAACTAAACCGATTTGGATTTCAGGACCGCAACGAGAGTGGTTGCGGTCCGTCGGAAATCCGGCCAGAAGCAAGTGGTTGGGCCTCGCCTGACCATTGGTAAATCCCGCCTGCAACCAAATACAGGAGACTATTGGGTGGCTCGCATCACACTGAGACAATTGCTCGACCATGCCGCCGAACACGGCTATGGCGTGCCTGCCTTCAACATGAACAACATGGAACAGGGGCTCGCCATCATGGAGGCGGCCGAGGAGACCAAGTCGCCGGTCATCCTGCAGGCAAGCCGCGGCGCCCGCGCCTATGCCAATGACGTGGTGCTGGCCAAGCTGATCGACGCGCTGGTCGAAATCCACCCCGACATCCCGGTCTGCATGCATCTCGACCACGGCAACAATGAAGCCACCTGCGTCACCGCGATCCAGTATGGCTTCACCTCGGTGATGATGGACGGCTCGCTCAAGGAAGACGGCAAGTCGCCGGCCGACTACGCCTATAATTCCGGCATCACCCGCCGCGTCGTCGACATGGCGCATTGGGGCGGCGTCTCGGTTGAGGGGGAGATCGGCGTGCTCGGCTCGCTGGAGAGCGGCGGCGGCGAGCAGGAAGACGGCCACGGCGTCGAGGGCGCGATCAGCCACGACCAGCTCTTGACCGACCCGGTGCAGGCCGAGCAGTTCGTGCGCGACACCCATGTCGACGCGCTGGCGGTGGCCATGGGCACCAGCCATGGCGCCTACAAATTCTCACGCAAGCCGGACGGCGCGGTCCTGGCGATGAACGTGATCGAGGAGATCCACCGCCGCCTGCCCAACATGCATCTCGTCATGCACGGTTCCTCGTCGGTGCCGGAGGAGCTGCAGGAGATCATCAACAAATATGGCGGCCAGATGAAGCCGACCTGGGGCGTGCCGGTGGAGGAAATCCAGCGCGGCATCAAGCACGGCGTGCGCAAGATCAACATCGACACCGACAACCGCATGGCGCTGACCGGCGCCATCCGCAAGGTGCTGACCGAGAACCCGTCGGAGTTCGACCCGCGCAAATATCTGACGCCGGCCATGGCGGCGATGAAGAAGCTCTGCAAGGAGCGCTTCGAGCAGTTCGGCACCGCCGGCAACGCGCCGAAGATCAAGCCGATCCCGCTGTCGGATATGGCCAAGCGCTACAAGTCGGGCAGCCTCGACCCGAAATTCGGCTGAGTTGGGCCGACTTCGCAATCCCGAACGACACTGGGCAGGAGCCGACAAGGTTCCTGCCCATTTTCGTCATTCCGGCGTGTGCTTACGCGCCGCGCAAAAATTCGATCACCATCGCCGCCGTCCAGGTGAAGCGGCCGCCGCCGAG
Organism: Mesorhizobium album; assembly: GCF_033977205.1. NCBI lineage: Bacteria > Pseudomonadati > Pseudomonadota > Alphaproteobacteria > Hyphomicrobiales > Phyllobacteriaceae > Mesorhizobium > Mesorhizobium album. The sequence goes on along the minus strand of NZ_JAVIIW010000058.1, from coordinate 14,639 downwards.
TGGCGCGCCGTTTAGCGGATCGTAGTACTCGGCAAAACCGCTTTCGGTGATCAGGTCGAGGCTTGATCGGGTGATACGCCGAGCAACCTCCACATGGCCCGCGGCGGCAAGGCCGTCGGCGATCATGTAGTTGACCACCAGCCAGACCGGGCCGCGCCAGTAGCGCTTGGCGTCGAAGCGCTGATCGCCGGGATCATGCGACGGCACGATAAAGCGCGCCTTGCCGGCCAGGCGCTCGATGGTGCCGGAGATCGCAGCAGCCCGAGCCTCCGAGATGGCCGCGAAAGCCGGGAGGATGCCGCCGACTGAAGCGCTGTCGACCAGCTTTCCGGCGACGCGGTCGAGACAGAGATATTGGCCGTGCGCCTCGCTCCACAGCCGCTCCATCGCCGCCAGGCCCTTTTCGGCGCGGGCGCGGTTGGCCTCGGCGATGGTTGTCTCGCCGAGCACTTCGGCGAGGTCTGCAAGGTCGGCCGAGGCACGGATCAGGATGGCGTTGAAGCCGGGGTCGACGATCTGGAATGGTGAGGCGTCGTGCAGGCGCGCATTGTCCCAGCCCAGCCCGCGAAAATGCTGCACCAGCCAGAGATAGCGATCGTACTGCGCCTTGGTCGGACGATGCGCCGGATCGGCATGCAGGATGTCGCGGCGGGTGTAGGGCTCGACGCCCTCGGTCGGAACACGCTCGAAGGCGTCGTCCCAGTCGATCGAATTGTCGCGGCCGGACTCCCAGGGATGAATGATGGCGGCCAGCCCCTGGCCCTTCGGGTCGCGGTTCTCGTAGAACCAGCGGTGCCAGGCATCGATCCTGGGCAGCAGCGCGCGTGCACGTTCGGCGGCGGCCTTCCTGTCCCTGGCGCGGTCGAATAGGCGCCGCACGGCAAAGCCGGCGACCGCCGGCTGGGTGATGCCGGAGGTGGCGGTGGGGCGGCCGGTCCGCCAGACCTCGGGTCCTGGAAAATAGCCGTCGTTCGAGACATGGAAGACGATGTGCGGCACCATGCCGTCGGGCCATTGATGCGCGAACAAGGTCTCGATCTCGGTCCAGGCGCGCGCCTCGTCGTAGTGGGCGAGACCGAGCGCGGTGAGGCACGAATCCCAGTTCCACTGGAACGGATAGAGCCCCTTCGTCGGGATGGTGTAGTCGCCGTGGTCGTTTTCCTTCAGCACCTCGACGGCGCGGGCGATGATGTCATTCTTGGCAGGAACAGTCATGGAAGGTCTTTGGGTCTCTCGGGATCAGAGGGCATTCGTCGTTTCAGGGTCGAACCAACGGATGCGGCCGGACTTCGGGGCGAGCCGCAGGCGGTCGCCAACGGCAACAGTGGCGCTTGAGTCCAGCACGGCGCGAAACAGGCCGCCCTCGACATCGCAAGTGACCAGCGTATGCGGCCCGAGCGGCTCGATGACCCGCACCATGGCCTCCAGCCCCTCCGTACCGGCGTCGACATCCTCGGGGCGGATAGCGAACTCGATCTTTTGCTTGTCCGATTTCGGGCCGGGCAGCGTCAGCCCAGCGACTGTCCAACCGCCGTTCGCGGCCTTGGTCGCGGGGATGAAATTCATCGGCGGGTTACCGATGAAGGAGCCGACAAAGCGGGCGGCCGGATTGCGATAGACCTCGACCGGCGAAGCGGCCTGGACGATGCGGCCCTGATGCATGACGGCGATGCGGTCGGCGAGGCTCATCGCCTCGACCTGGTCGTGGGTGACATAAATGGTGGTGGTCTTCGATGCGGCCAGCACGCCCTTCAGCTCAGCGCGCATCTCTAGCCGCAGCAGCGCGTCGAGGTTCGACAGCGGCTCGTCCATCAGGATGACGTCGGGCTCCATGGCAAGCGCGCGGGCGACGGCGACGCGCTGGCGCTGGCCGCCGGAGAGCTGACCCGAATAGCGTTTCAGGAGTTGCTCGATATGCATGAGCTCGGCGGTGCGGCCGACACGGCGCTCGACGTCGGCCTGCGGCAGCTTCTTCATGCGCAGGCCGAAGGCGATGTTCTCGAACACAGTCAGATGCGGGAAGACGGCATAGTTCTGGAACACCATGGCGATGCCGCGGTCGCGCGGCGGCAGATGGTCGACGCGGCGGCCGCCGATCCAGACCTCGCCCTGGCTCGGCGTCTCCAGCCCGGCAACGATCCTGAGCAGGGTGGTCTTGCCGCAGCCGGAGGCGCCGAGCAGCACCATGAATTCCTGATCGGCGATGGTGAGGTCGATCTGGTGCAGCGCGGCGAAGCCGCCGAAGCGCTTGGCCACTCGCTTTAAGGCGATTTCAGCCATGAGCCGTCTCCATCCCGCACCTCATCGGTTGGCGATCCCCCACATGGCGAACAGATATTTCCTGACGGCGAAGATGAAGATCAGCGCCGGCACAACCAGAGCCGCACCGCCGGCGAATTTGAGATAGAGCGGAGACTCGCCGAGGCTCTGCAGCAGGAAGGCGGTCAGCGTGCGGTTCTCAATGGTGAGCACGGCGGCGGCGAAGACCTCGTTCCAGGAAATGGTGAAGGCGAACACGGCCGACGCGGCAATGCCTGGCAGAGCTAACGGCAGGATGACCTTGCGAAAGGCCTGCCAACGGGTGCAGCCGAGCGTCCAGGCCGCTTCCTCCAGTTCGACCGGAATGCCGGAAAACAGCGAGAAGGTGATGAGCACTGCGAAGGGCAGCGCCAGCGTGGTGTGCACCAGCGCCAGTCCGATCGCGGTGTCGTCGAGGCCGGTGCGGATGAACATCACCGCCAGTGGCAGCGCCAGCAGCGGCAATGGAAAGGCCCGCGTCATCAGCACCAGGAAGCGGAACGTGCCCTTGCCCGGAAAGTCGAAGCGCGACAGCGCGTAGCCGGCCGGCGCGCCGAAACCTATGGCCAGGATCATCGTCAGCGTGGCGACGAGCACCGAGTTCCACAGCGCCCTGGCGACACCGGCGAAATTGATGAAGAAGGATAGGCTGCCGAGATCGAAGGACGGGAAGAAGCGCTTGGGGAAAGCGGTGACCTGTTGCGGCGACGACAGCGCGTTGACGATCAACAGATAGATCGGCAGCAGCACCCAGACGCAAAGCAGGATGGTGGTGGCGACCAGCAGCCAGCCGCCGGCCTTGCGCGCATCGGCGGCAGCGGCGACGACCGGCGCTTCGGCGACGGCGCTCATATGCGTGCCTCCTTCATATCCGTGCCTCCTTCGGCACGCGCAGCACTCTCAGGAAGAACAGCGTGAAGCCGATCGAGATGGCGAGGATGAGCAGCGCCGAGGCCGCTGCGACATTGCGGTCCTGCAGCGCGAACTGCCAGTTGTAGGTTTCGCCCATCAGTACCGGCAGATTGGTACCGCCAAGGGCAGCGACGACGGCAAAGACCTCGAAGGCAAGGATGACGCGCAGGATGACTGCCGTCTGCAGGCTGGGGCGGAGCAACGGCAGTGTGATACGCGCGAAGCGCTTCCACGGGCCGGCGCCGAACACTTCGGCCGCCTCGTAATACTCTTTCGGGATCAAGCCCATGCCGGCGACCAGGATGACCATCATGATCGCGGTGGCGCGCCAGATCTCGGCGAGCGCCACGGCGATGAAGATGGTCAGCTTGCTCTGATAGCCGAGGAACATGATCGGCCGATCGACGATGCCGAGCCCCGAGAGCAGTGTGTTGAGAAAGCCCGACTGGTCGAAGATGGCGAGCCAGATCAAACCGGCGGCGAGGTCGGAAATGCCAAGCGGAATGGCGAAGATGTAAAGCGCCGCGCTTCGCCCGCTCTCAAGCCGCGACACCACACTTGCCATCGCGAGCGCCATGACAAGCTGGATTGGCACGACGATTGCCGCAAGCAGCAGCGTGTTGCGAACGGTGACCGGAAACTTCCAACTGCCGGCCATGGTGCGGAAATTGTCGAGGGTGAAGACGCCGTCGCGGGTCACCGCCTCGAAGGCGACCAGCGCGAACGGGTAGAGGAAGAAGACGCACAGGAACAAACTCGCCGGCATCAGCAGCAGATAGGGCAGAGCCTTGCCGTGCATTGGTGATGTCCTTCGATGCTGCGGTCGAATGTTGCGGTCCGGGCGCCCGGAGCGCAACAAGCTCCGGGCGCCCCCTCGGGAGGATTATCTTATTGTTTGACCATGATCTTTTCCGAAAACCGGCTTCCACTTTTCGGGATCATGGTCTAGTCGACCGGGCAAGCGCCTTCGGATGGCTTGTCGGGTGCCCAGCACGGCGCCTTGGCCTGGTCGATGATCGCCTTGAGCGCGGCCGCCTGCTGTTCGAGCACACCATGCACATCCTCGCCGCCGAGCACGATGCGCTCGAAGCTGTCAGTGTAGACCTGGTTGAACTTGCCGCCGAGATCGCCAAGCCCCATCGGCAGCAGCGCCGGCAGCGCGTCGCGAGCGCCAGTCATTGCACCGATCGCCGGGCCGAACGCCTTCACCGAGGCCGGCATGTCATCGGGCAGCTTGACGTCGACGACGGGGAAGAAATTGGTCGCCTTCAGTGTCGCGATCTGCGTCTCCGGCTTCAGCATATAGGCGACCAGCGCCTTGGCCTTGTTCATGTCGGGCGAGGTTTTGGGAATTGCCACACCGGCCACCACCGGCATGAAGCCGCGGCCGGCTGGGCCGGCCGGCGCCGGGAAGGCGACGAACTCGTCGGGCTTCTTGTTGAAGGCATCGGCAAGCCGCGCAACGTGGTCGAACGCCACCCATACCTCGCCTGACAGCAGCGGTTCCTGCATGAAGGCGTAGTTGGTCGAATTCGCGTTGGTGTACTGCCACAGCTCCTTGAACTTGTTCCATGCCGTCTCCGCCTGCGCCGAGCGGAACTTGGTCACCATCGAGCCGGTGTAGGACGGATAGAGGAAACCCTCGAAGAAGCGGTGCTTCAGCCCTTTCGGACCGGCCGGAAAGCCGAACTTCGGCGAGCCGGTCTTTTCGGCGATGTTCTTCACCCATGCGATTAGTTGGTCGTAGGTGATGGTGTTGAGATCGACGCCGTCAGGCAGATATTGCAGCGCTTGTTTGTTGGCCGCCATCAGGTAGGTGGCCTGCATCCACGGCATGTATTTCTGCTCGCTGGTGCCAAGCATGCCGAGCTTCCTGTAGGCCTCGTTGACCTTGGCCTGGCCGACATCGACGCCGGACAGGTCGACGAGGTTGGCGCCCATGGTGGAGAAGTCGCCATGCAGGCCGCCGAGCAGGCCGATGGTGCCGGAGCCCGCCTGCAACTCGGCCTGCAGGCGGGTGAGCCAGGGGCCGTCCTCGGCGACTTGATAATCGACCGGACCCTCGAAGCCTTTGAGCACCTCGTCCCGCATCTTTTGCGTCTCCTCGACAGGGCGCGCCTGTGTCGACCAGAACAGCACCTGCTGGGCATGGGCACCGCCAACGGCAAGCGATAGTGCCAACGCGGCACCCGCCGCTTTCTTCAACATGGTCTTCATGCTCTTCCTCCCTGTATGGGCGCCGTCATAGCGGCGTCAGCTTCTTGTTCGAGGCGCGACTCCATGGCTGGCCCGTGGCACCAGCGTCGGCCGGATCAGCCGCGTCAGCGGCTCGGCCGTCTTGTCGGCGATGACGGTGAGCAGCATCTCGGCAATCTCGCGCGCGCACTGGCGGATCGAGGCGTCGAAGGTGGTGAGACCCGGGGGCGCATAGACCGAGGCGACGACGTTGTCGAAGCCGATGACGGAGAGGTCGCGCGGCACATTGAGGCCGGCGCGCACCGCCTCCTCCATCACCGTCAGCGCCAGTTCATCGAACAGGGCGACAATCGCCGTAGGCCTGTCGGGAGCCTGCAGCATCCGGTTGACGGCCTGGATGCGAGCGCCGCGATCGAAGCGCGGGGCGGTCGCCACGTCGAGCCGCACCGATGGATCGCCGCGTCGGGCGATTGCGGCGGCGAGACCATCCTGCCGTAAATGCCGGAACGTCATCGGCTCGGAAATCGTCACCAGGCCGAAATGCCGGTGGCCGAGATCGTAGAGCATATCGAAGGCTTCGCCGAAGGCATGCGCGCCATCGGTGTCGAGCCAGTTGTAGTCGAAATCGCTGTCGAGCAGCCGGCCATGCGCGACGAACGGAAAGCCACGCCCACGCAGATAGGCGAGCCGCTCGTCGACCTCGGCAATGCGGGTGACGACGACGCCATCGGCGCGTCCGGATTCGACGACGTGGCGCAATACCGTGATCTCGGCCTGATCTTGCGCTGCCGTGGCGAGGATGAGATCGGTGCCATGCGGCACCAGGCCTTCGCCCAGCCCAGTAACGAACTCGCCGAGGAAGGAATCGACCAGGTTTGGACCGCGGATAGGCAGCACCAGACCGACGAAGCCGCTGCGGCCGGAAACCAGTGTGCGCGCGGCGGTGTTGGGCACATAGCCTGCCTGGCGCGCCGCCTGGGCAACGCGCTCGCGCGTCTTCAACGCGATCTGCTGATGGCCGGCAAGCGCCCGAGACACTGTCGTGATCGACAGGCCGAGGCTCGCAGCAAGCTCTTTCAGCGTCGTGACACGGGCCGGCAATCGTTCCTCCCGAATTCAGTGTTGAAACGTTTGTAATTGGCTTTTGTGGAATTGCAAACGTTTTAAATTTCGCAACGGGCGCCGAAGATCAAGCCGAGCCCTTGTCGGAAATGGCCAAAGCGCTCCAAGTCGGGCCGTCTCCACTCGAAATTTCGCCTTACCCAGCATCTCCCGCGTCCGGCTGCGTCCGGTCGCGGGAGCCTTATGCGCCCTGCCGCCCCCGGCCAGCACGAATTCGGCGGAACCTCGTGCCGGCAAATCGGTTCCTCCATCGACACCTCTCATGCTCGTCCGCACAGCGAAGGAGCAGGCAATGAGCGAGGATCGCGACAAGGAAGGCCGACGGGTCTTTTCCGGTCAGGATGCCAGACAGGGCGAAATCATCCTGCGCACGCGCACCCGCCGCATCATCTTTATCGCCGGGTTAGTCGGCATCGTCGTGCTGGCGCTGCTGCTCAGCTTTGCTGTCCGGTGAAGGACTATCACCCCCCGGACGTTCTCCCGCATCGGCTAAGGAACCATCCGTGGCCCGGTCTAGTTGAACACCCCAGAGACATTGGAGGCGCCGCGAGCTAACGCCGCCCTGACAATCGATGTTCGAGTCGCTCTGCTGCGGTATGCCGCTACACCCGACCTGGCCTGACCTCGTCGGGCGGCTGCTGCTGACTTTGCTCGCCGGTTTCCTCATCGGCCTGAACCGCGAGGCGCGCGGCCATTCCGCCGGGCTGCGGACGACCATATTGGTCGGTCTTGCGGCCTGCGTTGCCATGGTCCAGGCAAACATGCTGCTCGACATGATCGGCAAGGGACCGGATACCTTCGTGCGCATGGATGTGTTGCGCTTTGCGCTCGGCGTGCTCACCGGGGTCGGCTTCATTGGCGGCGGCACCATCCTGCGGCGCGGCGATCTCGTCACCGGCGTCACCACCGCGGCCACGATGTGGATCATGACCATGATCGGGCTCGCCTTCGGCGGCGGCCAGTTCGGCCTCGGCGCGATAGCGACGGTGATGACCCTGGTGACGCTGCAGGCGCTGAAATGGGTGGATCTCAAGATCTCGCGCGACCACAAGGCGATCGTTTCCGTGTCTTGGCCGCAGAGTTCGCCGCCCGATCTCCAGGATATGGTACGGCCGCTCGGCTATGCCGCGCACTTCGTCGGCATGGAGCACGACACCGGGCGCAATCGCTTTGTGTTCTCCTTCAAGCTCGATTGGAAACAGCCCGAAATCATGGAGCCTTCGATGGAGGTGCTGGCGGTGATCTCCCAGCATTGCGAGATAGAGCGGTTCGAGATGATTGCCGAAAAAGAGTCCTGACCTTTCGCCCGGCCTCAATTCCGGGCCGTGCCGGTTCCTCCCCCGAACAGGCAAACCTCACACCGTCCTGTTTTGCGTCGACGCGGCCGCCACTCACCGCCTGCGCCGCCGTCATGCGGACTTTAGGACGGTAAACGGACGTTTCTGGATGGCCCGCTTTGCCTGAAAACTTGCGGCGGGAGCGGGGCGGCCAACACGATAACCTTGGACCTTGTCGATGCCGAAATCGCGCATAAGCGCCATCTGCTCGTCAGTTTCCACCCCTTCGACCAGGATTTTGTGGCCGCGATTGCGGACCAGGGCGATAATGTCCTGGAGCATTGCCATGCCCCTCGAAGTGCCGCAGTCGTGAAGAAACGAGCGGTCGATCTTGACCGTATCGAAATCGATGAGGCGAAGCCACGAAAGGCCTGCGAAGCCCGTCCCGAAGTCATCAAGCCATATCTTGATCCCCAGTACTTTCAAGTCGTTGATGCAGCGCAGAACGTCCGAATGCATCTCCATCTCGAGGCCTTCGGTAATTTCGAAGGCCAGCCTGCTGCCGGCCACGCCGGTCTCGCCCAAGATGCTGGCGACAGAGGTTGCGAAACCAGGTGTCTTGAGCTGAATGGGAGAGACATTGACGCTGACGACGCGGATGTGATCGTCCGCCAGGAGCTCGGCGCACACCGTCCTTATCGCCCAGCGCCCGAGTTCCAGGATGGCGCCGGTTCTTTCCGCCACGGGAATGAACAGGCTCGGCGGAACCAAAGTGCCGTCCAGCATTTTGAGGCGCATCAAAGCCTCCACGGCTTCGACCTTGCCCGACGCGACATCCTGGATGGGCTGATAAACGAGCGAGACGAGATTCTGGCCAATCGCGATTTTCAGCAAGGCCGCGATGTTCTCACTCTCGTCGCTGCTTTGGGGATCGGTCGGATCAAACAGCCGGGCACAATTCCTGCCTCCGGCTTTTGCCAGATAGAGCGCGCGGTCGGCCTCATGAATGATCTTTTCCAGCTTGGCGCCGGCCTGCGCCCTGGTGAACGCGGCGCCGACGCTCGCCGTGACGATCGAGATACCGTCCCGCCGCAACTCGTGGGGAAGCGCAAGGCTCTCCACCGTGCGGCGAATGGCTTCCGCAAGATCCGCGACTTGGTCCTTTTTGTCCATGCGAGCCAGGACGATGAATTCCTCACCGCCATAGCGCCCGATCGAGCCATCATATTGTCTGACAAGATCGCTAAGGGCATTGGCGACTTGGATCAGGCAACGGTCGCCTTCCTGATGGCCGTAACAGTCGTTGAATTTCTTGAAGAAGTCCACGTCGATAAGGATCGCGGCAAAACGGTTGCCAAGCCTTTGCCAGTCACTCCAGCAGTCGCGCAGCTTCTCGTCGATCGCCCGCCGATTCTCCAGACCTGTGAGCGGATCCGTCCGCGACAGTCGCAGCAGGGCCTTGCCGCGTTCGGTGGCCTCGTTGTGCTGAATTTTGGCTTCCAAGGCGTTCAGGAAGACGTTGTAACGCTCTCCATTCAGCTTCCAGTTCACATATGACGTGAACGTGAAGCACGAGATATAGAAGGTTCCAAATACCAATTTGTATGTTAGCGTAGCCGGCACAAGGTAATTTACTATATATAATATGCATAATATTATAGTTGACGTGATAATCGATAATTTAAAGCTTAGCGTGAAGAATAGATTGGCACTCATCATGAATATAGTGCCGAACACCATGTAGTAAGCGACGCTTTCTCTGTTTGCACCCATGAATGCCGGGCAAAGCCAACCGATATATCCAAAGATGATGGCCCCGGCGCAGGTCACATCGAGCCATTCCGTCGCGGCCCCGCGGCGAAGTTGTTCTTCCAAAGTCAACAGCGCGGTGATTCCGACGGCAAAGCGCGCCACAATCGTATAGGCTGCCACATCAGGTATCAGCAGCAGATCCGTTGCCGAAAACAGCAGATAGATGGCAACGGCCATCCATAGCCCTGGCCTGGCTTCCGTCCTCCGCTTCGCCTGGGCTTCCTTTCGGTAAAGGATGCGGAGCTCGTCAGGCCCCGGCTCGTAGCGGGGTTCGTACGGTTCCACATGCGCCATATCGGCCAATCCGGATGACACGCGTTCGTTCGCAATAAGCCCCGGCTGACAGGGGTTTTGCGTTCCGAACTCCTTTCCAGCTTCTGCCCCCACGCGGGCCGACTCCTGAGACACGATTTGCCACGCAATCAAATGCACTGGCGCAAGACAAGTTTGCGTTAACTGGAACCAGGAATCCGAGCCGCAAGGCGCCCAAAGAGCAGAGATGGTTAACGGGAAATTAATCATACCGCTAAAATGCGCTCGGCCCCAGATTGGCAAATCGAGCATTCTACGCAATAAGTTAACTGACTGTTAACTATGGGGTGACGCGTGCAAACTGTCCTTGATGGCGAAAGCCTAATTACCGCCGAGTTGATCGCGGGCAATCTTCATCGAACGCCCGAGCATCATGGCGAAGCGTTCGAAACCGCCCGCGCCGAGCTTGCGCTCATTCTGCACGCGACAAGCCAGCAGATCGAACAAGGAAAGAACCCGGCCGAGACCGTTCGCCGCCTGCTGTCGACCCTCAACGCGCTGCGATCCAAGGTTCGCCCCGACGTTTGGCAAGCATTGATACCGGTGGCGCAGAACCACCCGATCCTGGAATATTTTCTGGAAGATCCGCTGACGCGGTGGTCCTTCACCAAGCCCAGGGGCTATTCCGGCGACGCGCAGCTGCTCGACTACATCTATTGCGATCCGCACGTGGCCGACAGCGTGGCGAACGCCTCGGAAATCGGCAAGGCGCTCTATAGTCATACCCAGAACGTACCGTCGTGCATCGCAGCACGCGAACGGCGCGATCTTCTGACCCGCTATGTCGATGAGACCGCGGCCAAGAATGGATCGCAAACCGAGGTCCTGGCGATCGCTGCCGGCCATTTGCGGGAGGCCAATCGTTCGACCGCGCTGGCTGAAGGGCGTCTCAAGCGCTGGGTTGCGCTCGATCAGGATCCCCTGAGCGTCGGCTTGATCGCGCGCGAATTCCAGGGCACCGCGGTCGAGGCGGTCGACGGTTCGGTGCGAACCGTCCTCACCAGGAGCCAAAAGCTTGGCAAATTCGATCTCATCTACGCCTCCGGCCTTTACGACTATCTTGCACACAACGTCGCGGTAAAGCTGACGAAGACCTGCTTGCAGATGTTGAAGCCCAATGGGACGTTCCTGTTCGCGAACTACGCCGTGGGCAATCCTGACGCCGGGTACCGGGAAACGTTCATGGACTGGGTGTTGCTGCTGCGGTCGGAGGCCGATATGTGGAACATCATCAATGCCAGCGTCGACCGTAACACCGTCGAGGCGCAGGTGTTCTTCGGCGAGAACCGCAACGTGCTGTACGGCGTCGTGAAAAAGCGCGGCTAGCCCCCTTTAAGCGAACCGGCGGACGCTTTCCGCAACGCAGCCGGATATTGGGCAATCAACCCGGAGCGGCCCGATCAGCCGCTCGACGCCGCGGCGGCAACCGCCAGCTGGGCAGCGATGGCGCGCTTGAAGGCGGGGCGCGCTTCGGCGCGGGCGACATAGGCGGCGAGGTTCGGAAATTCGTCCAGCAGCCCCGACCTGTTCAACCTGCGCAGCACCCCGACCATGACCAGGTCGCCGGCGCTGAAGGCACCGTCGAGCCAGTCGGCATCGCCGAGGTGACGAGAGAGATCGCTGAGCCGCTTGCGTATGCGATCCTCGACGATGGGCAGGCGCTCAGCCTGCCAAGGCGCGTCGCCTTCGAGGAGCACGGCGCTTTCGCGTTCCAGGATCGGCGGTTCCACTGTGCTCAGCGCGGCAAACATCCATGTGATGGCGCGCGCCCGGGCGTTTGCGTTCTCAGGCAGCAGGCCGGCATGGCGCTCCGCGATGTGGAACACGATCGCGCCTGACTCAAACAAGGCGAGATCGCCTTCTTCATAGGTCGGGATCTGCCCGAACGGATGCAGCGCGCGATGCGCGGGTTCCTTCATCGCGGCAAACGAGACAAGGCGAACGTCGTAGGGTTGGCCGACTTCCTCGAGCGCCCAGCGAACGCGCATGTCACGCGCCTGCCCCCTGCCGCCATCAGGCGAGCGTTCAAAGGCGGTGATGGTGAGGATCATTGGAAGGCTCCGGGTGCATGATTGGCGAGGGTGATGTGCACGATCGCGACGATCTTTCTTTGCACCTAGAGGACGAACGACGAACACGGCTCCCGACAACTCATCCCATTTTCTTTGGGGCCTCAAACCGTCACGACGATCTTGCCGAACTGCTCGCCCGATTCCAGGAAGCGATGCGCCTCGACGATTTTGTCGAACGGGAAGGTCCTCGCGATCACCGGCCTCAGCGCGCCCGATGCGAGGCCGTCGAGAATGAAGCGCTTAGCCGCTTCCAGCCGCGCCGCATCGCCGGTGATTTCGTGGACGAGATAGCCGCGCAGTGTCAGCGTCTTGGCCAGCACATCGAAGAGCGGGAACGGCGTTGGCTCGGGGCTCAGGCCGCCATATTCGATGAGGATGCCGCCGCGCGACATCGCCGCCGCCAGCGGCCTGAAGATCGGGCCACCGACCGCATCGAAGACGACGCGCACGCCCTGCGGCGCGATCTCCTTCAGCCGCGCTTCCAGATCCTCCTCCTGCGAGGCCACGACATCAGCGGCGCCGGCGTCGAGCAGCGCTGCCTTCTTGGACGATGTCCGGGTGACGGCAACCGGTATGGCGCCGAGCTTCTTGGCGATCTGGATGGCGGCGAGGCCGACACTGCTCGACGCAGCGGTGACGACGACGAAGTCATTCCGGCCGAGACGAGCGGTGTCGACCAGCGCGCCATAGGCGGTGAGATACTGCATCCATGTCGCGGCGGCCGCTTCGAAACCAAGCGACGGCGGATGCTTCACGACGAGCTCGACCGGGACGGTGATGAGCTCGCCATAGGCCGGCCAGCGCGCTATCGAGCGCGGCGGGATGATGCTCACGGCATCGCCCGTCGCGAAACCATCGACGCCCTCGCCCAGCGCCTCGACGATGCCCGCCGCCTCGAGGCCGAGGCCCGAGGGCAGCGCCGGCGTCTCGATGTACGTGCCGTTACGCATCGAGGCCTCGGCGCGGTTCAAGCCCAGCGCCTTGACGCGGATCCGCACCTCGCCCGGGCCGGGCGGCGAGACCTCGACCTCCTCGATGCGCAGCACTTCCGGACCACCGTGACAGTGAAAGCGAACAATGCGCGCCATCCATTCAACTCCAAATCCAATCGATGGAATGGACTATGCAGCGATATGTAGAAGGGATAAATCGCGCGGTGGGCAGAACAGTCGAAACGGTTGGTTTTGAATATGGATCGCCTCGAAAGCATGGAAGTGTTCGTCAGGGCGGTCGACCTCGGCTCGTTCGCGGCCGCCGCGGCGGCGCTCGACCTATCGGGCCCGATGGTCGGCAAGCATGTCCGCTTCCTCGAGGAACGCCTGGGCGTGCGTCTCCTCAACCGCACGACGCGCCGCCAGAGCCTGACCGATTTCGGGCGCGCCTATTACGAGCGCTGCAGGATGGTTCTGGCGGAGGCGCAAGCCGCGGATGCGCTGGCGGCCGACCAATTGTCGGAACCGCGCGGCAAGCTGCGGGTGACCATGCCGGCGCATTTCGGCCGCCACTGCGTCACCCCGATCCTGCTCGAGCTCGCGCGCCGCTATCCGACGCTAGAGCTCGACCTGTCGCTCAGCGACCGTTTTGCCGACCTTGTCGAGGACGGCTTGGATCTGGCGATCCGCACCGGAACGCTTGACGACAGGGCCGGCATCATTGCGCGTCGCGTCGCGCGCCAGCCCATGATCGTCTGCGCTTCGCCGTCCTATATCGAGAGATTCGGCCGGCCGCTTCAGCTCGAAGACATTGCCGGCCATCAGGCGATTATCTACCGGCGGCTCGGCCAGGCGCTGCAGCCGTGGCTGTTCCCGCGCGACGACGGCTCGGTGGCGGAGATCGCGCCGGCTGGGCGGCTGCGGCTCGACGACCTCGACGCGATCGCTGATGCCGCGACCGACGGCATGGGTCTCGCCTGGCTGCCATACTGGCTGGTGCGCCATCGCGTCGAGGCCGGCACGCTTGTCCGGCTGCTGCCTGACCAGGCGGATTATCTCTACGACTGCCACGCGCTCTGGCTGCAGACGCCGCATCTGCCGTTGAAGGTACGGCTCACCGTCGATGCGCTGGCGGCCCGCCTGCCGAAACTGACGTCCTAGCCTGCCAGGAGCGCGACTGCCGCTACCAATCGGGATAGGGGGGAGCCTTGCGGCCCCGCCCCTCCCACACCACCCTGCGTACGGGTCCGTACAGGGCGGTTCGGTTGGTTATGCGGTTTTTGCGGATGTGAGGGAAGCGAGGCCGATGGCTGCGAGGAATGCGTTTGGCAGTGCCATGGCGAGCGCGGGGCTGTTGCTGATGCGCCAGGGTCCGAGCGCGCTGCTGGCGGTTTGTGCCGCCAGATCGCGCCCGACGCCGCGGCGACGCAGCTCCGCAAAGCGGGTGGGTCCGCGCTTCCATTGCTTCCAGGCGATGGATCGAAGCCTGCGCCTGATCCACCGGTCGAGGCGGCTCAACACCGACGGGGTTTGGCAGAAGCCGAAGTAGCCGCGCCATCCTTTCAGATAGAGCGACAGCTGCTTGGCTATCTGCGCGAGGCTGGCACCCCGCGTCCGCATCGTCAGCGCCCGTACGCGCTCCTTGAACCGGGCAACCGCCTGCGGTGCGATCCGACGCCGCGGCGCCTTCTCGTCGGTGAAGCTGA
>NZ_JAVIIW010000057.1:0-39452 GCF_033977205.1 Mesorhizobium album | reverse complement strand
CACCGGCAACACCAAGGTGATGCGCCAGGCGCTGGAAGCCTCGCATCGCGGCTGGGGCAAGTCGGTCATCATCGGCGTCGCCGGCGCCGGCCAGGAGATTGCGACCAGGCCGTTCCAGCTGGTCACCGGCCGCACCTGGATGGGCACCGCCTTCGGCGGCGCGCGCGGCCGCACCGACGTGCCGAAGATCGTCGACTGGTACATGGAGAAAAAGATCCAGATCGACCCGATGATCACCCATACGCTGACGCTGGACGACATCAACAAGGGCTTCGACCTCATGCATGAGGGCAAGTCGATCAGGAGCGTCGTAATTTACTGAAGCAATGCCAAAGGGGCCGCGGGGCGATCATGCCCGCGACCGTTGTGGTTCAACATGGGAGGAAGGAAATGGCCGAAAAACTGCATCCGAGGATCGACAACGGGCTGCCCAAGGAAAGCGCTTCCTTCACCGGCGGCACGCTGGTCTGCGCCTGCACCAGCAATCCGGTCAAGGTGAAGGTCAAGGGCCAGATCGCCCACAACCACGCCTGCGGCTGCACCAAGTGCTGGAAGCCGGAAGGCGCCCTCTTCTCGGTGGTTGCCGTCGCCGCCACCGGCGATGTCACCGTCACCGAGAACGGCGACAAGCTGAAGGTGGTGGACCCCAGCGCGCTGATCCAGCGCCATGCCTGCACCGGCTGCGGCGTCCACATGTACGGCCCGGTCGAGCGCGACCATGCCTTCAAGGGCCTGTCCTTCATCCATCCCGAGCGCTTCGAGGAGGATGGCTGGTCGCCGCCGGGCTTCGCCGCCTTCGTCTCCTCGATCATCGAATCCGGCGTCGACCCGAGCCGCATGGACGGCATCCGCGCCCAGCTGAGATCGATCGGGCTCGAGCCCTATGACTGCCTCAGCCCCGGCCTGATGGACTATATCGCCACCTGGACGGCCAAGAAGTCCGGCGCTCTGCCGGCATAGTCCGCATTGCCGCGGTGGGGCGGCTTTATCACGGCAGTCGCGCCGATTGCGATCGCCGGCACCGGCGTGCCGGAGATCGCGACGACTGTTGGAAGCTATCGTAAGTGATTCTGGCGAAAAATGGCGGCCACACCGGTCCGTTGCCTACCACCCAAAGGGGATTATCTGGGAGAGATCGGCGATGTCGCCATAGATCATCGAACCTTTGACGAGAAAACACTTGCCAGCCAGGACCTCGAAGGGTCGGCTTGACGCAGTGCAAACTGGTGTGACCTTACGGTCTTTGGCTTCGGCATAGCCGACGCTGATCGCCAGGATAGCAATAGCAATGAGAGTGGTTTTGCTCATATTCAACCCGTAAAGCCAACTGGCTTCTAGAGCTGCAAAACCGGGTTGCCGTCCCCCAAATAGCATCGGGCCACAATGGCTTCATCCTATCGATTGGAGACGTAGGCTCATCTATTTGCCGTAGGCGGTTGACACGAAATCGGGAAAGGCAAAGCCCGCCACCGTGAGGCAGCGGGCCACGCGTCGGAAAAGTCTTCCGTTGCGTTATTTCCCAATGGCGAAAGAACCGCTCCCGGTTGATCCTTTGACGCAAAGACTGGTTAACATAGGAGCGCTGTTCATAATGGCGATGGCGGCAATTGGGCCCTGATCACCATACCGGCTAGTGCGGCAAAGCGCTGATGACGATGGCTGCATTGGCGGCGGCAGAAAAGTCGCTGCTCGGCGCTTGACGCGACATAAACGCGACATGGAGGCCGGTGTCTAAGTCCTCATAAATCCTTGAAATTGCTTGGCTGGGGAACCTGGATTCGAACCAGGACTAACGGAGTCAGAGTCCGCTGGTCTACCGTTAACCTATTCCCCAGCAGGCGCGTCCGGTAACGCGCGAAGCGGGCGGCTCATGCGCCGCGAGCGCTGCCTTGTAGCCGCCGCTCGAAAATAGTCAACCCCGCGCCGCAGTTCAATCGCTGCCTTTTTTCATTGGCGCGGCGAGGGCGCTTGGGAAGGCTCAGCCTTCGCCGCGGCTGTATTGCGAATGCTCGAAGAGCAGCACCATGCAGAGGCCGATCAGCAGCGGGATGATCAGGTAGAACAGGCGGAACACCAGGAGCGCGGCGAGCACTCCCACCGGGTCCATGTCCGAAAAGCCGGTGAGGAAGACCACCTCGAACACGCCGAGCGCGCCCGGCGCATGCGACAGCAACCCCACCGAGAAGGACACCATGAACACGCCGAGCACGACGAAATAGCCCGGATTGCCGGCCGCCGGCAGGGCAAAATAGATGATGGCCGCCGCCGCCAGCAGCTCGACCGGGCCGATCAGCAATTGCCGCGCGACGATCGGCAGCGCCGGATAATGCAGCTGGAAGCTGCCGATCTTGAGCGGCTTCAGATGCAGCCAGCTGCCGAAGATATAGGCCCCGACCAGGATCAGCATGGCAAGGCCGGCGGCTATTGCAGGCCCGCGATGCGGGGTGCCGGAGAAGCGGCCGATGATCTGAGGCTCCAGCACCAGCACGAGGCCCCCGACAAGCAGGCTGGAGAGCACGAAGGTGATCCAGCAGATCGCCACCAGAACGCCGACATCCTGGCCGGTGAGGCCCCTCGTGCCATAGGCGCGGTAGCGGATCACCGCGCCCGAGATCACCGAGCCGCCGATATTGTGCGACAGCGCGTAGGTGGTGAAGGAACAGAGCGTCACGAACAGCCACGACACTTTTTTGCCGATGTGGAGCAGCGCGATATGGTCGTAGCCGGCGAGCGAGGCATAGGCGACCACCGAACTCAGCGCCGCCAGTATCCAGCCGCGCGGCGGAATGGCGGCGATGCCGTCCCAGACATCGTCGATAGAGATGCCGCGTAGTTCGTGAACGAGCAGCCAGAGCGAGAACACCACGGCCGCGATGCCGATGACCGGCCAGAAATACCGCCTCCAGTTCATGGCGAGATCGTCATGCGTTGCTCATGAGTTGCTGTTGCCCGGCCCTCAATCCTCATTTGAGACATGCCCGATCGAAGCCGGCTATTCAACCGGGATGACAATGCCTCAACGTCATGTCGCCAAAAATCGGACCATGCGCTCTTGGTGATTGTCAAACGCGCTGCTAGTCTGTCGGCAACTTGAAACAAATCGAGGTGCCTGCTGCGTCCTTCCGGTTCGCGCGGCGCCGGAAGGAATTGAAGTGGAAGACCACGACACCGGCGCCGGCGCGTCGGAAGTGGGCACGTCTGGGGCATCGCCGGGGGGACCGGCGGGCCCGCCCGCAGGGCGATTCAGCCACCATGCGGGCGCGCGCGCAAGACATGCCGACCATCAAGCCGAGCATCAGAAGGGCGATCAGCCGAAGGGCAAGACGCGCAAGCGCCGCAAGCGCAGGCGCGGCCGCAAGGTTTTCGCGCGCGACGGGAACGGCGCCATACCGCACGCGGCGCCCGCCGCAAGTCC
Organism: Mesorhizobium album; assembly: GCF_033977205.1. Classification (NCBI taxonomy): domain Bacteria; kingdom Pseudomonadati; phylum Pseudomonadota; class Alphaproteobacteria; order Hyphomicrobiales; family Phyllobacteriaceae; genus Mesorhizobium; species Mesorhizobium album. Next base: position 36,037 of record NZ_JAVIIW010000057.1, on the reverse strand, counting down.
AGCAAGCCGCGTGCCCGAGCCGGCGCCGGTTGTGCCTCAGCCGCGGCCGCCAGTTTCAACCGTGCCGCGTCCGCCGCTGCAGGAACTGCCGGTGTTCGCGGCACTCGATCTCGGCACCAACAATTGCCGGCTGCTGGTCGCGGTGCCCGGCCGCCACGGTCAGTTCCGCGTCATCGACGCCTTCTCGCGCATCGTCAGGCTGGGCGAGGGGCTCTCAGCCAGCGGCAGGCTCGGCCAGGCCGCCATGGACCGCGCCGTCGAGGCGCTGAAAATCTGCGGCGACAAGCTGCGCAACCGCAAGATCAGGAAGGCGAGGCTGATAGCCACCGAGGCCTGCCGCTCCGCCGAAAACGGCGTCGAGTTCCTCGAACGCGTTGAGCGCGAGGCAGGGCTGAAGCTGGAGATCATCGACCGCCAGACCGAGGCCCGGCTTGCCGTCTCCGGCTGCGGCTCGCTGGTCGAGCGCGACACGCGCGGCGTGGTACTGTTCGACATCGGCGGCGGTTCGTCAGAGATCGCGCTGATCGACCTCACCCGCGGCCAGCGCTCGCCGCGGCTCGCCAACCACATCGTCTCCTGGACCTCGCTGCCCGTGGGTGTGGTCTCGCTCGCCGAGCGTTTCGGCGGCCGCACGGTGACGCGCGAGACCTTCACCGCCATGGTCGATGACGTCGCGGTGCGGCTGAAAGCCTTCGACGGGCGCGACCGGCTGGAGCATGTGCTCGCCAGCCCCCAGTTCCATCTGCTCGGTACCTCTGGCACGGTGACGACGCTCGCCGGCGTCCATCTCGACCTCGAGCGCTACGATCGCCGCCGGGTCGACGGGCTGTGGATGGACCGCACAAGCGTCGACCGCATGGTGGAAAAACTGATCGGCTGGGACTTCCAGCAGCGCGTCGCCAACCCGTGCATCGGCGCCGACCGCGCCGACCTGGTGCTTGCCGGCTGCGCTATCCTGGAGGCGATCCGCGGCGTGTGGCCGTCCGAGCGGCTGCGCGTCGCCGACCGCGGCCTGCGCGAAGGCATATTGAGCGAGCTGATGGCCGACGACGGCGTCTGGCGCCATGACGGGCGCCGCGCATGATCCCAAAAAGTGGATTCCGGTTTTTGGAAAAGATCATGCGCAAAAGAGAACGTCGATGAGTAAAAAGCCCGAAAAGCCGGGCTCGGCCGGCATGCGCGTGCTCAAGACCAGGATCAAGAAGAAGAGCGGCCTGAAGGAATCTTCGCGCCGCTGGCTCGAGCGGCACATGAACGATCCCTATGTGCAGCGCTCCAAGGCCGACGGCTACCGCTCCCGCGCCGCCTACAAGCTGATCGAGATCGACGACAAGCATCACCTCTTGAAGCCCGGCATGAAGGTGATCGACCTCGGCGCCGCCCCCGGCGGCTGGTGCCAGGTGGCGGCGGCGCGCACCAAGTCGTCGGCCGAAAATCCGCATGTCGTCGGCATCGACTATCTGGAGATGGACGCCTTGCCTGGCGCCGCCATCCTGCAGATGGACTTCCTCGACCCGGAAGCGCCGCAGAAGCTGTCCCAAGCGCTCGGCGGCCAGCCCGACGTCGTGCTGTCGGACATGGCGGCCCCGACAACGGGACACCGCCGCACCGACCACTTGCGCACCATGTATCTTTGCGAAGTGGCGGCCGATTTCGCGTTGCAGGTCTTGAAGCCCGGCGGCCATTTCCTCGCCAAGACGTTTCAGGGTGGGGCAGAGAACGAGCTGCTGTCGCGGCTGAAGCAGAATTTCCGCTCAGTCCATCATGTGAAGCCGCCGGCCTCGCGGGACGAGTCGGTGGAGCTTTATCTGCTGGCGAAGGAGTTCAAGGGCTAGCGCCTAACCTTCTCCCCTTGTGCTCCCCTTGTGGGAGAAGGTGTCGCCGAAGGCGACGGATGAGGGGTGTTCCAGGGAACGCGAACGCCTCATTCCTTCCAACACCCCTCATCCGTCTGGGCGCTGCTACTTCCCCGCAGTCCCCACAGTCTCCAGCGTCTTCGGCGTTGTCAGCCGGCCATGGCCCGACACCGCGTTGCCGGCATCGGGCGCCAGCCGCATGAAGGTGAGCGAGGCGATCGCCGACACCGCCGCGACGACGAAGAAAGCGATGTGGAAGTCGCTCAGCGTCAGCGGTCCGCGATGGATCGAGGTCGACACTTCGAGGATGCCGCCGGCCAGCGCCACGCCGAGCGCGATCGACAGCTGCTGGAACACGGCGGTGATCGGCGTTGCCTTGCTGGTGTCGGCAGCCGAGATTTCGGCATAGGAGAGCGCGTTGACGCCGGTGAAGAACATCGAGCGGATGAAGCCGCCGACCAGCAATATCGCGAGCATCAGCGCGTAAGGAGTCTCGGGGGTGAAGAGGCCGTAGATGGCGATCGAGCCGGCGGCTATCAGCGAACCCCAGATCAGCACCCGCCGGAACCCTGCGACCCGGAAAAGCAGCGCGGTCACGAACTTCATGCCGATGGCGCCGACCGCCGAGACGAAGGTGATCATGCCGGACTGGAACGGCGTCAGCCCGAAGCCGATCTGGAACATCAGCGGCAGCAGGAAAGGCACCGCGCCGATGCCGATGCGGAACAGCGAGCCGCCGAGCACGGAGGAGCGGAACACCTGGTTGCGGAACAGCGTCAGCGCCAGCAGCGGGTTTTCGGCACGCCGTGCATGGAGCAGGTAGAGCACGCCCGAAACCACGCCGACGGCAACCGTGATGAAGCCGACGATCGGCGGCAAGGCAGGCAGGCTGACCACCGAGAGGCCGAAGACGATGCCGGACGCCGCAACGCCGCTGAGCACGAAGCCGGGAAAATCGAGCGGCGGCGTCTCGGCGGGTTCTGTTTCCGGCAGGTAGCGGGTGGCGAGCCAGATGCCCAGCAGTCCGATCGGCACGTTGATCAGGAAGATCCAGTGCCAGGTGAAATAGGTGGTGATGAAGCCGCCGATGGGCGGCCCGACCAGCGGTCCGACCAGCGCCGGCACCGTCAGCCATGACATCGCCGCGACGAGCTCGTTCTTCGGCGTGGTGCGCACCAGTACCAGGCGTCCGACCGGCGTCATCATGGCGCCGCCCATGCCCTGCAGGAAGCGCGACACCACGAAGGCCGGCAGCGAGTTGGCAAAGGCGCAGGCGACCGAGCCGGCGATGAAGACGGCAATCGCGGCGCGAAACACGTTCTTTGCGCCGAAACGGTCCGCCATCCAGCCGCTGACCGGAATGAAGATCGCCAGCGACACCAGATAGGCCGTCAGCGCCAGCTTGAGCGCGATCGGGCTGGTGTGAATATCGATCGCGATCGCCGGCAGCGAGGTCGCGATCACGGTCGAATCCATGTTCTCCATGAAAAGTGCGACCGCCAGGATGAGCGGGATGATGCGGTTCAAGGGGAGCGCCCTGATTTGACTTCGCGATTCTCGATGCCAGGCTGGGGGCAAGCCGGCACCCGGGCGGGTACCATGCATCGGCCCGGATGTCGCATTAAATTGCTGTCACTTTTGCGCGACTGCAACCACTGGTCGTCGTCACGACCCCGCAAACGGCTTGCCAAATGCGGACACATCGCTATTGTAGTGAAAATAACTACGTGCCGGGTGCAATGATGGATGAAGCTGTTTCTGCAGCCGATGCCAATCGCAGATTCTCTCATATCCTGCGTGAGGTACGTGAAGGCCATAGCTTCGTCGTGACCAGCCACGGGCGGCCGGTGGCGCGGATCGTGCCTGCGGACAAGCACGAAGGCGTTGCCTCTCGCTCGCGCGCGGCATTGCTGTCGCGCCTCGAACGGCAGCCGATCGTCGATGCCGGAGGCTGGACTCGCGACGAGCTTTATGAGGACGATCGGTGAAGGTCGCGATCGACACCAACGTTCTTGCCTACGCGGAGGGCGTTAACAGCGTGGAGAAACGCGACGTCGTTCTCGAACTGCTGCACAACGTTCCACAAGAGGCCGCCGTTATTCCGGTCCAGGTGCTGGGAGAACTGTTTAATGTCCTCGTCCGCAAGGCCGGAAGGTCGCCTCAGGAGGCCCGGGATGCGCTGCTTAGCTGGCGTGATGCGTTCCCGGTTGCAGGAACGACGCCGGAGGTGATGATGATGGCTGTCGATCTCGCGGCGGACCATCGTTTCGGCATCTGGGATGCTGCAATTCTCTCCACCGCTTCGCAAACGGGTTGCCGGCTGCTCCTGTCGGAAGACTTGCAGGATGGCTTCACCTGGGGCGGTGTAACCGTCGTCAATCCTTTTGCATCGCCGCGTCACGCTTTGCTGTATGCTTTCTTGGGTGCCGAATAGAACCTGACACGCCACGCAACGACCAGCTTTTCATCGGCGGCGGGACGTGTTACCAGCCAGCGCCAATCCTGAAAGGGAAGATCAGAGTCGGCGCTGGCCATTCCGGTCCAGCGCCTTTTCCGCATTCAAAAGGACTGGCCATGGCAAAAATCATCGAGACGTCCACCGGCGCGCTGGCGCTGACCTTCGACGACGTGCTGTTGCAGCCCGGCCATTCCGAGGTGATGCCCGGCCAGACCGACATCCGCACCCGCATCGCCGGCGACATCGATCTCAACGTGCCGATTCTCTCGGCCGCCATGGACACGGTCACCGAGGCGAGGCTTGCGATTGCCATGGCGCAGGCCGGCGGCATCGGCGTCATCCACCGCAACTTTTCGCCGGCCGAGCAGGCCGAGCAGGTCAGGCAGGTGAAGAAGTTCGAATCCGGCATGGTGGTGAACCCCGTCACCATCGGCCCTGATGCGACGCTCGCCGACGCGCTGGCGCTGATGCGCGCGCATGGCATTTCCGGCATTCCGGTGGTTGAGAACGGCGGCACCGGCGGCCACACGGTCGGCCGGCTGGTCGGCATCCTCACCAACCGCGACGTGCGCTTCGCCTCCGATCCGGCGCAGAAGGTCTACGAACTGATGACCCGTGAGAACCTGATCACGGTGAAAGAGAACGTCGACCAGGACGAGGCCAAGCGTCTCCTGCACAAGCATCGCATCGAGAAGCTGGTCGTGGTCGACCGGAAAGGCAACTGCGTCGGCCTGATCACCGTCAAGGACATCGAGAAGTCGCAGCTCAACCCGCACGCTACCAAGGACGCGCAGGGGCGGCTGCGCGCCGCCGCCGCCACCAGCGTAGGCGACGACGGCTTCGAGCGCGCCGAGCGCCTGATCGACGCCGGCGTCGACCTCTTGGTCATCGACACTGCGCACGGCCATTCGCAGCGCGTGCTGGATGCGGTGACGCGGGCGAAGAAGCTCTCCAACTCCGTGCGCATCCTGGCCGGCAATGTCGCCACCGCCGAAGGCACGCAGGCGCTGATCGATGCCGGCGCCGACGCCGTCAAGGTCGGCATCGGGCCAGGCTCCATCTGCACGACCCGTATCGTCGCCGGCGTCGGCGTGCCGCAGCTCTCGGCGATCATGTCGGCGGTGGAGACGGCCGACAAGGCCGGCGTGAGTGTGATCGCCGATGGCGGCATCAAATATTCGGGCGACCTCGCCAAGGCGCTCGCCGCCGGCGCAAGTGCCGCCATGATCGGCTCGCTGCTCGCCGGCACCGATGAGAGCCCTGGCGAGGTCTATCTGCACCAGGGCCGCTCCTTCAAGGCCTATCGCGGCATGGGCTCGGTCGGCGCGATGGCGCGCGGCTCGGCCGATCGCTACTTCCAGGCCGAGGTCCGCGACACGCTGAAACTGGTTCCGGAAGGCATCGAAGGGCAGGTTCCTTATAAAGGACCTGTGGCTGGCGTGCTGCACCAGCTTGCAGGCGGCCTGAAAGCCGCTATGGGTTATGTCGGTGGGCGCGATCTTGCCGAGTTCCGCGAACGCGCCACCTTTGTGCGCATATCAAACGCCGGACTTCGTGAAAGCCACGCTCATGACGTCACGATCACCCGCGAAAGCCCGAACTATCCGGGCGGACTTTGATCAGGCTGGCGAACGGCCGGAGCGCCGGAACCTGTGGCGCGACTTGACCGTGACGGTGCTGCGCCTGTCGCGTCACGCGGCGGCGCTCTCCGTCGCCTCCGCCGCGGTCTTTGTCGCCATGACGGCGCTGGAGTTCTTCTACTTCCGCCGCCTGAGCGGCGGTCTCCCTTCGCTGGACATGCGCGTCACCGGCTTCACGCCTGACGAAGGCATGGCATGGCTCACCGCGCTCGGCCGGCGCGGCGGCGAGATCATCATCGTCTGGCACTATCTGACCCTCGACCTTTTGTTTCCGGCGCTGCTTTCGCTCACCCTGGTCAGCCTGATCCTGGCCTTTGGTCGGCGGCTGACCAATTTCCGCGCCATGCCGGCGCAATTGCAGGCGCTATGCGCGCTGGTCCTTGTGCTGCCCTACACGATCACCGACTACGTGCAGAATCTTGCCGTGGCGCGGCTCCTGTCGGATTTCCAGTCGGCCAATCCCGATTCGCTGTCCTTGGCCTCGTCGCTCACCGTCACCAAATTCGTGCTGCTGGCCATCCCCGTCGCGGTCGCCGCGGTGTTCGCGCTGGCAGTAAAACGGCGCTGACCGGACTTTCCCTTCTCCCCCTGTGGGAGAAGGTGTCGCCGAAGGCGACGGATGAGGGGTGTTGGCCGGGGCTCGACGGTGAAGCTAAAGGCTCTCAGAGCCTTACGGCAGATGTCTCGTTTCTTCCAACACCCCTCATCCGTCTCGGCGCTGCGCGCCGATCCACCTTCTCCCACAAGGGGAGAAGGAAAGGCGCTAAAGATCGAACACCGCAATCCTGCGCTTGTCGAACTTGATGCCGATCTCGCCGCGCACCAGCCTAAGTGCCTGCTCGCCGAACACGGCACGCCGCCAGCCTTGCAGTGCCGGCACGTCGGCGCCGTCGCCCTCGGCGGCGATGCGGTCGATGTCGTCGCTGGAGGCGAGCACCTTGGAAGCGACGCCTTCCTTCTCGGCGACGATGCGGAGCAGCACCTTGAGCAGTTCCGCCGCCGCGCTCGAGCCTTCCGGCGGCTGGAACGTCTTCGGCAGTTTCGGCATCGCTTCCTTCGGCATGGCAAGGGCGGTGTTGACCGCGCCGAGCAGCGCGGTTGCGGTCGACGACCGCTCCCAGCCCTTCGGCGTCGTGCGTAGCCGGCCGAGTGCCGTTGCGTCGCGCGGCGCCTGTTGCGCGATCTCGTAGATCGCATCGTCCTTGAGCACGCGCCCGCGCGGCACGTCGCGCTCGCGCGCCTCGCGCTCGCGCCAGGCGGCCACAGCCTGCACGATCGCCAGCTCTTGCGGCTTACGCAGCCGCATCTTCAGCCGCTTCCAGGCATCCTCCGGATGCGGATCGTAGGTCTGCCGCGAGGTGAGGATGTCCATCTCCTCGTTCAGCCAATGGGCGCGGTCCTCGCGCTTCAGCTCGGCGCTGAGATGCTGGTAGACCTTGATCAGATGGGTGACGTCGGCGAGCGCGTATTCGAGCTGCTTGTCGGAGAGCGGCCGGTGCCGCCAGTCGGTGAAGCGCGAGGATTTGTCGAGCCGCGCGCCGGTGATGCGCTGCACCAGCTGGTCGTAGGAGACGCTGTCGCCGAAGCCGCAGACCATCGCCGCCACCTGCGTGTCGAACACCGGATGCGGCACTAGATCACCCAAATGCACGATGATTTCGATATCCTGGCGCGCCGCGTGGAAGACCTTGATCACAGCCTCATTGGCCATCAGCCGGAAGAACGGTTTCAGGTCGATGTCGGGCGACAGCGGATCGATCAGCGCCGTAACGCCGGGCGCGGCCATCTGGATCAGGCAGAGGATCGGCCAGAAGGTCGTTTCGCGGATGAATTCGGTATCGACGGTGACGAATTCCGACTTTTCGAACGCCGCGATGACGCTCTCGAGCTCTTTCTGGGTGGTGATGACGTGCATCAAATCGCTTTTGGCAACATACTAGGTCTCCTTCAATTTCAGCCGCGGGCGCTTTCGTCAAGCCGCCGCAGGGTCAAGGCTCGCTCGATCCGTCGGAATCGCCGCTGCGTCGCGCCAGCCGCGCGAACACGGTCGATGTGCGCAAAAGCGCGGTGAAACGGCTGCGTCTGCCGGCCGGCACGCCGGAGCGCACCTGCATGCGGTAGAGGATGACGAGGATCAGCACCGTGTAGACGACGGCACTGAACACGAACAGGGAGCGAGGCCCGAAATATTGCATCGCCGCCGAGGCCGCGAACGGGCCGCCAATGGCGCCGAACGAGTAAAACAGCATCAGCGCCGCGTTGACCAGCACGAACTCGCCCTTGTCGGCGCGGTCGTTGGCATGCGCCGCCGACAGCGAATAGAGCGGCATGGCGAAGCTGCCGAAGATGAAGACAATGACAAAGTTGAGGAACGGGTCGGCGCCCGCCATGAACACCAGCGCAAGTGCCGCCAGCATGGCGCAGGAGGTCGTCGCCAACAGCACCGAACGGCGGTCCCAGCGGTCGGAGAGATAGCCAAGCGGATACTGGATGAGAGCGCCGCCGAAGATGCCGACGCTGACGAAGGTCACGACATCGGCGACCGACATGCCGATCTGCTCGGCATAGACGGGTGAGAGCGTGCGGAAGGCGCTGTTGGTGACGCCGACGGCGATGCAGCCGATCGAGCCGAGCGGCGAGATGCGCCAGACGCGCGGCAGGTCGACCTTGACGTCTTCCGGCGGCGTCGGGTTGGAGCGGTCGCCGAGCGAGACCGGCACCAGCGACAGCGTGATCATCATCGACATGATGGCGAAGATGGCGAAGCCGCCGGCGCCGAAGATCGGGATCAGGAACTGCGCGCTTGTGACCGAGCCGATGTCGACCATGCGATAGATGGCAAGCACCCGGGCGCGGTCCTTGTTGGTGACACCGGAATTCAGCCATGCTTCCATGACCGTGAACAGCCCGGCGAAGCAGAAGCCCCCGGCAAAGCGCACCGCGCACCACATTACCGGGTCGATGACCAGCACCAGCAGCAGCGTGCCCGCCGAGGCGGTCGCGGCGAGCGCCGAGAAGGTCCTGACATGGCCGACCGCCTTGAGGATGCGGGTGACGGCCAGGCAGCCGAGCAAGAAGCCGGCGAAATAGAAGGTTCCCATCAGGCCGATGACGGTGGCGGAAAAGCCTTCCTGGGCGCCGCGCAGCGCGATCAGCGTGCCCTGCAGTCCGTTGCCGCCAAGCAGGATGCCGGCGGCGATGAGGAGAGGGATCAGCGGGCGGATTGAGGACATGAGGGGAGGGCGATCACATGTTGCGAATCCTTCTTGGACCATCACCACCGCCAACGCCAGCGGCAATTGCGGCAGGCGGCAATGGCGGCCTGCGGGCGTCCTTGCCGCCTCGGAGTTAGAAGCCGTGTTTCAATCTTCCCGGCTCAGTTCCTCATCAGCGGCAACTGCCGGAGCATGTCGCGCATGGCCAGAGTGTCCCATGGCAGATGCTCGGTGATTGCCAGGCCAACGACGTCGCAGGCGCCAGCGACATCGACTTGATCGGGCAGCATGCGCCCCGTTGGAACGCCCGGATATGCATCGGGCGGTAGGCCAGGCTCGTCACCATTGCCCCCTCAATGCAGGCAACTGCAGGGCGGCGGGCCACGTGATGATTAGCGTCCTGCGTTGGAAGGTGGGCGTTGCCTCTACGCCAATTCAGATTGGCAACAAGGCGTCGGGTTTCACATTGGCGATCGAGGCATAGGTGTGCGTTTCCCGGACCCCGGGCAACGGCAGGATGACCCGCTGCAGGAAATCCTGGAACATTGCCATGTCGGCGATGCGCGCCTTGACCAGGTAATCGAAGCCGCCAAGCACCATATGACACTCGATGATCTCGGGTGCCCGCAAGACCGCCTCGGCGAAGCGGTCGAAGACATGCGGCGCCGTATGGTCGAGCCGAACCTCGATGAAGACGAGTTGTGCTTGCCCGATCCTGGCCGGGTCGAGGACGGCCCGGACGGCTCGGATGAAGCCTTCACTGAACAGTCGTTTGATGCGCTGCGAAGCGCCTGTCGGTGACAGCCCGACCCGGCGGGCCAGGTCGAGCGTCGTGCGGCGACCATCCTCCTGCAACAAACGCAACAGCGAGCGGTCGATACGGTCGAGGTCGTTCATTTTCAGGATTCGCATTTTTCAGCCAAGAATAGCGTGATAGTCACGCTGAAATATCCAAAATAGCATATTTCATCACGCGGTCAGGTGGCAATACCGTTGGCGGGCAACTCAACCAAAGCAAGGCCCGACCCATGACATCAGCCATAGCGAACTCCCGCAGCGCCCAGGCCAAGGGCGACACGCCGGTGCTCATTTTAAGCGAGGCCGAGGTGAAAACCTGCATCGACCTCCGCCAGCTTCTCGATGCGCTGGCGGACGGCTTCGAGGCGCTGTCCAGTGGCAAGGTCGTCAATCCGGCGCGGCCGCAGCTCGACATTCCCCAGGCAGGCTATTCGCTGGCGATGCCAGCCTGGATGGCGGGCATGCATCTGACGGTGAAGATCGTCAACGTGTTCGAGGGCAATATCGCCAGGGGCATCCCCAGCCATCTCGCCACCATCCATCTGTTCGACCCGCAGACGGTATTGCCGGTCTGCGTCATGGATGGCACCTACATCACCGCCGTGCGCACCTCCGGCTCGGCCGTGCTCTCGGTGCGCGAACTGGCCCGCCGCGACGCGAAAGTCGCGACAGTGGTGGGCGCCGGCGTCCAGGCCGGCCAGCACCTGCGCCTTCTCCCATTGGTCCGCGATTTCGCCGAGATCCGCGTTGTCTCGAAGGAGTTCGCGGATGCGCAGGCGCTTGCCGCGCTACATCCGGGTGTTGTCGCCGTCACCGATATCGAGGCCGCGGTGCGCTCGTCGGATGTCGTCTGCCTGGCAACACATTCCTATGAGCCGGTGATTTCGGCCGAATGGGTGCGGCCGGGCACCCATGTCTCGTCGGTTGGTGTTGCTCCACCCGGCGGCGAATTGCCGCTCGGGCTTGTCGGCGGAGCCGCTCTCTTCGTCGAGACAAGCGATGCATTCGCCCCGACGCCGGTCGGTTCTTGTGAACTGGCCGGCATCGATCCGGAAACCGGAACCGAACTTGGCGAGATGCTGCTCGGTGTGCGGCCGGGACGGGTCAGCGCCGACCAGATCACCGTCTACAAGGCAATGGGCGTTGCCATGGAGGACATGGTGGCGGCCGACCTCGCTTACCGCGAGGCGATTCACCGCGGAATCGGGAGCGTCGCATCGCTGTAGGGGGTGGCCGCCACGACGAGCCACAGGTGTAAGAGCGCATCGGTCTGACAACGGAAGGGCCGCTCATGCCTCGCCGGCTTGCGGCAGCATCTTCCGCGCCGGATCGGGCGCTTCGTCCGCCGGCACGGCGGACTTGGCCGGCCGCCGGCCGAGCGAGCCCGCGGTCAGCAGGCTGAGCGCGATGAACGGGATGCCGATGCCATAGGCCGAACGGATTCCCCAATGGTCCGACACGAAGCCGAGCAGCGGCGGACCGAGCAGGAAGGCGATGAAGGAGATCTGCGAAAGCGCCGCGACATTGATCGCCGCGGGGCGGTCCGTCCGCTGGGCGGCGGCCGAGATCGCCAGCGGGAAGATGGCGCTGCTGCCGATGCCCAACAAGGCAAAACCCAGCATCGACACGACCGGCGCCGGCGAGAAAAAGACGACGAGCACGCCGGCCGCCATTGTCGTGAGCAGCACGCGCGCCACGCCCCTCGGCGAATGGCGCTCGACAAAGGAGTCGGCGAAAAAGCGCGTCGTCGCCTGCGAGAAGGCAAACAGCGCCACCGTGAAGCCGGCGACGAAGGGGCCGGCGTCGAACACCGTGCGCATATAGATCGCCGACCAATCGATGCTGGCGCCTTCCAGGAGCATCGCCGAAATCGTCACCGCGACGAGGACGAGGATCGGCAGCGTCGGCCGCGCGAACATCGGCGGCTTGTCTCCATGGGTGGCGTAGCGGGCGGGCGCCGGCTGATAGCCGCCGAGAAACAGCGCCATCGAAACCGCCACCATTGGCACCACCAGCGCCAGATGTAGCTGCGGCGACAGGCCGAGATGCGCCAGGGCACCGCCGAACAGCCCGGCACCGAAGAAGCCCGCGCTCCAGAACGAATGCGCCCGGTTCATGATGCGGCGCTTGAGCAGGAACTCCGTCCTATCGGCCTCGACATTGAGGATGATCTCGACGCTGCCGATCATCAGGCCGACCGGCAGCAGCATCAGGAACAGCGCGACCGGGCCCGGCGCATTTACGGCCAGGGCGTAGACGAGCGCCAGAAGCGGGACGAGCCAGAGCAGCGCGCGGCGAAAGCCGACACGCTCCAGAAGCGGCGCGGCGAGCGTCAGCGCGGTCAAGGTGCCGATCGGCGTCCCGATCAGGCTGAGTCCCAGCGTGCCGTCCTCGATCGCCATGGCGCGCTTGATGTCCGGCAGGCGCGGGAAAATGTTGCCCATGGCGAAGGAGTAGATCGCGAAACCGGCATAGACGCGGTGCTGAGGGGCGAGCTTCAAGCCAAAAGTCATTGCGACATTTCCATCGGGGAAGGGTGAGGCGGCACAGCCGATCCGTTGTGACGTTTCTTGCATAAACATGCAAATCATGCAATAACATGCACAAAGAAATAGGATCGTGCATGCTGACCGAGGAACGACACCAATTCATTCGCGACCGGCTGGCGGCGGATGGCAAGGTGCTGGCCGGCGATCTCGCCGGCCGCTTCGGCGTCTCGGAAGACACGGTGCGTCGCGACCTGCGGGAACTCGCCAAAGCCGGGCAGTTGCGCCGCGTCTATGGCGGCGCGGTCGCCTTGGCGCCGTTCGCCGCGGCAACGATCAGCCAGCGCAGCAGTCACGCGGTCGAGGAGAAGCTGCGCCTGGCGAAGGCCGCGGTAGGCGTGCTCACATCGGGAAAGACCCTGTTTATCGATGGCGGCACGACCAACGAGGCGATCGCCAGGGCGATCCCGCGCGATATCGAGCTGACGGTGGCCACCAATTCGCTGGGCGTCGCATCGGCTCTCGCCGATCTGCCGTCGGTCGAACTGATCATGCTCGGCGGCCGATATGTGCGGGACCTCGGCACCTGCGTCGGCGGCGACACGCTTGCCGCCGTGGCGCAGCTCGGCGCCGATCTGTTCTTCCTCGGCTCATGCGGCCTCGATGCCTCGCGCGGCGTCACCGCCTTCGATTCGGCGGAGGCCGAAGTGAAGCGCGCCATGGCGAGAAACAGCGCCGGCATCGTCATCGCCGCCACCAACGACAAGCTCGCCACCTCGGCGCCTTATCGTGTCGCGGCACCCGACGCGATCCGCCATCTGGTGGTGGAAAGGACGGCGCCGGCTGACATCCTCGCCCATTTCCAGCGGCAGGGCGCTGAAATCCGCTTCGCGTGATCAGCCAAAGCCTCGGGCCTGTGTGACCGCTTGCCCGAGTGTGACCGCTTGCCTTGACAAAGCCGGCCTCTCATGCGCTTTTCGCGCCAATTTTCGAGCCGGGCTTTTCGCCCGCAAATCCGGACTCCACCAATGACTATGCATCGTTACCGCAGCCATACCTGTGCCCAATTGAGAAAGACCGACGTCGGCAATTCCGTCCGCCTGTCAGGCTGGGTGCATCGTGTGCGCGACCATGGCGGGCTGCTCTTTATCGACCTGCGCGACCATTATGGCCTGACCCAGATCGTCGCCGATCCGGATTCGCCGGCCTTCAAGGCGGCCGAGACCGTGCGCGGCGAATGGGTGATCCGCGTGGACGGCGAGGTCAAGGCGCGCCTGCCGGAGACCGTCAACCCGAACCTGCCGACCGGTGAGATCGAGATTTTCGCGCGCGAGATCGAAGTGCTGTCGGCGGCGAAGGAACTGCCGCTGCCGGTGTTCGGCGAGCCGGACTATCCGGAAGACATCCGCCTCAAATACCGTTTCCTCGACCTGCGCCGCGACACGCTGCACAAGAACATCATGGCGCGTACCAGGATCATCGCCGAGATGCGCAAGCGCATGGGCGAGGTCGGCTTCACCGAATTCTCGACGCCGATCCTGACCGCGTCGTCGCCCGAAGGCGCGCGCGACTTCCTGGTGCCGTCGCGCATCCATCCCGGCAATTTCTATGCCCTGCCGCAGGCGCCGCAGCAGTACAAGCAGCTGATCATGGTCTCCGGCTTCGACCGCTACTTCCAGATCGCGCCCTGCTTCCGCGACGAGGATCCGCGCGCCGACCGTCTGCCCGGCGAGTTCTACCAGCTCGACCTCGAGATGAGCTTTGTCGAGCAGGACGACGTGCTAAGCACGATGGAGCCTGTCCTCCGCGCAGTCTTCGAGACCTTCGCCGCCGGCAAGCCGGTGACCCAGAAATTCCGCCGCATTCCCTATGACGAGGCGATGCGCACCTACGGCACCGACAAGCCGGATCTGCGCAATCCGATCGAGATGCAGGCGGTCTCGGATCATTTTCGCGATTCCGGCTTCAAGGTCTTCGCCAACATCCTGGCCAACGATGCCAAGGCCGAGATCTGGGCTATTCCGGCCAAGACCGGCGGCAGCCGCGCCTTCTGCGACCGCATGAACTCCTGGGCGCAGAGCGAGGGCCAGCCGGGCCTCGGCTACATCTTCTGGCGCAAGGAGGGTGACAAGCTCGAGGGTGCCGGACCGATCGCCAAGAACATCGGCGAGGAGCGCACCGAAGCGATCCGCCAGCAGCTCGGCCTTGCCGACGGCGACGCCGCCTTCTTCGTCGCCGGCGACCCGAAGAAGTTCGTCGCCTTCGCGGGCGCGGCGCGCACGCGTGCCGGCGAGGAACTGAACCTTGTCGACCGCGACCGCTTCGAACTGTGCTGGATCGTCGACTTTCCCTTCTTCGAATGGAACGAAGAGGAGAAGCGCGTCGATTTCGGCCACAATCCGTTCTCCATGCCGCAGGGCGGCATCGACGCGCTCAAGGGCGAGGATCCGCTCAGCATCAAGGCGTTCCAGTACGACATGGTCTGCAACGGCTTCGAGATCGCTTCCGGCGGCATCCGCAACCATCTGCCGGAAACCATGGTCAAGGCTTTCGAGATCGTCGGGCTGGATCGCAAGATGGTCGAGGAGCGTTTCGGCGGCCTCTACCGCGCCTTCCAGTATGGCGCGCCGCCGCATGGCGGCATGGCGGCCGGCATCGACCGCATCGTCATGCTGCTCGTCGGCGCCAAGAACCTGCGCGAGGTCACGATGTTCCCGATGAACCAGCAGGCCTATGACCTGTTGATGAACGCTCCCTCGGAAGCGACCCCGCAGCAGCTTCGCGAGCTGCAGCTGCGCGTCGCGGTCGCGAAGAAGGAAGGTTAGGAACCGCGTCCAAGCGTTTCGCCAGCTTGAAGAATCGATCTCGGACAACAAAAAAGCCCGGCATCGCTGCCGGGCTTTTTGCTTAGCCGCTTCGCCTGATCAGTTCTCGTTCGCCTTGACCTTGACGCCGAGCGTCTTGGGCAGGTCGAGCGGGTTGGACATGGCGCCCGCCATGATCAGCGCGAACGGCACCGAGGCCGGCGGTTCGGCCGAGATCTCGAGGCTCTTCGGATCGTCGAGGAACTTGTTGACCGCTGCCGACACCTCGGCCGTCAGCTCGGGATTGTTGAGCTGCGCCATGCCGAACGGCACGATCGCCTTGGCCTGGTTGGCGACGTCCTTGGCCGACATGCCCTGCTGCTTGCCGACATAATCGAGCACCTTGCCGGTCAGCGAGGCGTCTTCGAAGCGGACCGATGCGCCGTTGAAGGAAAGCTGCTGCAAGAGGCCGAGCATGGCCATGCCCTGCGCCGAATTGTCGGCGCCCTCGGGCTGCGCGGCGAGCTGCTTCTGCATGGCCTGCATCGACTTGATGAAGTCGAGCGTGTAGCCGCCGAGATTGAAGGTCATGCCGAGCTTGCCGGCATTGTCGACGGCGATGTCATATTTCGACAGCTCCATCTTGCCGTCGCTGGGCTGCCAGGTGCCTGCCATCGAGATGTTGCCGGAGATGTTCTGGTAACCCAGTGCGTCGATCGCTTCCTTCGACTTCGGGTCGTCGACCAGCGTCAGGTCGGCATTGAACTTTCCCGTGCTGGCGGTGAAGTCCATCGCCTTGCCGTCGGCCGGCGGGGTGATCTGGACGGAAAGGCCGTCCATCGAGAAAGCCGTTTTGTCGCCGACCTTGACCGTCATGTTGGAGAGCTCGGCCGACTTGTACATCATCAGCGACCCGAGCGGGTCGGTGCTGCCTTCGGCCGGCACCTTCATGTCGTGGATGACGAAGGGGCTGAGATCGAGCGTCACGCCGTCCTGGGTGCGCTGGAAGGCGGAGGTCGATACGGTCGCGATGTCGAAGCCGCCATCGGCTTCGCTGACGCCCTCCAACTTTACGTCACCGATCGGCAGCGCTTCCTTCTCGGCGGCCGGCTTGATGGATACGCCCTGCAGCGTCACGCTGGAACCGTCGCCGGAGACGCCGGTCCAGGAGATATCGACCCCTTGGGCGGCAAGCATGGACTTGACGCGCTCGGCCACGGCCGGATCGGCGGCGAAGGCGGCATTGAGCGGCAGCGTCAGCAGAAATGTCGAGAAAGCCAGTTTCTTGAGCATTGAGCGTTGGATTGTCATTGGCGAGTTCCCTGTCCTGAAAAGTGTTTTAAGTTCCTGCTCCATCACCATTCCGTGACGAACGGGACGGGAAAAAGGCGTTCCGGCCCATTTGTCGAAAACGGCGACGAAAAGCAAATTCGGCCGATACGCTTCGCATGGCGCGGTGAATTTGTCGTGAAGACCGCGGTTCCGCTCCGCCGGCGCGTTGCATGCCCGGATAGAGCGCGCATGTAACAGATTGATGTTGGCCGGAGCCCACGTGCCGCCGAAGCCTGTTGCAGATTGGTGGCAAACTGAAATGTTCGCCTTGCCGCTTCCGTGAAATCCTTCACATCGCCGGTTTGCGGCCCTGCATGCGCACTCGTGCGCGCGACGAATCCGCCGACCTCCAACCCGGCGCTTGCCGCGAATCACCCGCTCGGCTAGTCCAAATCCATGGGAAAGAGGCATTTGCCGCCTGATGACAATGGCGGTGGCGACAACATCGAACCGGTCGATCTGAAGGAAGCGCTCGAGAAGCGCTATCTCGCCTATGCGCTGTCGACCATCATGCACCGGGCATTGCCGGATGTGCGCGACGGACTGAAGCCGGTCCATCGCCGCATCATGCATGCCATGCGGCTCTTGCGGCTCAACCCCGACCAGGGTTTCGCCAAATGTGCCCGCATCGTCGGCGAGGTGATGGGCAAGTTCCATCCGCATGGCGACCAGTCGATCTACGACGCGCTGGTGCGCCTCGCGCAGGATTTTTCCATGCGCTACCCGCTGGTCGACGGGCAGGGCAATTTCGGCAACATCGACGGCGATAACGCCGCCGCCATGCGCTACACCGAAGCGCGCATGACCGAGGTGGCGACCGACCTGCTCGCCGGCATCACCGAGGACGCCGTAGACTACCGGCCGACCTACAATGAGGAGGACGAGGAGCCGTCCGTTCTGCCCGGCGCCTTCCCGAACCTGCTCGCCAACGGCTCGTCCGGCATTGCGGTGGGCATGGCGACCTCGATCCCGCCGCACAACGCCGCCGAGCTTTGCGACGCGGCGCTTCATTTGATCGAGCATCCGGACGCGCCCGTGGCGAAGCTGATGGAGTTCGTCCAGGGACCGGATTTTCCGACCGGCGGCATCATCGTCGACAGCCGCGCCTCGATCCTCGAAGCCTATGAGAGCGGCCGCGGCGGTTTTCGTGTCCGCTCCAAATGGAACCAGGAGGACCAGGGCAGGGGCACCTGGAGCATCGTCGTCACCGAGATCCCCTACGGCGTCCAGAAGGCCAGGCTGATCGAGAAGATCGCCGAGCTGTTGATGGCGCGCAAGCTGCCGCTGCTCGAAGACATCCGCGACGAAAGCGCGGAGGACATCCGCATCGTGCTGGTGCCGAAGAGCCGCACCGTCGATCCGGGCATCCTGATGGAATCGCTGTTCAAGCTCACCGAGCTCGAGAGCCGCTTCCCGCTCAACATGAACGTGCTGTCGCGCGGCAAGGTGCCGAACGTCCTCTCGCTCAAGGGCGTGCTCAAGGAATGGCTCGACCATCGCCGCGACGTGCTTATCCGCCGTTCGAGATATCGGCTGGGTGAGATCGAGAAACGCCTGGAAATCCTCGCCGGTTATCTGATCGCCTACCTCAACATCGACGAGGTGATCAGGATCATCCGTGAGGAGGATGAGCCCAAGCAGGTGATGATGGCCCGCTGGTCGCTCACCGACAACCAGGCCGAAGCCATCCTCAACATGCGGCTGCGGGCCCTGCGCAAGCTCGAAGAGATCGAGATCCGCAAGGAGCATGACGGCCTCACCGAGGAGAAGAAGCAGATCGAGGCGCTGCTTGCATCCGATGCCAAGCAATGGGCGACGATCAAGTGGGAAGTCGCCAACATCCGCGACAAGTTCGGTCCCGAGACCGAGCTCGGCAGGCGCCGCACCCAGTTCGCCGACGCGCCCGAGCATGATCTCACCGACATCGCGCATGCCATGATCGAGCGCGAGCCGGTCACCGTCGTGGTATCGGAAAAGGGCTGGTTGCGGGCGATGAAGGGACACCTGACCGACCATTCGACGCTTGCCTTCAAGGAAGGCGACAGCCTGAAGCTCGCCTTCCATGCGCAGACCACGGACAAGATCCTGGTCTTCACCACCGGCGGCAAGTTCTACACCATCGGCGCCGACCGGCTGCCGGGCGGGCGTGGCCATGGCGAGCCGATCCGCATCATCGTCGACATGGAGAATGACCAGGACATCGTCACCGCCTTCGTCCACGATCCGAAGCGCAAGCTGCTGCTCGTCTCCTACGATGCCAATGGCTTCGTCGTTTCCGAGGAAGAGGTCGTCGCCAACACCCGCAAGGGCAAGCAGGTGATGAACGTCAAGGCGCCGGACGAGGCCAAGCGCTGCGTTCCGGTCGCGGGCGACCATCTCGCCATCGTTGGCGAGAACCGTAAGATGCTGATCTTCCCGCTCTCCGAAATCCCGGAAATGGCGCGCGGCAAGGGCGTGCGCCTGCAGAAATACAAGGATGGCGGCGTGCTGGACCTGAAGACCTTCACGCTGGAGACGGGGCTGACCTGGCAAGATTCGGCCGACCGCACCTTCACCAAGTCGCGCGAGGAACTCGCCGAATGGATCGGCGCCCGCGCCGCCGCCGGCCGCATGGTGCCGAAGGGGTTCCCGAGGACGGGGAAGTTTGGATAGCGCGACCTATCCTTCTCCCCTTGTGGGAGAAGGTGGACGAGCGAAGCTCGGCCGGATGAGGGGTGTTGGACGGATCGCTGCCTCTCGGACGTAAACGCTTCAAATCCTTGAATGTCTTGGCGCCGAGTTTCTTCCAGCACCCCTCATCGGTCTCGGCGCTGTGCGCCGAACCACCTTCTCCCACAAGGGGAGAAGGAAAAGTCGCTATTTGGACTATCGTCACGATTGCTGCACTATGATGGTGCATAAGCGCTCATCGAACTGGGTAGGGAAACGCCGGGTTGAAGCGGGCTGAAATCCAGAAACCGGGGCAGCGACTGTTCGGTCTGTCGACGCCGCTCAGGGCGGCCGTCATTCCGCCGCTTTCGGCGGCGCGCTGGCTCCTGGTGCTGATCGTCGCCGCCGGCGTCTATTTCTTCCACGGCTTCCTGTTCCCGGTCCTGGCGGCGCTCGTCATCGCCTTCGCCAGCTGGCCGCTCTACCGGCGCCTGCTCGCCGCAGTCGGCGGCAACCGGACGATCGCCGCGACGCTTGCCATCCTGTTCATCCTCACCTTCCTGGTGGTGCCGATCGCGCTTGCCGGCACCTATGCCATAAACGAGCTGCGCGAATGGGTGGTGTGGGCGATCGAGACCAACCGCCATGGCTCGGTAACCCCGCAATGGATCGCCACCATGCCCGTGATCGGCGAGTGGCTGAACGAGCAGTGGACGACCAATCTCGGCCATCCCGGCGGCATCGGCGAATTGATCCAACTCGTCAGCGGCTCCAACATCGGCACCATCTACCGTGGCGCGCTGGCGGCCGGCGGCAGCGCCTTCGGCCTGCTGCTCACGCTGCTTTTCATGCTGATCGCGCTGTTCTTCGCCTATCGCGACGGCGAGGCTTTCGCGGCGCAGGTCGATCGCCTCGGCGAGCGCATCCTGCCGACCCGCTGGGAGCGCATCTCGCGCGTCGTGCCGGCCACCATCTCGTCGACCGTCACCGGCATGACCGTCATCGCCATCGGTGAAGGCCTGGTGCTGGGCATCGCCTACTGGCTGGCCGGCGTGCCGTCGCCGGTGACGCTCGGCGCGCTCACCGGCATCATGGCGCTGATCCCCGGCGGCGCGCCGCTTTCCTTCACGCTGGTGTCGATCTACCTCGCCGCCAGCGGCAAGCTGTTTGCCGGCACGGCGCTGTTCGTTTGGGGCGCGGTCGAGCTTTTCATCGTCGACAAGACGCTGCGCCCCAAACTGGTGGGCGGGCCGATCAAGCTGCCCTTCCTGCCGACCTTTTTCGGGCTGATCGGCGGCGTCAAGACGATGGGCTTCCTCGGCCTGTTCATCGGCCCGGTGCTGATGGCGCTGCTCGTCGCCATCTGGCGCGAATGGCTGCGCGAGGTCGAGATGATGGACGAGCTTCCGCCCGCTGCCGATGAAGGGAGCGGGGCGCCACGGATCGAGGCGGCGCCCGAGGCGAGGAAGATTCAGGCCGGATAACCGACCGCAAGCGCGGCGCGGCGCCTGCGGCCCTCATGCAATTGCCAGAACGAATGCGCGACCAGCGTCACGATCAGGATCGCGCCGCCGATCAGGCTGTCGCGCGTCGGCGCCTCGGCAAAGACCAGCCATACCCAGATCGGCGCCAGCACCGTCTCCAGCAGGTAGAACATCGCCACTTCCGGCCCCGAAATGTATTTCGGCCCGGCGGCCAGGCAGAAGAACGAGATCGGCATGATCACCGCGCCGTTGAAGATGATCCACCATGGCGCGTTCACCTGCAGCCCTTCGCCGGAGACCATGACCATGGCGAGCGCCAGCGGGAAGATGACGCCCACCAGCGAGGTGAAGCCCATGTCCTTGCCGCTCGCCCGCGAGATGGTGATGGCGAGCGCGACGAAGAAGGCCGAGCAGAGCGCCATGAAATCGCCGAACAGCTTACCCGTGCCGACGGAGCCGCCGACGATAATGAGCACGCCGACGATCATCGCCAGCATGGCGATCATGGTCCCGGCGCGCGGACGCTCCTTGAGGAAGAGCCACGAGAGCAGCGCGCAAAAGACGGTGTTGAAGGCGAGGATGAAGACGAGGTCCGCTGTCGAGGTGTGATAAACGGCGGTGATGAAGGTGATCGAGGTCAGCCCGTAGCAGATCGCCGCCGCAAGCCCAGACCAGCCGGGAATGAGCGGCGGCGCGTTCCGGCTCCAGGAACGCCAGACCGCCCAGATGATCATAGCCGCAACGAAAGTGGTTCCGGTGCGCAACAGCAGGATCGTCCAGGCGCTGCCGTCGGCGAGGCGGATCAGCGGAATGTCGAAGGTCAGCACCAGCCCGCCGATGGCGGTGATCAGGAGGCCCTTTTGATGGTCGATATGGCTGGACACGCTTGAAGTCTCGCATTCGGCATGAAGGAGGTGACGAACCCCCGGCGTCGGTCCTTCCAGCCAAATGGCCGAAAGACCAGCGTCCTCCTCCTTGAAGCAGTTAAGGATGAAAGGCTGGAAAGCGGATCAGCGTGTGACCGCTTCGTGGTCGTAGCGTTCCCAGCCTTTCGGGCCGAGATGCTCCTGCGGCATGAAGCGCATCTTATAGCTCATCTTGCGCGAGCCGTTGACCCAGTAGCCGAGATAGACGTGGGGCAGTCCCATCGCCTTGGCGCGGGCGATGTGGTCGAGGATCATGAAGGTGCCGAGCGAGCGGTCCTCGAGATCGGGATTGAAGTAGGAATAGACCATCGACAGGCCATCGGCCATCTTGTCGGTCAGCGCCACGGCGATCAGCTCGCCCTGGCCCTTGCCGGTGATGAACGTGTCCGGGCCGCGGCGCCGGTATTCGATGATCTTGGTGTCGACATGTGTGTCCTCGACCATCATGGCATAGTCGAGCACCGTCATGTCGGACATGCCGCCACGCCGGTGGCGGGCGTCGAGATAGGCGCGGAACAGCGAATACTGTTCGGTCGAGGGCTGGGCGTCGTGCATGACGCCGATGAGATCGGAATTGCGCTGGATCACGCGGCGCATATTGCGGCTGGCGGTGAATTCCTGCGCCAGGATCCGCACCGACACGCAGGCGCGGCAGGACTCGCAGGCCGGCCTGTAGGCGATGTTCTGGGAGCGCCGGAAGCCGCCTTGCGTCAAGAGATCGTTCATCTCGGGCGCCTTGTCGCCGACAAGGTGCGTGAACACCTTGCGCTCGAACTGGCCCTCGAGATACGGGCACGGCGACGGCGCGGTCAGGAAGAACTGCGGCGACTGGGTCGGATGCTGCGTCATCGATTCCTGGAAACGCTCCTGCGAATCGCCCTACCTTTGGCCCGGGCGGGGAAAAATTCAACAGGATTGTGCGCCCTCGGCCTGTGGAATGCCTTCATATTTGGGCACAAAGCGGCGAACCGGCCTGACGGCCACGGACAACGTCAGATGTCGCTGCGCGTCACCACGGTGCCCAAAAGCAGATCATGCAACGTGCGCTTGCGATCGGAAAACAGCGTGACCAGCAGCACCAGCGGCGTCAGGATGACGTTCGCGGCCCAGAACAGCACCGAATGCACCACCGCGGTCAGGCCGTCAATGCGCGTGCCGTCGAGCCTGTCGAGCCGGATGCCCATGATCTTCATGCCGGTCGTGGCCTGGTCGCGACTGCCCAGCGTGTTCCAGATGTAGAGGATGGCAACCGCCGGCACCAGCACCGAAAATAGCGCCCAGCCGAGGCCGAAGGTCAAAAGCCCGAGCACAGCGACCAGTATGGCGAACGGAATGGTCAGCAGCGCGACAATGAAATAGTCGAGGATGAAGGCGAAGATGCGCCTCGTGCGCACACCGCGATAGGCGCGGGTGTCCTCGAACCTTGTGGTGATGATCTCGCCGTCAAGCACGCGTGCGTTCATGTCCGTTCCTTAATGCCGGCAGCCGCATGAAGCGGCGCTCGCCCTTGTCAGATGGTGAGGGCGGCTTCGAATTCAAGGAAACGGACGCGCTGGCGCGATATCAGAAGATGCCGGGAATGAGACGGTAGCGAACCCGGCCAAGATAGTCGCGATACTCCGGCGTCAGCGCCAGGATGCGCTCCTCGCGCAGGATGCGGTGGACCTGGAACACCGTGATGATCGCATAGACGGTGAAGTTGTAGATCGAGAAGCTCGACAGCAGGAAGAGGATGTGGCCCATCAGGTAGCCGGCATAGATGGGATGCCTGACATATCGATAGGCGCCGCCGGTGACGACGCCGCGATTGGCGGGCAGGATGGCAAAGGAGCGGCCGAGCGACATCTTTCCCCAGATGACGACCCAAAGCGCCAGGAACTGCAGCGGGGCCGCGATATAGAGCGGGATGATGGCCACGCCTTCCTCGAGCGAAATCATGCCGGAGCCGAAGCCGACGGTCAGCGCAACGAAGACGGTGAAGGGGTTCCAGTCGCGCACCAGCGGCCGGCGCGCGAGCAGCAGCCAGATGAAGGTGAGCGTTTCGGAAATCAGCAGCAGGAGGACGTTGAGGCGGCCCGAGTCGATGACAAGGTTGTGCACGCCGCGATAGACGAAGATTGCCGCGACCGCGAGCGCGACAAAGCGGAACAGGCCCTCACGCAAATCCGTAAGAACCTCACTGGCCCGCAGCCCAGTGAAGAAACCCGTTGCGGCGCCAGGCAGCGCATCGTTTTTCAAAATCGTCAACTCAGCACCCCGATCGTCCCTCGAACGCGACCTTCGCACGCAAGCCTTGCCGTCCGGTTAAGGTCTTGGGTTGCATCCTGAGCATTCTTCGCGCCGATAGGGCGTGCGAGTTCTCGATCCGGGCAGTTGAACAGGACATTCTTCCCGGTCTAGCTTGTTGCGGCGCACAAAGGGGAACGGGGAAATGGACTACGACATGCTCGTCATCGGCAGCGGCCCCTCGGGACGCCGCGCCGCGGTACAGTCGGCCAAGCTTGGCAAATCGGTGCTAGTGGTCGACAGGGGCCGTCGCCTCGGCGGGGTCTCCGTGCATACCGGCACCATCCCGTCGAAAACGCTGCGCGAGACGGTCCTCAACCTCTCCGGCTGGCGTGAACGCGGCTTCTATGGACGCGGCTATCGGGTCAAGCAGGATATCTCGATCGGCGACCTGATCGAGCGCCTGCACAAGACGCTCGATCACGAGGTCGAGGTGCTGCAGCACCAGTTCATGCGCAATACGGTGAAGAGTGCGCGCGCTGCCGTGAAATTCCTTGGCCCCAACCGCGTCAGCCTGACGGCGGACAACGGTGACTACAGCGAAGTCGGTTTCGCCAACGCGCTGATCGCCGTGGGCACCAGGCCGCACCGTCCAGGGGACGTGCCCTTCGACAAGAAGCGCATCTTCGACAGCGACGAGATGTTGGAACTCCACCATTTGCCGCGCACGCTGACGGTGATCGGCGCCGGCGTCATCGGCGTCGAATATGCGACCATCTTCTCGGCGCTCGACGTGCCGGTCACGCTGGTCGAGCCGCGCAACACCATCCTCGATTTCATCGATCGCGAGATCGTCGACGACTTCATCCACCAGATGCGCGATCGCGGCATGACCATTCGCCTCGGCAGCACGGTCAAGGAAATCGCTTCGAAGCCGGATCATGCCGAGGTGACGCTGACCGACGGCCGCACCATCCGTTCCGAGATGGTGCTCTACGCCGCCGGTCGCACCGGCAATGTCGCCAGCCTCGGCCTGGAGATGGTTGGCATCGAAGCCGATGGGAGAGGTCGCATCAAGGTCGACCCGCAAACGTTCCAGACCAGTACGCCGAACATCTATGCCGCCGGCGACGTAATCGGCTTCCCAAGCCTGGCCTCGACATCCATGGAGCAGGGTCGGGTGGCTGCCTGTCACGCTTTCGGCGTCACCTTGCCGCCGGCGCCGGAAACCTTTCCCTATGGCATCTATGCCGTGCCGGAAATCTCCACCGTCGGCCAGTCGGAGGAGCAGGTGCGCGAGAGCGGGATCGCCTATGAGGTGGGCGTTGCGCGCTTCCGGGAAACTTCGCGCGGCCACATCATGGGCGTCAACTCCGGCTTTCTGAAGCTCCTGTTCTCGGTCGAGACGCGCCGCCTGCTCGGCGCCCACATCGTCGGCGAGGGCGCCACCGAGCTCATCCATATCGGCCAGGCGGTGATCAATCTCGGCGGCACCGTCGACTTCTTCGTCAACAACACCTTCAATTATCCGACGCTTGCCGAGGCCTACAAGATCGCCGGCCTGGATGCCTGGAACAGGATGGGGCAGGGGTAGCCCGCTGAAGCGGCTATCTCTCGTCAAGCGGCTGGCGTCGGCACCCCCGCAAGCCATTGCCGCACGATCGCGGAGTCGGCATTGCCAAATTCATGGCCCGACGCGACGATGCGTGCATCGACCTCGGCGCCGCGGTCGCTCAGCAGCGTCACCAGGGCCGGCGCGAAGGGGCCGTAGGTCTGATCCGCGGCGCCGGCGATGATCAGCACCCGCGTCCCGGCAAGGTCGGTCGCCGGCGCGTCATCGAGCACAGGCATTGCCCTGAGCAGCGCCGCCTGCCTGACGAGGCCGGGGTAAAGCAGCATGAGTGTGGAGACGAGATTGGCGCCGTTCGAATAGCCGAGGAAGGTCGCGCGTGAGAGATCGAGCCCGTGGAACTTTGCGGCCTCGGCCGTGAATTGGGCGAAGGCGGCCGTCTCCGAACGGATGCTCGACTGCTCGAAGCTGGTCGGGGTGAGTCGCTCGAACCAGCGGAAACCATCCTCCTGGCGGATGCGGCCGCGCGCCGCGACAAGCACAGCGCCAGTCGCGATCTGCCTCGCCAGCGGCGCCAGCGTCGTTTCGTCCACGCCTGATCCATGCAGCACGAAAAGGCATTCGCCGCTCGCATTTTCCGGTCTCAGCAACCGATAGGGAAAGCTAAGATCGCGGTGCAGGATGTTGTTTTTCTCGAAATATTCGGACACGCTCATATCCATTTGATTTCATGAGTTTTTTGTTGATTTGCCGGCTTCAAAACGGAATGTTTTCAAGCTCCGCGAAAGTTGATTGAACCGGGCGCATTTCAGACCGTTTCTGCGCCGATAAGCTCCCCACGGGAGGAATCGAAGCGGTGCGTCGGGGGTCGCATTGCTGGACATGAAACACCAGCTCTGAGGCCTTTTGTCGATGACAATTCCCGTTTCTCAACGCGACACGCGTATCAATGATCGCGACACGCGTATCAATGATCGCGGCACGCTTATCAATGATCGCGCCACGCGCATCGATGATCGCGATACGCGTATCAACGATCGCGATACGCGTATCGATGTGCTGCGCGCGCTCGCCTTGCTCACCATTTTCGTCGACCATGTGCCAGGCACCATCTTCGAAAACATGACCTACAAGAATCTCGGCTTCTCCGATGCGGCCGAGGCCTTCGTGCTGATCTCCGGCATCGCGGTTGCGCTTGCCTACGGCACCAAGTTCAAGCCGGGCGGCAGGCTGCTGGCGACCCTGAAAATGTGGCGGCGCGCCGGCGTGCTTTATGTCGCCCACATCGTCATCACCATGGTGGTGATCGCCATGTTCTGCGCCGCGGCGGCATTTGCCCACCGGCCGGAGCTGCTGAAGATGATCAACATCGAGCCGCTGATGCGCAACACGCCGGAGGTGTTGCTCGGCATCGTCACGCTCGGCCATCAGCTCGGCTACAACAACATCCTGCCGGTCTATGCGGCGCTGCTTCTGGCGGCGCCGGCCTTCGTGCTGTTCGTCAGCTACCGGCCGGTGGCGGCACTGATCGCGTCCGGGCTGCTATGGCTGGTTGCCGGGATCTGGCAGATCGCGCCGCCGAACTATCCCGAGCCGGGTCTCTGGTTCCTCAACCCGCTGTCCTGGCAGTTCCTGTTCAATATCGGCCTTGCGGCCATGCTGCATGTCAAGCGTGGCGGCACCATTCCCGTTAACCGATGGCTGGTGGGCGTCGCCGGCGTTTATGTGGTCGGCGCGGCGATCTGGGTGCACAGCCCGCTCTGG
Source organism: Mesorhizobium album (assembly GCF_033977205.1). NCBI lineage: Bacteria > Pseudomonadati > Pseudomonadota > Alphaproteobacteria > Hyphomicrobiales > Phyllobacteriaceae > Mesorhizobium > Mesorhizobium album. Next base: position 8,829 of record NZ_JAVIIW010000057.1, on the reverse strand, counting down.
GGTCATATCACCTGGTTCAATCTGCCGGTGGTGATCGGCGGCTTCGACAAGACCTTCCTGTCGTTGCCGAGGCTGCTGCATATCCTCGCGGTCAGCTACCTGGTCGTCGCCCTGCCGGCGGTGTCGAACCTCTTCCGGGCCAGGCCCGATAATCCGCTGGCGATCCTCGGCAAGCGCTCGCTGCCGGTGTTCATCGCCGGAACGCTGCTCGCCATGGCCGCGCAGGTGCTGAAGCTGATCAATCCCGGCGGCCTCGCCTATGACGCGCTGCTGATCGCCGCCGGCATCGCCATGCAGTTCGCGCTGGCGCTGTATCTCGAATGGCTCGCCGGTCTCGGCCCGGCCCGCGCCAAGCCGGCGCGGGGCGAGCCCGCGCGCACGTCTTTCGGCGCGCAGCCAATGCCGGTGAGGGCGGGTGGATACTGAGGCAGTTAAAGCATGTCTCCCGAAAGTGGGAACCGGTTTCGGGACAAAGACATGCGCAAAATCAAAAAACCTAAAGCGCATGGGAGCGAATCTGAAAGATCGCTACGCGCTTTAGCCTTTCGGGGCAGGGCCTGTCGAAGCCCTGACGATGAGCTCGACGCCCATCGTCTCGCGCCGCACCGTGCCGTCGAAGTCGAGGATCATGTGGGCTGCGCGCCGGCCGATCTCTGTGATCGGCTGGGCGATCGTGGTCAGCGGCGGGTCGCACAGCGCGCCGTCCGGCACGCCGTCGAAGCCGACGATGGAAACGTCCTGCGGCACCTTGAGGCCCCGCGCAGTCAGCCATTCGATGGCGATCATGGCCATCCTGTCAGACATCGCCAGGATGGCGGTTGGCCGCTCGTCGCCCGCGAAGATCGCTTCGAGGCCGGCCTTGGTGCTCTTTTCCTCGTTTTCGGTCTCGAAGATCGGAATCTTTGTCGTGTCGACGCCGAAGCGGGACAGCTCCTCGAAATAGCCGGCGAGACGATCGCGCGTTCCCGTATAGACCGCCGAGCGGACCATTTCCGGCGTGACGAAGCCGCTGCGGTCCTCGCCGAGGGGCAGCGACAGAACCGCGAAGCAACGATGGCCGAGTTCGGCGAGATGGCGTGCAGCGAGCCGCCCGCCGGCGATATTGTCGACGCCGATCGCCGAAATGGTCTCATCGTGAAAGCCGAGCTCTAGTGCCACGAAGGGCAGTCTGCGCTCGCGCGTCAGGTCGACAAGGCGCGAGCCGCCCTCGATGCAGAACAGGATGAAGCCGTCGACGAGCGCGCTCTGGATGTTCCAGGCAAGCTTTTCCTGGTTGGCGGCCGAGACCAGGGCGATGCCGGCACCGGTGGCGTCGCAGGCTTCGGAGATGCCGGCCATCATGACGCGGGCAAAGGGATCCTCGAAGAAATAGGAGAGGGGTTCGGTCGTGCCGACGCCGATGGCGTTGACCTTGCCGGCGCGCAGCAGGCGCCCCTTGGGGTCGGGTCCGGCATAACCCATGGCCTCCGCCACCGCTTTGACCCGCTCGCGCACTTCCGCCCGCACGATCTCCGGACGGCTGAAGACATTGGAGGCCGTGCCATGCGAGACGCCGGCCGCCTTGGCGATATCCGCCAGCCGGATGGGTCGCGCCTGGCCTTCGATGGTTGATGCCATGTCGTTTCCTCCGAATCCGGTCACCTGACGAACATGACCGCGGAATGGCAGCCGGTCATCTAACATTTTTCTTGGATCGATTCAAATTTCCGCTTGACTTGGAAGGCTGCAGGCATATGCTTTGAATCGATCCAATACTGCTCCCTCGAACGAGAGAGCTGGTTTGAATGGAGGGGTGCCATGCATCCGGTCAACTACCTGTTCGAAGACGTCTACCGCAACGATTGGGGCATCGCCTCGGCCGCAACCAGCGAAAGGCGTCGAGGCAAGACAAGCCCGTGGAAGCGCGAGCCGCGCCTCGTCGTGGAGCGCAAGCGCGCCTGAGGACGCAGCCTTTTTCGCGTCGATATTTTGGATCGATTCAATCCGAGGAAACCAGCCATGCATCCGATCAGCCACCTTTTCCAGGACATCTATCGCAACTATTGGGGCATCTCGCCGGCGACCGACCGGCCGGAACGGCTGCGCGCAGCGGAGCCGACGCGCAGGTGGAAATTGCGTCCTGAGCGCCGCTAATCCCGCCTCGTCCCGCACTGACGGGCCTCACCGATCGGGATAGGTCCAGCTAGGGCCGTGGCCGCAACAGCGCCGAGACGGCGATCGCCAGCCAGCCGGCAATCAGAAGAGTGCCGCCGATCGGCGCCGACATCGGAAACAGCCGCGAGCCCAGGAAATCGCGGGCGAGCAGGTCGCCCGAGAAGAGCAGCAGGCCGAGGAGTAGCACCAGGCTTGCAATTCTGAGGCCCCGGTTGCCGCCGGCAAGGCCGATGGCGAGGAAGGCCGGCGCATGCATCAGCAGGAAGGATGCGGCCGTGCCGGTGAAGGCGCCGCCGCGGTGTGCGGCGGCGGCCGACAGCGCCACGCCTGCCGCGCCGACGAGCCCGCCCGCCAGCACGAGGATACGGCTGCCGCCGTTTGATGGTTGCCCGGCAAGGCTCATTTTAGTGCTCCTCTTCGGTGAGGCAGGCGCGTCGATCAGGATTCGCCTGCTTCAAGCAGCATATGCCGTGCCCGCCGCGACTGGACAATCCAGTTGTAGACCGCTCCCGCTGCCATCAGCACCGAAGTGCCGAGGAATACCGCCCGCATGCCGAAATGGCCGCCGACGAACCCGCCGGCGAGCGGTCCCGCGACCTGGCCGACATATTGCGCCGAGATCGACAATCCCAGCACATTGCCGCCGACGCCGTCCGGAATGTTGTGGCGGATGACGCTGGTGATACAGGGCAGCAGGCCGCCCAGCGCCAGACCCATCAAGAAGCGCAGTTCGATCAGCTGCCAGCCGTCGGTGACGAAAGCTTGTGGAATGAGCAGCAGCGCCGAGACCGCGAGCGCACCGACGACGACGTTCCAGTGGCCGACGCGGTCGGCGAGCTTGCCCAGCCATGACGAGGAAAGAATCGTGCCGAGCGCTGCCGCCGACATCACCACGCCGGCGACCATCGTCACCTTGCTCTGGTCCTCGATGAGCTGCTGCACATAGACGGTGATGATCGGCTCGATCGACATCGTGGCGAAGGCGAGCAGCATGCCCGTCGCAAGCATCGCCACGACCGGGCGCTTGTCGGGGATCCGCGACCAGCCGCTCTTCGGCTTCGCCGCCGAAACGGCTTTGGTCGCAGGCGGGCGCGGGTTTTCCTTGATCAGGAAGGTCGTGGCCAGGAAGGCGAGGAAGATGACGCCGCCGGACAGCAGGAAGGTGGCGCGGATGCCGATCACCGGCGGCAGCGCGCCGCCGAGCAGTGGGCCGACCAGCGAGCCCGCCGTGATGCCGGCCGAGAGCACCCCGAGCGCCCAGCCCGAGCGGTCCTTTGGCGTCTGCATCGCCACCAGAATGGTCGATCCCGAGGAATAGCCGCCGGCAAAGCCGATCAGCAGCCTGAGCAGCACCAGCTGCCAGACGCTCTCGACCATGCCGGTCAGCGACATGCAGATCGCCATGCCGAACGAGGCCCGCACCAGCATCAGCTTGCGGCCGTAACGGTCGCCGAGCCGCCCCCAGAGCGGCGCGACCAGCGCCGCGGCGAAAAAGGTCGCGCCATAGGCAATGCCCGACCATTGCACGATCGCCGCGTGCCCCTCGGCGCCGAGCTGTTCAACGTAAAGCGGGAGGAAGGGCAACAGCAGCGTCATGGCAATCAGCGTGCTGAACGAGCCGGCGAGGCAGACGGCGAGGTTGCGCCGCCAATGGACGTTGTAGCCGCTCTGTTCCGTGGTGCCGTCCGCCATGCCATGCTGCCCGGTCATCCGGTCTTGTTCCGGATACCATTTTGGGATACCAACTCAGTATCCGTCATGGACCTCAACCCCGCCGCTGTCAATGCGGCGCCGAAGAGCGGAACGACAAATGTCGCAGATGCAGAATGTCGAAAGGCAGCTTCGCGAGATGATCCTTGGGCTGGAGATCGGCCCGGGCGAGCGGCTGACCGAGCGCTGGATCGAAAGCCGCTTCGGCGCCTCGCGAACGCCGGTCAGGGCGGCGCTGCTGCGCCTCGAAACCGAGGGGCTGGTCGGCCGCGACGGCCGCGGCTGGACGGTGGCGCCGATCAACCTTGCCGAGCTTGGCCAGATCGCCGTCTATCGCGAGGCGGTCGAGGTCGCGGCCGTGAGGTTGACGGCGGCATTGGAGAATCGCAGTGGGGTCGAGGTGATCGCGGCGATGCTCGATTCCTGCGATGCCGACACCCCGCGTGAGGAATGGCACCGCGTCGGCATGGATTTCCACATCGAGCTGGCCAGGCTTTCCGGCAACGAGTTCCTGCTGAAAGCCGTGCGTGACGCGATGACCAGGCTGTCGCGCGCCCGCTGGCTGGAAGTGCGCGACGAAGCGGCGCTTAGCCGGGCCTGGGCTGAGCACCATGCCATCCTCGCGGCCGTGCGCGCCGGCGACGCCAACGAGGCGGCGCGGCTGCTCGCTGCTCATATCGCTGGCAGCCGCGACCGGCTGGTGACGTCGCTGCACGACGACCGGCGCGGCTTGCGTGCCAGGGGCTTCGCCGTCGTCGCCGCCTGATTTGCGAGCGCGGACATTTTGGGCCTCGCTTCGCAAACGCCGATGGCGTAAGAGCAGCGATGGAAAACAACCGGTTTGAAATACCCGTGACCGTCAAGTCGGCCACGACGGGGACCAATCAGCTCCTGCGCTCGGCCCGCGAGGCTTCGGATTACCTGCTCAACAGCTGGCCCGGCAAACGCAGTCCCAAGCATCGCGAGGCGTTGCAGGCTTGTCACGATGCCCTGGCGGGCGACAAGCCTGCCATGAGCGCGCGGCGTGCCTTCATTGCTGCTGCCCGCGAAGTGAACGTCTTCGTCAGTGACAAGGCGCCGGGCTAAAGCGCGAAACGGATCTGGTTCGGATGGCTGAGGAACCCCTATTGGGCCGTCTTCATTCCGGCGTCGGTCTTGCTCTCGGATGTCGAATGCTTCTTGGCGGCAGTCTTGGCCGCCAGCTTCTCGGCTTTCTTGGCAGCCTTCTGCCGTTCGCGCTCCTTGCGTTCCTGTCCGTAGTTGGGTGCTCGCGCCATATCGCTTCCTTCCATTGTACCTTGCCCTGCCTAAGAGCATTGGTCGGCAAACACAACAGCCATTGGGAGCGATGGGCTTCCTTGGGCATCGCGGGCCGGGGCTTGCAACCGCGCCGGCACAATGCTGTAGGGGGCACCGGGAATACAACGTCACCAATCTTTGAAACGACGGACGGCATGGCCTCGCCCTTACGCACCGCAGCGCGGGTATTTTATTTCATACGCAACATCACGCGCGATGTCGTGCCGCAGGCTCTCTTTCGCCAGCGCCTGGCCAGCCGGCTGCGGCAGGCGAAACTCTCAGGCGAAACGGTGCGCGACCGCGTCAACTACTACAACAGGCTCGACCACAGCTTCGTGCCGAGCGCGGCGGCGGTGCCGGCCGGTCGAATTCCCAGCTTCGGGAGCATGTACTATTACGACCTGAAGGAATTCGCCCGCTATTTCGATCGCGACCTGCTCATCGATCTCGAGTTCGGCGATGTCGTCGACGTGCCCAAGGTGCCGGCGATCGTCAAGGATCGGCCGATCAGGGGCGACAACGGCAACGCCGTGATCATGAAGCTCGACAAGTTCCGCCACTTCCGGATGCCCCGCGACAAGGTGGGCTTCGCCGACAAGCGCCCGAGCGTCGTGTGGCGGGGCGAGCTCAACAACCCGATTCGGACCGGGTTCCTGGAGGCCGTGCGCCACCTGCCGCTCTGCGATGTCGGGACCCCAAAGAAGACAGCGAAGCCGGAATATCACAGGCCTTACCTGACCATCGAGCAGCAGCGGCGCTACCGCTACATCGTCTCACTCGAAGGCAACGATGTGGCGACTAACCTCAAATGGATCATGAGCTCGAATTCGCTCTGCCTGATGCCGCCGCCGACCTACGAGACCTGGTTCGCCGAAGCGCAGATCGAGGCCAGTGTGCATTACGTGCCGTTGGCGCCGGATTTTTCCGATGTCGCCGACAAGGTAGCCTATTTCGAAAAACACCCTGCGGAGGCCCAGCGCATCATCGCCGCCGCCAACGCCTATTGCCGCAGGTTCAGCAACGAAAAGGACGAGCGGGCGGTCTCGCTGCTCGTCCTTTACAAATATTTCGTGCTGAGCGGCCAGATCGATCCAGATCCCGAAATCTGGCGCTACATCACGGGTTGACGCCTCTCAGGTCCCGCTGCGGTCGAGCACCAGATCGGCCGGGCCGAACCGGTCCTTGGCCGTGAATTGCTGGTGCCAGTAGGGGTAAAGCACCGGCGGCCGGCTGACGGCATCGAGGCGCAGGCGCTCGTCGAGCGACAGCGTCAGGCTTGCTGCGGCAAGGTTGTCCTTGAGCTGGGTTTCGTTGCGGGCGCCGATCACCAGCGAGCTCACGGCCGGTCGGCCGAGCAGCCAGGCGAGCGCCACCTGCGCGGCCGACACGCCCCGCGCCTTGCCGATCTCGACCAGCACGTCGACGATGCGCCACAGCCTGTCTTCGTCGCGGATCGGCGGCTCGGACCAGCCGCCGAGCTGCCGCGCCGTCGGGCTGTCGCGGCGGTATTTGCCCGACAGCAGGCCGCCGGCCAGCGGGCTCCACACCAACACGCCAAGGCCTTGGTCAACCGAGATCGGCAGCAATTCATACTCGGCCTCGCGCGCTTCCAGCGTGTAGTGGATCTGCTGGGTGACGAAGCGTGGCTGATGATGGCGGTCGCTGATCGCCAGCCCCTTCATCACCTGCCAGCCCGAATAGTTGGAGCAGCCGACATAGCGGACCTTGCCCTGGCTGACCAAGGTGTCGAGCGCGGCAATCGTCTCCTCAAGCGGCGTGACGCCGTCCCATTCGTGCAGGAAATAGATATCGATGACATCGGTCTTGAGCCGCTTCAGGCTCCGCTCGCATTCGCGGATGAGATGATGGCGCGACAGGCCTTCGTCGTTGGGGCCGCTGCCGATCCGCATGCGCGCCTTGGAAGCGATCAGCACATCGTTCTTGCGCTTGCCGCCGAGCGCCTCGCCAACAATCTCTTCCGACAGGCCGCTGGAGTAGACATTGGCGGTGTCGATGAGGTTGATGCCGGCATCGATGCAGGTGTCGATGATGCGCTTGGCTTCGGAAAGATCGGAATTGCCGACGGCGGCGAACGGGCCGGTGCCGCCGAAGGTCATCGTGCCAAGGGTGAGCGTCGAAACCTTCAGGCCGGAACGGCCAAGGGTGCGGTATTCCATGTCCAAGTCCTCGCGATTTTGATTTGAAGAGGCGCGCAGTTTTGGGCGCCGGAAAAGGTGAGGGTATTTGTAGGACAATTCCGCCGGCCTGTCGCCCCATCATCGATACGGGTCGATTGCATATCGGCTAAGCCAACGCCCGACCGCGCCGACGGTTGCAATAAAACCGTCATTGCGCCTCTGTATCTCAGTCGGCTTAGGGAGTGGCGTTTCCGGCCGTGGCCGGACCGCACCCGAGGCGACGGTAGCTGACAGGCAGGAGCAGCGCGATGAACGAACTCAGACCGAATTCCGGGCCGGAATCGGGGGCCAGGGACTGGCTGGAAGCCGAACTCGCCGACACGCTCGACGAGGATTATGAGCTGGAGATTTCCGAGCCGGCGCTGTCTCTGGAGATCGCCAGGATCTACAAGGACGCGCACCCGCCTTCCATCGAGCGCCAGACCTATTTCCGCGAGCTGCTGCGGCTGCAGGCGGAGCTGATCAAGCTGCAGTCCTGGGTCGCCTATCACAAGAAGAAACTGGTGGTGGTCTTCGAGGGCCGCGACTCAGCCGGCAAGGGCGGCGTCATCAAACGCATCACGCAGCGGCTCAACCCGCGCATCTGCCGCGTCGTGGCATTGCCGGCGCCGACCGAGCGCGAGAAGTCGCAATGGTATTTCCAGCGCTACGTGCCGCATCTGCCGGCCGGCGGCGAGATCGTGCTGTTCGACCGCTCCTGGTACAATCGCTCCGGCGTCGAGCGGGTTATGGGCTTCGCCAACCCGGAGCAGGTTGAGGAATTTTTCCGCGACGTACCGGAATTCGAGCGCATGCTGGTGCGCTCCGGCATCACGCTGGTGAAATACTGGTTCTCCATCACCGACGAGGAGCAGCAGATGCGCTTCCTGATGCGCATCCACGATCCGATGAAGCAGTGGAAGCTGTCGCCGATGGACCTGCAGTCGCGCGTGCGCTGGGAGCAGTACACCAAGGCCAAGGAAGAGACCTTCGCCCGTACCAACATCAAGGAAGCGCCCTGGTTCATCGTCGAGGGCAACGACAAGAAGCGGGCTCGGCTGAATTGCATCGACCACCTCTTGCAGCAGATGCCCTATGAGGACGTGCCGCATGAGGAGATCACGCTGCCCGAGCGCGTCTTCAACCCGGACTACGAGCGCCAGGTGCTGCCGCGCGAGCTCTACGTGCCGCAGAAGTATTAAGGGCGCCCCTCCTTCTCCCTTTCGGGAGAAGGAGGATCGGCGCGTAGCGCCGAGACAGATGAGGGGTGTTGGAAGAAATGAGGCGGTGGCGATTTGAAGGCTATTGCCAAGCTGGAGCACCTCCTCATCCGACCTCGGTTCGCGAGGCCCCCTTCTCCCCCTGGGGTGTTTGGACTGGGGACATCGCGAACAGGTGTGCGAGGACATCGCGAACAGTTTTGCGCGTTTTGCGCGAGGGGGTTCGGGATGCCATTCGAGGCCAGAAGCGTGATGAGCCAGAAAGAAGA
>NZ_JAVIIW010000056.1:0-41133 GCF_033977205.1 Mesorhizobium album | reverse complement strand
GCAACGGCCTCAAACGTTTCCACGCCATCGCCGAGGGCTTCGCTCTTGCAAATCCCGACTAACCCCACCCAAAGCAAATGTGTGCGCACGCTAGCCCACAAGGGGAGAAGGAGGGCGCCAGCCCTACCCCACCTTCGCCTGCGGCGGATGGCTGATCGAATCGCGCACGGTGCCGTAGGCCGCGCCCCAGCGGTCGGTCATGTCGCAGCGTATGTCCCAGAGCTCGGGGAAGAAGCGGTGACGGGCGCCGCCTTCGAGGATTTCCACCGGGCGACCCTTGAGCGACTTGGCGCCCAGCCCGATCGAGCGGTGGATGAGACAGAGGTGGTTGGCGCGGAATTTCTGGAACAGCTCGTCGAACTCGATCAGCGCCTCGGCCACGACATAGGCGTCGCCATGGTCGTAGTGGGCGTCATAGATGTCCTCGACCGAGAGCCCGCGGCCGTCGAGGTAAGCATACTTGAAGGCCCGCCACAGGTCCGGCGGCAAGCGCAGGATGAGCTTGAAGCCCGGCGACTCCTGGCCGCTGCCATTGCCGAGCTCTAGACGGATCTGCTGGTACTCCTTGGGCGACATGGTCTCCAAGAGGTCGAGCTGTGCCGTCATCATGCGCACCAGCCGGTGGACGCGGCCCATCAGCGTGACGATGCGGTGCGTTTCCTGCCTCTCAAGGTAATCGAGCACGTCGACCAGCGTGTAGGCGATAAGCTTCATCCACAGCTCCTCGACCTGGTGCACGATCTGGAACTGCAACTCGTCGGCATTGACCATCTCGGCGAGCGGCTTCTGGCAGGTGAGCAGCTGGTCGCATTTGAGATAAACGCCGTAGTCGCGCATCTCGGGCGCCTCGATGCGGGCGTGATAATCCGATTTGTCCATGGCTCATCCTCCTCGCGCGGGCATGGTTCGGCAGATAACCAAGGATAGCGCTTTCGACTTGAACATTGTTCCTTTCTGTTATCCAAATTGGGGAAATTGGAGGACGATCGCCGTCCCTTGTCGCAATTTTGGAGAACGGACCAATGCTGGACACCCTCGACCGCAGAATAGTGGCGGCACTTGAGCGCGATGCCCGCGTCTCCTTCGGCGATCTGGCCGAAGAAGTGGGGCTGAGCAAGACGCCGTGCTGGAAACGGGTCAAGGCGCTGGAGGATGCCGGCGTCATCCGCGGCTATTCCACCCGCATCGATCCGGCCGCGATCGGCTTCGACATCGAGGCCTTCATCCAGGTGTCGATCGACTTCGAGGTTTCGGACGCCTTCGAGGCTGCGGTGAAGAAGCACCCGCTGATCCGCCGCTGCTATGCCACCACCGGCGAGGCCGACTATCTGCTGCAGATCGTCACCGTCGACATGCGGGCGCTCGACCGGATGCTGCGCGTCGAGCTCAGCCGGCTCCCCGGCGTGCGCCGCACCGTCACCTCCATGGCGATGCGCGAGATCAAGGGCGACATCTCATTCGCGGACGCGGCGGCGCATGCGCTGAGGGGATGAGTACGTCAATTGATTTTGAGACGTCGGCGGGACAGAGCGGGGCGCGAAGGAACGCTACGGCAGGCTCTCAAACGTCATGTTCCGGCTGGGTTCCACGCCAGCAGCCGGCTCGGGCTCCCGCGCCGCCTCTTCCTTCTCGGCGTCGGCCCTGCGCTTCGGGCACTCCTCGAAATCATGGTCGCGGCCGCCGCAATAGGAGCAGCATTTGGCAGGCATATCGGGGTGGAGCATCGAGGCCATTCCAAAGAATGCACGAAAAAATACCCGCTTGCAGCAATCGCGTGAAGCCGCGCAATCGCCGTTCAGCCCCATGCCCAAATTATGTTCTTACGAAATTCCGGACGGAAAACCGCCTGGAATTGGTGGAATTGCTTGGAAGGAGCCCGCCGCGTGCGCGGCGGGCTCCCAGTCAGTCACCGCTTACGCATGCGCGTGTGGGTGGCGAACGTCCCAGACGGCCCAAGCCGACGCCGCGACCACGAGCACGCCGAGGACGACATGCGTGATCATTACATTCCTGTCTGCCGCAAAGTGCAGCACCCAGGGCGAGACGATCAGCCAGAGCCCGAGGACGAGATTTACCCATTCTTCCCATTCAGCGAACACCGAAAGCGTTGCCAGGGCAAGCGCACCGAGCAGGACGCCGACAATCCAGGCGTTCCACGCGGGCATTACTGCCGCGGTGAATCCGATGACCCAGGGTGAGATGAACAGGCAGATCGCGAGGACCAAGGTAACCCAGTCCTTGCTCTTCCTTTCTTCCATCAGTTTGCTTGCCATGACAACCTCCATCGATGAAGCTTGGCCAGAGCAACTGTACATTCGCGTGCGATACGCACGCTCTGTTAATTGATGTAATACACTTTTACGGACCTGCAAGGGAGGGAGCGGTCGCGCAGGCGCCTCAACCGTTGAAATCGCTACCGTTCTCGGCGCCGAGCTGCGGCACGATGATGGCCTCGAGCGGCGCCGTCAGCGACCATTTCAGCTCGCCCGGCAAGCGTTCGAGGCTGGAGGCGCCGCGAAGCGACTGCGGCGCCACGCGCTGCAGCACGACCGTGCCGAAGCCTTTTCGGGCGGACCCGTTCGTCTCGCCCTCCCCGCCCCGCGCGCTCGACGTCTCCTGCCAGACAAGGTGAAACTGGCGCTGCGCCTCCTGGCCGGTCTCGACCGTCCAGGTGATATCGACATGGCCTCCCTCGCCCGCCAGGGCGCCATATTTCGACGAATTGGTGCCGAGTTCGTGGAATGCCATGCCGAGATTCTGCACGGCGTTGGACTGCAGCGTCAAAAGCGGACCGGAGAGCGAGATGCGCTCCTCATGGCCGAACGGCTTCAGATGCTCCTGGATGAGGTCGAACAGACTGGCGCCGGCCCATTCCGACGTGACCAGAAGATCGTGCGAGCGCGACAGCGCCATGATGCGCGCACGGATCATCTCCTCGAACTCGCCGGGATCGGCCGAACGCTTGTTGGTCTCGCGGACCATCGACAGGATCACCGCGAACTGGTTCTTCACGCGGTGATTGACCTCGCGCATCAGGAAGCGGATGCGGCGCTCGCTTTCCTTGGCGGCGGTGATGTCGCGGGCTATTGTGGATGCGCCGACAATCTCGCCGGAAATGCTCCTGATCGGCGAAACCGTGACGGAAACAGCAATCAGCGAGCCGTCCTTGCGCTTTCGCGTCGTGTCGAGGCTCGACACGCCCTCGCCCCTGCGGATGCGGCCGATAGTGTCGCTTTCCTCGTCGTGCAGGTGCTCGGGGATCAACATCAGGATCGGCTGGCCGATGGCCTCCTCGGCGCTGTAGCCGAACATGCGCTCGGCCGCGTGGTTCCAGTCGGTGATGATGCTATTCAGGTCCTTGCCGATGATGGCGTCGAAGGAGGAATCGACAATGGCCGCCAGGCGCGTATCGGCGTTGCTGATCTGTGATGCCCTGCCCCCGGATTTCACTGTGTCCCTGCCCCTGGATTGCGCCAAGAGCTTTAGTTAGCGCAATTGCGGATCAAGGCAACAGTCCGCGCAGTTCGGCTTGTCCAGTCAACGACCCGGCCGGCGCGCGACGCGTGGAACCATTGGCACATTGATCAGTTTTTGCATTGCGAAACAAAGTTCATATATTAGCTGACTAATCGATTCGCGGCACGGGAAACCCGATGGCCAAGAAGAAGTACAAATCCGTCCAGACCGTCGTCACGGCGACCTCTCCCGCCGAGGCCTACGAGGCAGCCTACTTTGCCCGCAAGTGTGGCCTGACCCAGGAAGAGGCGCTGCGGCTGATGCGCGAGGCGCATGTCCCAACTGGCGGGCAGGTGCCATCCGGCGAGAAGCGGCAGGGCTAGCCAGTGTCCAGCGGCGCACCCGCTAGAGCATTTCACCGTTTCACGGAAACGGCGAAATCTATCTCCTCGTTTTGACGCAATTCCGGACGGAAAACCGCTCACACTTTTCCTGGAATTGCTCTAATCGCCTGTCAACTGGTTCAGCAGTTGCAGCCCTTCCTCGTACTTTGTCGGAGCGATGCCCGCCTGGTGCGCCTGCCAGAGATTGTCCTTGAGGTCTGCCTTCTTGACGGGAAGCGACAGCGGATTCGAGGCTGCGCGAAGGACGAAAGCCTGTTCACTCTCGTCCATCCTTCTGGTCAGGGCATCTACCGCCACGACCACCCGCAATCCGAAGCCAGCCGCTTCGAGCCGGTCCAGCGTCCAATCCTCGCCTTTCTCGACCACATCGTGGAGATAGGCGACGGTCTTTTCATCCAGCGTTTCGACCGCGTCGGCGACGCGCCTCACATGCTCGATATAGGGGCGGCCGGTCTTGTCTCTTTGCCCGCGATGGGCCTGTCCGGCGATCTTCGCCGCCTGCTGAAGCATGGCCATCTCGATCTCATCCATCTAAAGCCCGCCTCGCGCGGCTAGCGGTCGGCGCCACCGTCGCCGGCGGCATCGGCCCCAGGTTGCTCGCGGCCGGCTGTCAGCTTTCCGGACTCGAATTCCTCGACCGCCTTGTCCCAGCAAGCCTGCTCGCGATCGGGCGCGTGGCCCTCTTTTTTCCAAAGCTCGCGCGCTCGTCTGCTGATGTGCTCGATGCGCTCGTGCTGGCTGACCATGGCGTGCTCCTCTCGGTCGCTGAAGAGGCAACAGGGCAATGCCGGAATTGTTCCAACGGGAGCGAAGTCCGACACCCCCTGCAATTCGCGACAAAGGCTAGACCGGCAAGCGTCGCCTCAAGGCCTGCGCCGCCAGAACTGCGCGACCAACAGCGTGATCAGGCTGCTGACGACAATCCAGCTGCCGACTTCGCTGGCCGGCGCAGTTCGTTGCGGTCGGGGTTTTGCGATCGCTTGAGGGCGGCCACGCGGTGCCCTGTTACCGGCGACCACCACGGGCGCCAGGTCCTGTCGGCTGCCGCTCCTCACCGAATAAGCGCGCGTTATCTCGGCGCCGAAGAGGAATATCTGGGCCGAGTAGTAGACCCAAAGCAGGATCACCATCAGCGCGCCGGCGGCGCCGTAGGAGGTCGCGATGGCGCTGGTGCCGATGTACCAGCCGATCAGAGACTTGCCGATGGTGAACAAGAGCGCGGTGACCAGGGAGCCGACGGCAACGTCGCGCCATTTGAGCGTGCGGTCCGGCAGGACCTTGTAGATCGCGGCGAAGAGCAGCGCGATCAGCGCGAAGGAGACGATGGTGTTGATCGAGCTCACGATCAGCTCGCCGAACGGCAGGCGCTGGTTGATGAGCTGACCCAGGGCCGAGATCGCGGTGCTTGCTGCGAGCGAGACCAGGAGCATGAAGCCGAGCGCACCGACCAGGCCGAGACTTGCCGCCCTCGCCCGTACCAGGCGTGAGAGCGACATGTCGCCCGGCTCGACCTTCCAGATCTCGTTCAGCGACTGCTGCATCTCGCCAAAGACGCCTGAGGCGGTGACGAAGAGCGTGACCAGCCCGATGAGCGTGGCAATTGTGCCAGACCACCGATGCGAGGCGGTCTCGATCGTGGCCTTGAGCAGGTCGGCGCTCTGCGAGCCCATCACGCCGGATATTTCGGCAGAGAGCGCGAGTTGGGCGGCATCGTTGCCGACGATGAGGCCAGCGATCGCGACGACGATCAGCAGGATCGGCGCCAGCGAGGTCGTGGCGTAGAAGGCCATGGCGGCGCCATGGCTCAGTGCCTTGTCGGCGACATAGCCGATAATGCTTTCCTTCAGCAGAATCCGGGCTTCTCGCAGCCAGTGCCGCATATCGCTCACCGTCTACTTCGGGCCAAGCCGATCCCGCCTTCTATTTCGCCGTTTGCGGCGACAACTCGCCAGGCTTGATGATCGGCATCGGGCTGTTGTTGGCCGGGGGAACGGTGGCGTTCTTGTCGCCGGTGGGCGGCGGCAGCAGCACGCCGCCGCACTTATCGAGCGTTTCCGACAATTCATTCTTGCCGGCCTGCGGTTTCTGTCCTTGCTGCTGGCCGTTGGCATCGGGCCTGGCCTGGCAATCCTTGAGCTGCTGGTCTAGCGGCTGATCGGCCGTCTGGGCAACCGCCGGCAGCGCCGATATCAGGATAATGGCCGCCGTGAGAAGAATTTTGCGCATGGCATCCTCCTCATAGGTCCCTTCGGGAGGACAACGCATGCCGATGGAAAAGGTTGGCTGCCGCCGGGCGTTCGCCGACCGCCAAAGCCTGCGGCAGGGGGATGACGAGGGTCGGGAAGACTTCCGCTAATCCCCGACGCTTGCGCCGGGAAATACTGCCCGTCGCAAGCCTGCAACCTTTCGTAATCCCTGTGTCGAGGGGAACTAAATCCCGTAGACCAGGGTGAGATAGATCGCCGGCGCCACAATCAGGCAGAGCGCCATCGCGACCACCACCGCATTGCCCAGGCGCTCGGCGCGCCGAGCAATGTCCGTCATGTCTTCATCGTCCTCGATGAGGTCGAGGATCGAGGAGAGGTTGGCGGGAGCGGAGAGATGATTGTCGTTCGCGGGGTGGCTTTCAGCGTTCCGGAGGTCAGGCTTGGCAGAAATACGGGGCAAAACGTCGTCTCGCTTTCGAAACCGGCTGCGCGGCTTCCTTCTTCCGATGGTTTTGATTTCCGACGGTTTTGGGTGTCCGCCATTACGCGGACCAGGCGGGCACCCAAAAGCCGGCGACGGAGGGGGTTCCATCGACGACCGCCCACCAACTCGAAGTGCGTGCTTTGGTTGCCGCCGCAGGCCCAATGCGCGGGCTGCTCGGACTTCAGTCGCAGGATCCGGTCCGACGGTGGCCCCAGGGTATGACGCACCTTGATGCATGTCGCCCAAAAATGCGCGGCGTTGTTGGGCGAACGACATGCATCAAAACAATGTGTCGCCCGAACCGCCTCAGCACGACGCGCTTTCGAGGTTTCGCCTTTCATGGATCCCGACCGCCAGCTCCCTCGCAAGCGGCCAGTCCCCCGTATTTGGAACTTCTTTCCCTCCCCCGGGTTCCTCAGAAACATCCGGTGGTTCGCCATTTTCAACGGAGGCGCCAATGTCCGTACACACTCTTCACCCCGAGCGCGTCGACGAGGCACGCATGCATGCCTATTCGACCTTCGCTCCGCTGCTGATCCATTCGCTGGCCCAGAGGCTGGCGCGCCGCCTGGGCACGAGGGAACTGGACAAGCTCGAGGCGTCCCTGGTGCGCCTCATCGAGGAAACAGCCGTCGGCGCGCCGCATGGCGAGGCGATGAAGGAGTTCGCGGTCGAGCTTATCGTGTCGACGCTGCGCAACGTGCGCGAACATCCCGATGCCAAGCTGGATCTGGAAGAGATCGACCAGCGCCGCGCGAAAGGACGCTCGGAGATTCAGGAGACGCTGGAAGAACAACTGCAGTCCGGCCTGGAGGGCAGTTTCCCGGCAAGCGATCCGCCTGCGGTCGTCTCGACAGCCATCACCGGCGGATCGAAGGACATCGTCGGAACCGATGAGGTGCTGCGCCGCAAGAAGGAGGCTTCCCGGCGCGAGAAGGAACACCACACGAAATAGCAAAGCCTCATGTCCATCAATGGCGCGGCTGAACGCCTTCCCTCGAAATCGTGCATGACGGCCAGGATCAGGCAGAAGCTGTCGGCTTGAGCAGAAAATGCCCGGCCCGCGCGGGCGGCAAACCATGGGCGAAGGGAACAAGTCCCCATCCCCAGGGTTGGTCCAATGGCGGAAGGAGAAGCCGATGGATAGGAAAGAACTCCCGAACCGACCGGGCGCCGGTCATTCCCCATCGTCCAGCAGGTTGCCGGGCAAGAGCGGCGAGGATCCGGATGTGTGGTTCCTGGCCGAGAACAGCGACCTCTCACCAATGCAGGCGCGCGAGCTGATCCGCGAGCACGGGCACGATCGCGACAAGCTCCTGAGGATCGCACGAACCATGAAGGCCGAAGGCTGAGCCGCTCGGCCGCACCTAGCGGCATTCGCCGTCAACCGCCAAGGAGAAAAAATGGAGGCAAGAATGCCACGCGGAGACAAATCGAAGTACACCGACAAGCAGGAACGCAAGGCCGACCACATCGCCGAAGGCTATGAGGAACGCGGCATTTCCGAAAAGGAAGCCGAGCGACGCGCCTGGGCGACCGTCAACAAGGACGATGCCGGCGGCAAGAAGGCCGGAGGCTCCGGCCGCGGCAGGCACACCGGCAATCCGGCGGCCCACAAGGGGGGCCGTATGGGCGGCAAGGCTGCCGGGGAGCGCCCGGCGGCAGAGCGGTTGGCTTCAGCCAAGAAAGCCGCGGCCACGCGCAAGCGCAATGAGAGCCACGCGCATCATTGACCGGATAGAGACGGAGTGGGGTTTTGCACAGAAGAACAAGGTTCTGCGTTCGATTCCGATTTGTTCGCGTCCGATTGTGAGACCTCGTGAACAGAATCTTTGTGCAAAAACCCTCCACGTGAGGGAGATGGCCGGCAGGCCGGAGGGGGCGCGCTTCGTCATCCTAGGGCGAAGCAAGGAGCGAAGCGACGTGCGCAGACCCTAGGATGACGAAATGAAAGGACCGCGCCCCAAGCCTCTCCTCCACAAGGGGGAGATTGGCTCTCAAGCGCAAAAACGCGCTTCCGGCGTCCTCAATCAGTCGTCGCCGCCGCCATCATGACCGCCGCTGTCGCCGCCGCTGTCGTGGCCGCCGCTGTCGCCTTCGTGGTCGCCACTCTGATGATCGGCGTCGTCATCGGCCTCGTCGCCTTGATCTCCCTGGTGGGAGCCGGCATCGGCGGTCTCGTCGTCCGCCTCGTCGGAGCTGTCGTGGTTTTCAGCGACGGAATCGTCGCTTGCCTGCCCCCCAGAGGCTTCCTGGCTGTCGTCGTCAGGCAGGGTCGCCGTTGCCTGGCTGCCATGATCGGAAAACTCGGTCGCCTGCGAGTGGCTCATGGCGAGAAGGCCGAACAGCCCGATCGACGTTGCCAACAACAACGGAACTTTTTTCATCCAGGTCTCCTCTTCGTTTGGCAAGCGCCAACCCGGCTCAAGGACCATGCGTGCCGCGCGCTTACGCCGCCTTAATGCCAAAGCTCTAATTTTAGCGATAGCTAACTTTTCCGATTCCGGCGTGCTTGGCTACCGGAAAATAGACGCGTTCGGAGGAACAGGCGCTCAGGCCTGCCTTCTTCTGGCGGGCCTGGTCGCATCGTCGCCGGCTCTTGCCACAATCCCCTCCAGCGGCTCGGGTCGGTGCAGGAAATAGCCCTGGCCGTAGGCGACGCCCATGCTCGTCAGGATCTCCAGCGCGCTCCTTTCCTCGATCTTCTCAGCCACCACGGCCGCCCCCATGCTGCGCGCGATGCCGGCGATCGCCGAAACGATCTCGCGGTCGAAGCGGCTGTCGGCGATGTGCTCGATGAAGGAGCCGTCGATCTTGATGGCGTCGATGGGGAAGCGCCTGAGATATTCGAAGGAGCTCATGCCGGCGCCGAAATCGTCGAGGCTGACGCGGCAACGGCGCTGCCTGGCCCTGCGCACGAATTGCTCGGCGGCGTCGAAATTGGTGACCGCTGCGGTCTCGGTGATCTCGAAGCCGATTGCCGGCGCCGGCGCGCCGCTTTCGGCAATCGCGGCATCGACAAAATCCCAGAGCTGCGGATCGGAGAGCGTCTGCGCCGACAGGTTGAAGTCGAGCGAGACGGCGCCGGAACGCATCGCCTTGCCGTGGCGCGTCAGCGCCGTGCGGATGATCCAGCGGTCGAGCCGCGCGGCAAGGCCGAAACGCTCGGCCACCGGCATGAACTCGCCCGGCGGGATCAGTTTGCCGTTGCGGCCTTCGAGCCTCGCCAGCACCTCGATATGGCGGCTGTCTTCCCATGGCCTGCCGAGACGATGGATCTCCTGCCCGAACAGCTTCAGGTGGCCGTCCTCCATGGCGTCGACCAGCTTGGCGGCGAGCCGCGCGGCGTTGAGGGCGCCGGCTCCGGAAGCGGTCTCGGCCGAGAACACGGCGAAGCGGTCGCGCCCGCCGGCCTTGGCGGCGTAGCAGGCATCGTCTGCACAGGCCAGCGCGTCGGCGACCGTGATGTTGCGGTCGCGCACGAAGGCGATACCGATGCTGGCGGCGAGCCGGCGCGAGGTGGCGGCCGTACCGAGATCGGCGTGGCGCACGGCGGCGAGCACCGCACGCGCGAGCCGCTCGGCGCAGGCATCGTCGCATTTGGGCACCAGCAGCGCGAACTCGTCGCCGCCGAGGCGCGCGGCATGCGCCGAGGGTGGCAGGCTGGCGCGAATGCCGGCGGCGACGCTCCTCAACGCGACATCGCCCGCGGCGTGGCCGGCATAGTCGTTGAGCGCCTTGAAGTAGTCGAGGTCGACGTAGAACACGGCGAGCGGCAGCCGGTCCGCCGCGCCGATGTTTTCGGCCAGCAGCCGGTCGAAGGCGGCGCGATTGAGAAGGCCGGTCAAGGCGTCGTGGTGCGCGGCAAAGGCAAGTTCCTGCGCCCGCTTCTTCTCCTCGGTGATGTCGCGCACGGTGCCGAGGATCTGGCCGGCCGAGCCGGCGGCGACGACGAAGCGCACCAGCGACTCGACGTGGCGGACCACGCCGTCACGCCGGACGATACGGTATTGCGTGGCGGTAACGCCTTCCGAGCCTGGCGGCGGCAAGTGGGCGCGCTCGGTGGCCTCCTTGTCGTCCGGGTGGAGATAAGTGTGCCAGAGATCGGCGGTCACCTCGTCGGTATCGCTGACCAGGCCGAAGATCTCCCTGGTGCGGGCGTCCCAATAGCTCTTGTTGGTGCCGATGTCGTAGTGCCAGATGCCGGTGCCGCTGGCCGCGAGCGCGAGCCGGAAGCGGACATTGACCTCGTCGAGCGCCGCCTCTGCCTCTTTCTGCTTTGTGATGTCGGTCTGCACGCCCATGAGGCGCAGCGGCTTGCCCTCGGCGTCCCGCTCGACGATGCCGCCGCGGTCGAGCACCCAGACCCAATGGCCGTCCTTGTGCTTCAGGCGCAGTTCCGTCTCGATGGAATCGACGAGGCCGGCAATGTGGCGGTCGCCGCTCGCCAGCGCCCGCTCGCGGTCGTCGGGATGGGTGAGCTTCAGCCAGAGATCGGAAGTATTGGCGAGCTCGCCTTCCGCATAGCCCAGCATCCTCGACCAGGTCGGCGAATAGTAGCAATCGCCGATCGCGAGATTCCAGTCCCAAACGCCGAGCTGGGCGCGGTCGAGCGCCAGCGCCCAGAATTCGCCCTTACGTGCCTTGTCGTCCGCCATGCCCTGGTTTGCCTGCCCCCTTCGGGCAATACAGCATGAAAGCTGAGAAGAAAGGGTTACCGGGGCGGAGCCGACAGGACGGCAGCGCAGCCTATCGTCTTCGTCATCCTAGGGCGGAGCAAGGACCGAAGCGACGCAGCGCAGACCCTAGGATGACGAGGTGTTTGTCCGCGTCATGCCCCTCACCCCACCGCCAGCCTTCGCCTCGCCACCGCGGCATGGAAACGCGCACCGTGCAGCAGGCCTTCGTCGTTGAAGTCATAGGTCGGGGGGTGCAGCGGCGCGGAATTGCCGTTGCCGAGGAAAACGAAGCAGCCGGGCACCTCGATGAGGAAGCGGGCAAAGTCCTCCGAGGCAGTCATCGGCTCCGCCGCGATGCCGACGGCGTCGCCGGCCAGCACCGTGCGGGCCGCCGCAAGTGCCTCGTCGACCAGCGCCGCGTCGTTGATCAAGGGCACGAACTCGCGCGTGTAAGTGACTTCGGCCGCCACGTTATAGGCCTGCGCCGTGCCTTCGGCGATGCGGCGCATCTCTGTCTCGATCGCTGCACTCACCTCGGGGCGGAAACTGCGGCAGTCGCCGAGGATGCGGGCGAGGCCCGGCAGTGCGTTGCGGGTACCGTCGGTGATAAACTCGGTAACCGAGACGACGCCGATATCGGCGGGGCTCAAACGCCGCGAAACGATGGTCTGCAAATTGACGACCAGCGCGCAGGCGGCGACCAGCGTCTCGCGGCCGGAATGCGGCCGCGCCGCGTGGCCGCCGACGCCCTTCAGCACGATCTCGAAATTGTCCTCGGCCGACATGACCGGGCCGCTCCGGGTCTCGAAATGACCGATGGGCAGGCCCGGCATGTTGTGCAGTCCAAAAATCTCCTCGAAGGGAAAGCGCTCGATAAGGCCGTCCTGCAGCGTCGCCAGCGCGCCCCTGCCCCATTCCTCGGCCGGCTGGAAGATGAAGCGCACCGTGCCGTCGAAGCCGCCTTCGCAGGCCAATAGCTTTGCCGCGCCGAGAAGCATGGCTGTGTGGCCGTCATGGCCGCAGGCATGCATGGTGCCTGGCGTCTGCGAGCGCCAGGCTTGCGTGCCCTGCTCGGCGATGCGCAACGCGTCCATGTCGGCGCGCAGCGCAATCGCCCGATTGCCGCTCCCCCGCTTCAGCGTGCCGACGACGCCGGTGCCGCCGACGCCTTCGGCGACCTCCAGCCCGAACGCGCGAAGTTTTTCCGCCACGAAGGCTGCGGTCCGCTTTTCCTCGAAGCCGAATTCGGGATGGGCGTGGAGGTCGCGCCGCCACGCCGTCATCTCACGGTGCAGTGCCTGCTGGTCGAGTTCAGCCATCGACTTCCCCTGTTTTCATTTTCACGCAGTTTCGGACGGGAAAACCGCTACGCACTTTTCCTGGAATTACTTCAGGCAGTCTGCAGCGGCACGCGCTCAGGCGCCATCCCGACCAGCTCGGCATAGCGGCCGGGGTCGGTCGCGCCTTCGGAGTTGATGATCAGCACGCGGGAATGAGCATCGAGGCCGAGCGCCGCCCGCATGCCCCTGTCGCCAGCCGCGCGGATCAGTCCGGCGAGCCCTGCCCCGCCGCTCTCGCCGGAGACGATTGCCGGGTCATTGCCGGAAGGCCGCGCCAGCCGGTTCATCACCGCGACCGCATCCTCCTCATCGACGGTCATGAAGGCATCGCCGATCCGCGACAGCACCCGCCAGGCGACCAGCGACGGTTCGTGGCATTCGAGCATGGCCATGACGGTCGGCTGCTCATGCGGGATCTTCACCGGGCGCCCGGCCTCGGCGGTGGCGTAGATGCAGGCCGCCCGCGCCGGCTCGACCACCACGACCTTCGGCCGCTGCTCGCCGAGCACGATCGCCAGGTAGCCGGCGATCGCCGCCGCGAAGCCGCCGACGCCGGCCTGCAGGAAGACATGGCTGGGCGGCTCGGGCAGCCGCCGCAGCGCCTCGCGCACGATCACCGTATAGCCCTGCATGACCAGGCCGGGGATGCGCTCATAGCCCGGCCAGGAGGTGTCCGAAACCACCGTCCAGCCGCGCTCCGCGGCCACGCGGGCGGCTTCGCGCACCGAATGGTCGTAGCCGCCCTCCACCCTCACCATCTCGGCGCCGAAGCTGGCGATGGTCGCCACGCGCTCGCGACTTACGCCGGCATGGACAAAGACCACCGAGCGCGCACCGACCAAGCCGGCGCCCTGCGCCACCGAGCGGCCGTGATTGCCGTCGGTTGCGCAGCAGAAGGTCATTTGCGCGGCGATGGCGCGCACCTCGGGATCGTTGATTTCGCCGATATCGACGGCGCGGCCGAGCCGCTTGCCGGCCTCCTCCAGCACCAGCTGGATGACGGCATAGGCGCCGCCCAGCGCCTTGAAGCTGCCGAGGCCAAGACGCTTGCCCTCGTCCTTCACATGCAGCGCGGCGATTTCGAGCTCGCTGGCCAGCACCGGCAGGGCGTGCAGCGGTGTTTCGGAATGGTTGTCGCGCGCCTGGAGGAAGCGTTCCGCCTCCTCGGCACCGGCGATGCCGAGCGCTGCGGCGTCGGCCGCAACCAGCGGCTGGTTGTGTTCGAGGTGGCGGTTGAGCAGCATCATGGCGTTTCTCCGAGGCGCTGAACTCTATTGCGGAGCGAGCGAGAATTGCGCTCTGTTTCGGCCATCTGATTGCAAGTTTGTTTCATCCGGATGCCGCCAATGCCAGCCCCGCCCGACCTCGACCCCTTCGACCGCGCGATCCTTTCCATCCTGCAGAAGGACAACACCACGCCGCAGCGCGCGATCGGCGAGAGGGTCAACCTCTCGGCGCCGGCCGTGCAGCGGCGCATCAAGCGCATGCAGGAGCGTGGCGTCATCCGCGCCAATGTCGCGTTGGTCGACCCGGCCAGGGTCGGCCACCCGATCACGATATTCGTCGAGGTCGAGGTGGAGAGCGAGCGGGCCGAGCTGATCGACGCCGCCAAGCGCGGCTTCGCCACAGTGCCCGAGGTGCAGCAGTGCTACTACGTCACCGGCGAGGCCGATTTCATCCTCGTCGTCACAGTGGCGACCATGGCCGACTACGAGGCGCTGACCCGGCGGCTGTTCTTCGAGAACAACAACGTCAAGCGGTTTCGGACATTTGTGGCGATGGACCGGGTGAAGGTGGGGCTTGAGGTTCCGGTGGGCGCACCACATCTGCCATGATCTTTCGAAGCGTTCGTATCATCTCATGATACTTTGTACTTGACCCCAGAAACGTATCATGAAAAGATACGTGTCTGGGGCGGTGGATGATACGTTCGTTCAAAGACAAGACCACTGAAGCGGTTTCGACAGGCAAAGCCCCCAAAGGCTTCCCGGCAGACCTCGTTCGCGTCGCTCAGCGGAAACTGTTCATGCTCGACAACGCTGCCGAACTGGCGGACCTCAAGGTTCCGCCGGGAAACCGACTTGAAGCGCTGAAGGGCGACCGCGCCGGCCAGTACTCAATTCGCATTAATGACCAATTCCGCATTTGCTTTCGATGGACGGACGGCGGCGCGGACGATGTAGAGATCACCGACTATCACTAGCCCAACCAAGAGGCTCTGGCCGACAGGAGCAGAACCAAATGATCAACCTCGATAAACCCATCCATCCCGGCGAAATATTGAGAGCCGAGTTCCTCGAGCCACTCGACCTGAAGCCCTACACCCTGGCGAAGAAGCTTCATGTCCCACGCACCCGTATCGAGCGCCTTGCCAATGAGACCACGCCCGTTACTCCGGATACCGCCTTGCGCCTTGCAAAGTTCTTCGGAACGACACCGCAATTCTGGATGAACATGCAGGCCAGCTACGATCTAGCCGTCGAGGGCGCCTCCCTGGAGGAAGAGCTGAAGGAGATCGAGCGGTTCGAGGCTGCCGCTTAAGTCGGCATAGACAAGCTGGGCCTTGCGGGAGGTGGACCGGGTGAAGGTCGGGCTTGGGGTGCCCGTGGGGTGAGCATATCCGCTGGAATGGCCAGGCGGCAGGGCGCCGCCTGGCGGTGGTCTATCTTACAAGCGCGGCGCCTTCGCGTGTTCGCACGACACTTTCGGGTTCATGTCGGCGAAGGTACCGGCCGGGTTCTGCTTCCAGGCTCAGACGTGCAGCAATCGCCGTGGCCGTCGTTGCATGATGCCGAATTCGATGCGACGACGGTCGATCATCCCTTCGGCAGATAGGAAATCGTTCCGGCCAGATCGGTGTTGTCGATCAGCTGGAAACGGCTGTCGCTGCCGCCCTGGCGGGCCGACACGAAGGGCGCGTAGGCCGGATCATTGGTGAAGGCGCGCGCCTCCGCTTCCGATGGGAAGGCCATCAGCGCGATCAACGTCGTGTCGAGCGGCTTGCCCTCGAGCGTCTTCACATTGCCGCTGCGCGCCAGATATTTGCCACCATGCTTGTGGACGAGCTCGTGCACCGAAGCGGCGTAGGCCGGTATCCATTTCGGGTCTTTCACCTTGATGTCAGCGATAAGGTAAGCGGTCATGGTTAGTCTCCTGGTTGTGGCGCACAGAGGTAGCCCGTGCGTCGGCAAAGGGCTCGCATGGCGGGGCCCGCGCCAACCAGTCCGCGATCTGTACCAGGCCGATACAGTTTCTGTACTCGCGGCTTCATTCATGAAGGGCTAATGTTCGCTCTACTTCGAAGGAGGGACACCGATTATGGCCCAGCACGGATACAAGCAATTCTGCCCGTTATCGATGGCCGCCGAGGTGCTGTGCACCCGCTGGACGATGGTGCTGATGCGCGAACTGGTCGCGGGTTCGACCCGCTTCAACGACCTGCGCCGCGGCGTGCCGAAGATGTCGCCGACCCTTCTGTCGCAACGGCTGAAGGAGCTCGAGCTGGCGGGGATCGTGGAGCGCAGGGAAGTCCCCGGCGAGAGGGGCATCTTCGACTATCAGCTGACCGAGGCGGGCCGCGATTTGCGCCCGGTGGTCGAGGCGATGGGTTTCTGGGGGCAGAAATGGGTCGAGTCCCGGTTGTCGCTGAAGAACCTCGATCCGTCGCTCCTCATGTGGGACATGCGGCGCAACCTCAACCCGTCGCCGCTCCCCGAAGGGCGGACGGTGATACAATTCCTGTATCAGGATCTCCCGGCGTCGAAACGCTCGTGGTGGCTAATCGTCGAAAAGCATGGCGAGGTCGATCTGTGCTGGTACGATCCGGGCTTCGAGGTCGACCTCTACGTCGCGACCGACCTCTACACGATGACGGCGATATGGATGGGGCTGCTCACCGTCGAGAAGGCCGGCGTCAAGGTCGCGCTGACCGGCGACAAGGCTATCGGCAAGCAGATGCAGACCTGGCTCGGCCTCAGCCCGTTCGCGGTCGAACCCAAGCGCGCGGCTTAGTCAGGCGCCAGCCAGCGCGCATACACTTCCCCGACAATGCCCCGCCGGAAGATCAGCACGCAGATCATGAAGATCGCGCCGGTGGCGATCGTCACCGGGAAGCCGGAGGTGGCCAAAGTGTTCTCGAGCGCGACGACGAGGCCGGCGCCGACGACCGGGCCGACCATGGTGCCGATGCCGCCGAGCAGCGTCATCAGGATCACCTCGCCCGACATCTGCCAGGTCACGTCCGTCAGCGTGGCGAATTGGAAGACGATCGCCTTCAGCGCGCCGGCAAGGCCGGCAAGGGCAGCCGACATGACGAAGGCGGCGAGCTTGTAGCGGCCGACGGAATAGCCGAGCGAGATCGCGCGGTTCTCGTTCTCTCTTATCGAGCGCAGGATCATGCCGAAGGGCGAGTTGACGATGCGCCAGATGGCGAAGATGCCGAGCAGGAAGACGGCGAGCACGAAGAAGTACATGTTCATCGGCACGTTCAAATCGACGATTCCGAGAAGCGTTCCGCGCGCAACGCCCTGGATGCCGTCCTCGCCTTCGGTGAACGGCGCCTGCACGCAGAAGAAATAGAACATCTGCGCCATCGCCAGCGTGATCATGGCGAAGTAGATGCCCTGCCGGCGGATCGCAAGGAAGCCCACGGCCAGGCCCATCAGCGCGGCGCAGGCGGTGCCGAGCAGGATTCCGGCCTCGGGCGGCCAGCCCCAGGCTTTCACCGCATAGGCGCAGAAATAGGCCGCGCCGCCGAAGAAGGCGGCATGGCCGAAGGAGAGCAGGCCGGTGTAGCCCAAGAGCAGATTGAAGGCGCAGGCGAACAGCGCGAAGCACAGCATCTTCATCACGAAGATCGGGTAGATGAGGAAGGGGGCCGCGACGAGCGCCACGATCCCCAGCGCGACGAGGCCCCTTTCCAGCCGCAGCGAGGCGGCGGCGCGCGCTTCGTGAAGGGTCACCTCGCTCATATCAGGCATCCCTTCCGAACAGGCCGGCCGGGCGCAAGAGCAGCACGACCGCCATGATGACGAAGACGACGAGGTTCGAGGCTTCGGGATAGAAGACCTTGGTCAGGCCCTCGGCGAGGCCGAGCACATAGCCGGTGACGATGGCGCCAAGGATCGAGCCCATGCCGCCGATGACGACGACGGCGAAGACGACGATGATCAGGTCCGAGCCCATCAGTGGGCTGACCTGGTAGACGGGCGCCGCGAGGATGCCGGCCAGCCCGGCAAGCCCCGCGCCCAGCCCATAGGTGAGCGTCAACAGCAGCGGCACGTTGACGCCGAAGGCCTGCACCAGTTCAGGGTTCTCGGTGGCGGCGCGAAGATAAGAGCCGAGCCTGGTCTTCTCGATCAAAAGCCAGGTGCCGATGCAGACGATGAGCGAGGCCACCACCACCCAGCCGCGATAGTTGGGCAGGAACATGAAGCCGAGATTGGTGCTGCCGGCGAGCAGCGTCGGCACTGCATATGGGTTGCCGGAGACACCGTAGTAAAAGCGGAAGATGCCTTCGATCACCAGCGCCATGCCGAAGGTGAAGAGCAGGCCGTAGAGCGGGTCGAGACGATAAAGCCGCGACAGCGCCAGGCGCTCGACCACGATGCCTAACAGGCCGACAGCCAGAGGCACGATGATCAGCGCCGGCCAGTAGCCGATGCCGACGTGCACCAGCAGCAGATAGCCGATGAAGGCGCCCAGCATATAGAGCGCGCCATGGGCGAAATTGATGATGCGGAGCAGGCCGAAGATGACGGCCAGCCCGAGGCTCAGCATCGCGTAGAAGGAACCGTTGATCAGTCCGACAAGCAACTGCCCGAGAAAGGCCTGGACGGGGATGCCGAAGATCATGGTCATGGCGCAATCATACCCCCAGCACCTCATGCAGTTTGTCGGTGTGAGCGGAAAGCGCGCCCACGGCAAAGCCTTCCACCACCTTGCCGTGATCCATCAAATAGAAGCGGTCGGCGATGCTGGCGGCGAAGCGGAAATTTTGCTCGACCAAAAGGATCGTCATGCCGCGTTTCTTCAGCGTCGCCAGCAATTCGCCGATGCGCTGGACGATGACCGGCGCCAACCCTTCGGTCGGCTCGTCGAGCAGCAGCATCTCGACGCCGGTCCTCAAGATTCGGGCGATCGCCAGCATCTGCTGCTCGCCGCCTGAGAGTTTTGTGCCCTGGCTGCTGCGGCGCTCCTTCAGGTTGGGGAAGAGCTCGAATATCTCTTCCACGCTCATGCCGCCCTTGGCCACCACCGGCGGCAGGATGAGGTTCTCGTCGACGGTGAGAGTGGCGAAGATGCCGCGCTCCTCCGGCACGAAGCCGATGCCTTGATGGGCGACCCGGTGCAGCGGTAGGCGCATCAGGTCCTTGCCGTCGAAGATGACTGAGCCTGTGCGCTTGCGGATCAGGCCCACTATGGCGCGCAGTGTCGTCGTCTTGCCGACGCCGTTGCGGCCAAGCAGGGTGACGGTCTCGCCGCGCAAGACCTCGAGGTTGACGCCGTGCAGCGCATGGCCTTCGCCATACCAGGCGTGGAGATCGCGCACGGCAAGCAGCGGCTCACTCATGCTCCGTCCCCATGTAAGCGACGCGCACGCGCTCGTCCTGGCTCACCGTCGCGTAGTCGCCGGCGGCGAGCACCTGGCCGCGCTGCATGACGGTGATCCAGTCGCAGAGATCGGCGACCACGGTGAGGTTGTGCTCGACCATCAGCACGGCGCGGTCCTTGGCGAGCGAGCGGATGATGCCGGAAATCATGCCGACATCCTCATGTCCCATACCGGCCATCGGCTCGTCGAGCAGAAGCACCTTGGGGTCGAGCGCCAGCGTGGTGGCGATCTCCAGCACGCGCTTCCTGCCATAGGAGAGATCGCCGGCAAGCCGATGCGCGCCATCGTCGAGACCAACGATGGCGAGCAGCTCGCGCGCCCTGGGCGCCAGATGGTCGAGGGCGGAGAGCGAACGCCAGAACTGGTAGCCGAGCCCGCTTGGACGCTGCAGCGCGACGCGCACATTGTCGAGCACGCTGAGATGCGGAAAGATCGCCGAGATCTGGAAGGAGCGGACAAGGCCCATGCGCGCCACCCTGGCCGGCGGCATGCGGGTGATGTCGGTGCCGAGTAGTTCGATCGTGCCGCTGGTCGGCTGCAGGAATTTTGTGAGCAGGTTGAAGATGGTGGTCTTGCCGGCGCCGTTCGGGCCGATGAGGGCATGGATCCTGGCGTGATGGACGTCGAGGTCGACATCCTTCACCGCGACGAAACCGGCGAAATCGCGCCTCAGGCCGCGGGCGGAAAGCACCACCCGCGGCGTCTCATCCGTGCCGTCCGGCCGGACGGCCTTTGCGGTGTCGAGTGTCACTTGCTGACAAGCGGGCAGCCGCTTTCCTCGGCCTTCAGGAAGGCCTTGTCGCCGGGAATGGTCGCCAGATAGGTGTAGTAATCCCAGTCCTTCTTGCTCTCTTCCGGCTTCTTGACCTGGTAGAGATACATGTCGTGCACCATCGAGCCGTCGACCTGCACCTTGCCATTGGCGGTGAAGACATCGTTGACCGGCATCTCGTGCAGCTGCTTGGCCACCGCCTCGGTCTCGTCGGTGCCGGCCTTGTCGATGGCCTTCAGATACTGCGTCACCGCAGAGTAGGTGGCGGCCTGGATCATGTTCGGCATGCGGTTGGTGCGCTTGAAGTAGCGCTGCGCGAAATCGCGGCTCTTGTCGTCATGGTCCCAGTAATAGCCTTCCGTCAGCACCACACCCTGCGCTGCCTGCAGGCCGAGCCCGTGCACCTCGGCCAGCGTGAACAGGAGCGCGGCCAGCCGCTGGCCGCCGGCGACGATGCCGAACTCGGCGGCCTGCTTGATCGAATTCGAGGTGTCGAGGCCGGCATTGGCCAGCCCGACGATCTTGGCGCCGGAGGACTGCGCCTGCAGCAGGAAGGAGGAATAGTCGGTGGAGCCGAGCGGATAGCGCACCTCGCCCAGCACCTTGCCGCCGCTGGATTCGACAAGCTTGGCGGTCTGGTCCTTCAGCGAATAGCCGAAGGCGTAGTCGACGGTGATGAAATACCAGCTGTCGCCGCCCTGCTGCACCAGCGCGCCGCCGGTGCCGACGGCCTGGGAGTGGGTATCATAGGCCCAGTGGAAACCGTAGGGTGAGCATTGCTTGCCGGTGAGTTCGGTGGAGGCCGCGCCGGTGACGATGTCGATCTTCTTCTTTTCCTTGGAAAGCCCCTGGACGGCCAGCGCGACGGACGAGGTGGTGAGCTCCATGATCGCATCGACCTGCTCGGTGTCGTACCATTGCCGCGCGATGTTGGAGGCGATGTCCGGCTTGTTCTGGTGGTCGGCGCTGACGATCTCGATCGGCGCCCCCTGCACCTTGCCGCCGAAATCCTCGATCGCCATCTTGGCGGCCTCGACCGACCATTTGCCGCCGAAATCGGCATAGACGCCCGACTGGTCGTTGAGGATGCCGATCTTGACCTTGCCGTCGGAGATTTCGCCAGCCGCCGCCGGCATTGCGGTCGCCGCAATGAGCGCGGCCGAGACGAGATAGGATGCTTTCACTGGTCGTTCCTCCCTTGTGGCCAACCACGGGGAACGCGGCAGGCCTCGCAATGGTTCAACAGTTCCGTCCGATGTCGTGAAAAGTTCGGGCCTGCGTCCCGCTCGCTAGTCCTCCCCTGCGGGATCATGCCGCCGCGCGCCTTGGGTGCACGCGCGGCGACCGTAGCATCTCACTTCGCGAGGCGAGAATGATATTTTCGTAGCATGGAGGACGGGCAGATCGACGATCGCCGAGAGATACAAAGCCAATACGGCGGCTTATCGGCCAAGTGCTTGCACTGGCTGGTTTTCCACTCCTGCGCCGATTTGGCGACCACCCAGTGGAAAAACCATATTTTTCAGAAGCTTACCCAGCAAATCCGACTTTGCTCACCACGGCAGCCGCTTGCCGTCGCGGAAGAAGCCGCCGGTCGGGCCGTCGTCCGGCAGTGTCGCGGCCCAGACGATGCCGGCCGCCCCTTGCGCGACGGGCCGTCCGCCCGGTCCGCCCATGTCGGTCGCGACCCAGCCGGGGCAGATCGAATTGACCAGTACGCCTGAGCCACGCAGCTCGGCCGCGAGGATGCGAGTCAGCGCGTTGAGCGTCGCCTTGCTGGTCGAATAGGCCGGCGCGCCGGCACCCATCGAGGCGAGCGAGCCGCCTTCGGACGAGACGTTAATCAGCCGGCCGTGCCCGGAAATGCTGAGCAGCGGCGCGAAGGCGACCGCCACCCGCCAGGCGCCGAAGACATTGGTCTCGAAGGCCTCGCGGATGACCGACCAGTCGGGCCGCAGCGCCCGCGCGGACGGGTCGTAGTGGATGGCCGCGTTGTTGACCAAAACGTCGAGCCGGCCGAAGCGGCGCTCGACCTCGGCCGCGGCACGGGCGGCAGCGTCGGGCGCCGCGACATCCAGCGCGATCGCCTCAACCTTGCCGCCGAGCTTGCTTGCCGCCGCCTCGCCCTTGGCGAGATCGCGCACGCCGAGGAGCACGGTGAAGCCGAGTTCGGCGAGCTGGCGGGCCGTCTCCAGCCCAATGCCGCGATTGCCGCCGGTGACGAGCGCTACCTTGCCGGAATGATTGTTGGTCATTGCTCCTGCTCCTTCAATCCCTCTTGTCGACAGCAAAGATGGCATCGATCGCGCCGACCGATTAGAGCGCAGAATTGGCACTCATTGCGCGATGCAGCTCATGAATTAGCGCGATCTTAAGCAAATCGGATTCGCCGTCGTCGCCGCCGCAAGAGGACGTAAGCGCATCCGGGAGCGCTGCCCCTCCTCTCCGGGCGCCAGTAGTCAAAATCTGGCGCTTGGTGCCGGAGTGATAAGCCCGCTCAGCGTGGGGGAGGAGACCTTAGGGCCGAATGGTCCTAACGCGGTTGGGCGGCCCTCCACTGGTCGGACCGACAGCAGATTTAGCGGATGTTTCTGGACGATCTGGCCGGCACGTTCAATCCAAACCGACCCAGATGTAGCCGTCCTCCTCGCGGCACGGAATGAGATGCAGCGGAGCCCGGTTCTTTGAAATATCGCCGAGAATCTCCATGCCGGCCGAAGTTCCGTCCTCATTGAGCGCCTCGCACCACTTTACGATTTCGCCTGTATCCAGATCGAATCCGCTGTGATGCCAGCGACACACCAGCGTGCCGTTCTCGTCGAAAGTGCTCGCTTGTCCTGCGCGGCTGTTGATCCGCGAGGTACTCTCGAAGAATGGCAACTTCAAATGCGGGCAGGCATTATTAAAGGCATAGACGCGCCCGCCCCTGCGCAAAATCACGGCATAAAGCGCTTGGAATTCGATGACTTTGTAGTCGCCTTCCTTTAGTTCGCTCGTCGCGACCGTCCGGTGCCACGTCTTGCCGCCCAGCTGCATAGTCTCCCGCGCGCCTTTTTCGTTCAGCCGGCGCTCGGCTTCAACCTTCAGCTTCTTTATCTCGTACAGCGTAATTCGGTCGGAGGTACCGCGCAAACGCACACGAATGAAATCGGATATTTCCACTTCATCCTTGACCCGTTCATAGAGCGTCTCGGAAATCAGGAGGCGGGTACCGGCCTCCTTGTTGGCCGTTTCGACGCGGCTCGCCACATTGACCGCATCGCCTATGGCCGTCAGGCGCTCGTTGCCGGGTGATCCGACCGAGCCGATCACCGCTTCGCCCAGATGCAAACCGACGCGAATATCGAAGTCGATGCCGTACATCGAGGCAAAAAAGGGCTTCAGCCGATCGACCGTGGCTAGGGTCTGTAGCGCCGCATTGACCGCGCGCACCGGTGCATCGTCTTGGCCCTTCACGCCAAATATCGCCATAAGCCCGTCGCCGACGAACTTGTCGATGTAGCCGTCGTTGAGCTCGATGACTTCGGCGACCTGAGTGAAATAGCGATTGAGCAGATACATGACATCGTAAGGCGGCAACGTTTCGGAGAAGTGGGTGAACCCGGCTACGTCGCTGAAGAAGATGACGACCGACTTCAGCTCGCCAGCACTGGTGGACCGGTGCGGTAGCAACTGACTGGTCATTCGCAGGTCGGTCTCGTCGAGTACGAGCCTGCGGAAGGTGATGTCGGAGGCAGGTCTGAGCTGGCATGCCAGGCGTACGTTGTTGCTAAGCCCCAACCTCTCTACGAGGGCGCGCTCCAGCGCGGTACGCTCCGGGCAGCCGTCTGCACCGTTGAGAATCCAGATCCGGCAGGTCGAGCACTTGGCCTTGCCGCCGCAAGCGCAGGCGATCGGGATATCTGCCCGGCGAGCGGCTTCAAGGACAGATTCCCCGAGCGCCGATTTGATCAATATGTCGTCGGGCAGCGATAGCAACGTAGGCATCGGAACTGATCACCCAGTACGAGTGGCGCCGCACGCTGGTAGTTAATAACAGGTCCTATCAGCCGGACACCGTTTTAGCCTCGTTCGGGCGACATTAGCCCAGCAATGGCTTGGATGCCATCGTCGAGTCCGATAGTCCGCCTGAAAGCCGCATTCGCATCGGGTACCAAGCGTCAGATTTTGACCACCAAGCAGCCCCCATTCTACGGGCGCGGGAATGCCGGACACAATCCGGAAACAAGATTCAACAGTCGGGAAAAACGCGCGAAAAGAGCGGGTGGCATAAGCGGCACCGGAGCAGCCGAACCATTGCGGCGCGCGACAAAGACATCGACCTTCGAAAGGAAATGCCGATTATGAAAAAGACCCTTCTCTCCGTTCTCGGCCTGGCCGTCGCGCTCGCTTTCGCGGTGCCGGTGCTCGGCATCACCGAAGCCAACGCCGCCTCGACGACGGCTGCGACCACCACGACGACGACCACCACCGCTGCTGCGGCTGCGGCTACCGAAACGGCAAAGCCTGCCGCCAAGGTCGCGCATCACAAGAAGCACAGGAAGCATCGCCACCATCACACCCGCAAGCATCACGTGGCGAAGCATCACAGGCATCACGTCAAGAAGCACCACACCAACAAGCGCGTGCACAAGAAGCCGGCCAAGAAGCACGCCGCGTAAGACCAACCTCCCAACCTTCACGACCGGATGATTTCAAACCGCTTCAACAGGGTCTGGGATCATCGCTTCCCCGGAAACGCCGTCCCGTTCGGGGCGGCGTTTTTGCCTGGCGCGCCATGAGCGCCCATTTCTTCGGCTCGCAAACGCGCTCGCACAAAAGGAAGCGACAGCGCAGCCGCCGGTAGGCTCGACTCGATGCCCCGCAATCATTATCGGTCGCCCGGCGACTTATTTTGCGTGGATCTCGAAATGCCCGACCTCGATTTTCTGGCCCTCCTGGGCGGGCTGTTGCTGACGCCGGGGCCGACAAACCTCCTGCTGGCGGTTTCGACGGCTTCGTCCGGCCTGCGGCGTACGGCTTCGATGCTGGGAGCTGTCGTGCTGGCCTATCTGGCGATTATGGCGGCCGTTGCCGTGCTTGCCACCCTGATCCCGCCGGACAGCCAGTCGGCGGTCCGCACCGCGATGAAGGTCTGCGCCATTCTGTGGCTGCTGTGGCTGGCCTACAGCGTATGGACCGGCAGCGACGATGGCGTCGACCAGCGGCTGGTGACGACAAGGCAGGTTCTCGTCACGACGCTGGTGAATCCCAAAGCAACGATCGTCGCCCTGCTGGTGTTGAGCCACGGCATGACCACCTGGCTGGTGATTGCCGTCGTGGCTCTCACATGCCTTGCCGGGGCGGCCTGGATCACCGTCGGGCTTCTGATCGGCCGCAACGGTTCCGGGCTGCTCGGCAGGGGCGTGCTGCGAAAGGCAAGCGCCATCTGCCTCGCCGGCTTCGGGGTTTTGCTGGCAGGCGCCAGTCTATAGCTCCGCCCTATTTCTTCTTCTGCGGGTGGATCGTCTCGCCGCGCTTCAGCATGGCCACTAGGTCGGCGATCTTCTTCTTGCGTCCAGCCTCGGTCTTCATGTTGTGGGTGCGGAAGGCGAGCGCGAAGCGGTTCTGGGCGGAGAGCTTCGCCAGCATCTCTTTGGCCTTCGGCTCGGCATCGATCGCCGCCTGCAGGTCGGGCGGGATCGCCATCGCCTTCGACCCGCCATAGGCGCGGTCCCAGCGGCCATCGGCCTTGGCCGCCTCGACCTCGCGCAGGCCATGCTCGGTCATGCGGCCCTCCTCGATCAGGCGGGCGACATTGTCGATGTTGATCTTGCTCCAGATGCTCTTCTTGCCGCGCGGGGTGTACCGCTGCAGAAAACTCTTCCCGTCGAGCGATTTGCGCACTGCGTCGATCCAGCCGAAGCAGAGCACAACGTCGATCGCCTCCTTCGGCGTGATCGAGGCAAGCCCCGAGCCGACCTTGTGGACCTTGATCCAGACCTCGCTCTCGCTGGCGTGGTTGTCGGCCAGCCAGGCATAGAGGCTTTCGGCGTTGGGGAATTCGTGGACCTTGTCCGGATCGACTTTTATAGGTGCCATTAGTGTTCCTCTCGCGCGGCGCCAAAGCTGCCGATCTCCCCCCTTGTGGGGGAGATGGCCGGCAGGCCAGAAGGGGGCGCTGTCCCGCCGGCCTGTCAGCCGCCTTCGTCTATAGCCGATCGAGATTAGAGAGAAAGGCCGCGTTCCTTCGCGCCCCCCTCTGCCCTGCCGGGCATCTCCCCCACAAGGGGGGGAGATCTGCTGCATCATTGACGCCGCCCATCCTCCATCGGACTCTCCGATAGCACTATCGATTTCTTCCGTTTCCGCTCGGCGCTCCAGACAGGCACATCACCGTCCATGCAAAGGAAAGGCATGGACATGGACAATCGAAAAATCCTGATCGTCGGCGGCAGCTCGGGCATGGGGCTGGCGCTTGCCAGGCGCTGCCTCGACGAAGGCGCTGCGGTCGTCATCGCCGGGCGCGGCGAAGCGAAGCTCAACCAGGCGCGCGACGAGCTCGGCAGCCCGGCCGCACTGGAAACGGCGGCGGTCGACATCAGCTGCGAGGCTGAGGTCGCGGCGCTGTTTCAGCGCATCGGCCGGCTCGACCATATCGTCAGCACCGCGGCCGACATCGAGGGCGCCTACCGGCTATTGCCCGAGATCGAGCTTTCGGCCGCGCAAAGGGTGGTGGAAAGCAAGCTCTACGGGCCGCTGCTGTTAGCCAAGCATGGCGCGCCGAGACTGTCGGCCAACGGCTCGCTCACCTTCGTTTCCGGCATTGCCGCCTACCGGCCGGCGGCGCGCGGCTCGGTGGTCGCGGCGGTCAACGCCGCGCTCGAAGGGCTGGTGCGGGCCTTGGCCATCGAGCTGGCGCCGATCCGGGTCAACGCCGCCTCCCCTGGCTGGGTCGACACGCCGATCTGGCAGCTTGTTGCCGGCGATGCGAAGGACGACACGCTCGCCGCCATGGCCAAGCGCCTGCCGGCGGGACGGGTCGGACGGCCGGAGGATATCGCCGACGCGATTCGCTTCCTGATGGGCAATGGTTTCACGACGGGAACGACACTGCATGTCGAGGGCGGGCATCGGCTGATCTGACGGACGCGAAGTTCTCACTCATCGCCGCAAGCAGCGCCTTCAGCGCCGGCGGCTGGACGCGCCGGCGACGCCAGATCATCACCAGCTCCGCCGAACGGACCGGACCCGGCCAGGCGATCTCGGCCACCTCGCCGCGATCGAGCGCCGTCGCGACCGCCAAGCGTGGCACGACGCCAAAGCCTGCGCCAGCCGCCACCATGCCGGCGATAGCGTCAATGCTGCCGACCTCGGCCGCGAGCCTCGGCCCGTCGAGGCCCGCTTCAGCGAAAGCCCTGTCGACCATGGCGCGATAGACGCATCCGCTTCCGGTGGCGACGAAGCGTTTTTCGGCAAGCGTGGCCAGATCGACATCCGTCCGGTTCTCGCCGGGGGGCGCGATGACGACCAGCGGCTCGGCCGCAACGATGCGCCTGGCCAAGCGCTCGTCCGGCTCGCCGGCGCCGGATCTCTCGAAGCAGAAGGCGACGTCGATCTCGCCTTCCCCCAGCTTGCGCCGCAGCTCGCCGCTGCCGGCGATCTTCAGCCTGATGTCGATGTCGGGATGAGCGGCCTGGAAATCGGCAAGCCACTCGGGAAGCCTTGCGGAGGCGATCGTCTCCAAGGCGCCGATCGACAGGGGGCCGGCCGTCTCGCTCCTGGTCGCATCTATGGCGGCCCGCGCCTCTTCGGCGAGCGCCAATAATTCCTCGGCATAGGGTCTCAGCGCCCCGCCTGCCGGCGTCAATTCCAGCCCCTGCCGCGAGCGCGTGAACAGGCTCGCGCCAAGCTCGGCCTCCAGCGCCAGGATCTGGTCGCTGACACTCGACTGCGCGAGATTGACCTCGCCCGCCGCGCGCGTGACGTTGCGCGTGTGCGCGACCGCGAGAAAGGTCTTCAGCAGCCTTGGATGCATGCGGTTCCGACCTACTGCAGCTGTGGCTTCTTTAGGAAGGAGTTGCGGTCGGCGGATTTTACCCTGAGCCAAGTCTCGCGGCCGTCGCGCACCACGCGCAGCGGGATCTCGGAGCCGGCCGGGTTCTGCCAGAGCTTGCGGTAGAAATCGGCGAGCCCGTCGACCTCACCGTCGCGCACGTCGGAGATGATGTCGCCCTGGCGAAGACCGGCCTCCGCGGCCGGGCCACCTTCGGCGACGCTCATCACCACCACCATGCCGTTCGACTCCGCCGAGAAGGCGCCGAGCCAAGGACGCGGCGGCTTGCCCACCTGGCCGCGCTTCACCAGGTCGTCGAGGATCGGCGTCAGAAGGTTGATCGGCACGACCATGTTGATGTCGGCGATCTCGCCGGCGCGGCTCATCTGCAGGCGCAGCGATCCGATACCCAGCAGCGCGCCGGCGCGGTCGAACAGCGCCGCACCACCCCAGGACGGGTGCGCCGGCGCGGTGAAGATCGCCTCGTCGAGCAGATATTCCCAATAGCCGGCGAATTCCTGCTTGGTGACGATATGGGCATCGACCTGCTGGCCGATGCCGTCCGCGAGCACCACGGCGTCGCCGATATTGGCCTTCCTGGAATCGCCGAAGGCGACCGCCGGCAGGTTGAGCGGCGACAGCGCCTGCACCAGGCCGAAGCCGGTTTCCTGGTCGTAGGCCAGAGCATGCGCCGGCAGCACGCGGCCGTTCTGGTCGGTGAGCCACACCTCCTCGGCCTCGGTGATGAGATAGCCGATGGTGAGCACCAGCCCGTTGTCGCGGATCACCACGCCGCTGCCTTCGCGGCGCGTGCCCAGCGCATTGGCGGTGAAGGCGTCGTCCGGAACCGTGGCGCGCACGGCGACGACGGAACGGGAGACTTTTTCGAGGGTCATCGGGCGATCCTGGATTGCGGGTGTTTTTCTATAAGTATGTGTTTTTCTATAAGTATGGCCAAAGGGGCGCCGTGCAAGGGCATCTTCCCTTCTCCCCTTGTGGGAGACGGTGGCCGAGCGAAGCTCGGTCTGATGAAGGGTGCTGGACGGAGTGAGGCCTCGGCCGTCAGTTCCCGGCGTCCTGATCTCTCGCGTCTCATTTCTTCCAACACCCCTCATCCGTCTCGGCGCTGCGCGCCGATCCACCTTCTCCCACAAGGGAGAAGGAGAGGCTCCTGCGCTGGCCCAAACATAAGTTCAACGAAGTTTGAACTTTTTTCTTTGACGCGCGAGCAACCGTACCTAAGTCTATCGCCAACCAATCCGAATCCGTCTCAGAGGAACCACGAGGCCTCCCGATGAACCAGTATACCCCGCCGAAAGTCTGGACCTGGAACAAGCCGAATGGCGGCGCGTTCGCCTCGATCAACCGGCCGGTCGCCGGGCCGACGCATGAGAAGGAACTGCCCGTCGGCAAGCATCCGCTGCAGCTCTACTCGCTGGCCACGCCCAACGGCCAGAAGGTGACGATCATGCTGGAGGAGCTTCTGGCGCGCGGCCACAAGGGCGCCGAGTACGACGCGTGGCTGATCCGCATCAATGACGGCGACCAGTTCGGCTCAGGCTTCGTCGAGGTCAACCCGAACTCCAAGATCCCGGCGCTGATGGACCGCAGCGAGCCGAAGCCGGTGCGCGTGTTCGAATCCGGCTCGATCCTCACCTACCTCGCCGAAAAATTCGGCGAATTCCTGCCGACGGACCGCGCGGCGCGGGCGGAAACCTTCTCCTGGCTGTTCTGGCAGATGGGGTCCGCACCCTATCTCGGCGGCGGCTTCGGCCATTTCTACGCCTATGCGCCGGAAAAGATCGAATACGCCATCGATCGCTTCGCCATGGAAACCAAAAGGCAGATGGACGTGCTCGACCGGCGGCTGGCCGAGAGCGAGTACCTCGCCGGCCCGGATTACACGATCGCCGACATGGCGGTGTGGCCCTGGTACGGCGGGCTCGCCAAGGGCCGCAACTACAACGACGCCGCGCAGTTCCTCTCCGTGCATGAGTACAAGCACGTGCAGCGCTGGGCCGATGCGATCGATGCCCGGCCGGCGGTGAAGCGCGGCCGCATGGTCAACCGCATCTCCGGCGACCCGGCCTACCAGCTCCACGAACGCCACGACGCCAGCGATTTCGAGACGAACACGCAGGACAAGCTGCAAGCGGCGGAGTGAGTGATCTCCTCCTTGAGGGGCCCTTGAGGGGGAGACGTCGCCGAAGGCGACAGAGGGGGTGTGAAGGAATGAGACCCTTCGCCTTCGTCATCCTAGGGCGGAGCAAGGAGCGAAGCGACGCGCGCAGACCCTAGGATCCATGCCGTGACGCTAAGGCGTTGCAACGGTTCAGAATTCTGCCTCGCCGCATTCTTCAGCGACCGTCACGGCATGGATCCTCGGGTCAAGCCCGAGGATGACGAAGCGTCGGCGGAGCCGGAGGAACCAAATGCCTGAAAGGCTGGCGGGACAGCCCCCTCTGGCCTGCCCGTCCTCCGCAGTAGCTGCGCTGCAGCTGCGGAGGGTGGACCGGCCATCTCCCCCTCAAGGGGGGAGATCAGCTACCTTCCATAGGTATACGTCACGCTCGCCTCGCCGAGCGCCTGGCTTTTCGCGGCGACCGACACCATCTCGGGCGACGGATTTTCCGGTGTGCGCAGCTTCGCTTCGCCCAGCGCATATAGCGTGAAGACATAGTGGTGCATGCCACTGCCGGCGGGCGGGCATGGGCCGAAATAGCCGGCGTGGCCGACGTCGCCGGTGCCGGACACCGCGCCCCTGGGCAGGCGCTTGCCGCCCTTGGAGCCGACGCCTTCGGCCAGGCCTTTTGCGCTTGCCGGGATGTTCCAGGCCAGCCAATGCCAGAACCCCTTGCCGCCGCCAGCGTCGGGATCGAACATGGTGAGCGCGTAGCTCTTGGTACCGCCCGGCGGGTCCTTCCAGGCAAGCTCGATCGAGACGCTCTTGCCGCCGCAGCCGGGCTTGTCGCCAAGATATTTTGCGTCCCATTTGCCGTTGGAGACCGACGGGCTGGAGATTTCGAACGCCGATGCCTGGGTGGCGAAGGCAGCGAAGGCAAGCGCGATGAGGCTGAGGCGCGGGATCATGGCAGTCCTCCCTAGCTGAGATGACGGAGTTTAGCCGAAAGGCGGCCCGGAACCGAGCAACTTTGCGTGACGGGTGGGCGCGACGTCGAAGCTGCCAATCTCCCCCTTGTGGGGGAGATCGGATGTCGCGACGGCTTTCGCTAATCCCCAATGCCCCCAATACCCCTACTCCGCTGCCTCGCATTCCTCCAGCGGCGGCGTCACCAGCCCCTCGACGGCCGCCAGCCAAAGCCGGTCGATGCGAGCGAGATCGGCCCCGTCGATCTCGTCGAGGTGGTTCCAGTACATGCCGTGCTCGTAGAAATAGCCGAACTCGCGCTCCATCGTCTCGGCCGCATCCACCGCCTTGACGTCGATGCCGGCGTCAAGTTCGGCTTTCATGGCGACAAGACGCGCCGCGGACAGATCGCGCACCTCCTCGAAGGAGAGTTTTGGGAAAACCAGCCGGCTGCGCGGCAGGTTCGACAGGTTGACGCAGAGCGTGCCGCGCCGCAGCGCATGGATGAGCAGGCGCGCGGACTTGGCCTCGAGGCTCTGCAGCGTGACGTCGTCGCGCAGCGGATCGGCCCGGCCGGTGCCGTAGAAATGGGTGTCGCCGGTGTGGTCGTAAATCATGTCGCAGCCGAGGACAGCGATCACGTCCGGCCTGCGGCTGTGGACGGTCCAGTAGGCGGCCGTCATCGACATGGTGCCGCCGGCATAGACGAAGCCGCCGAAGCTGTTTT
Organism: Mesorhizobium album; assembly: GCF_033977205.1. Classification (NCBI taxonomy): domain Bacteria; kingdom Pseudomonadati; phylum Pseudomonadota; class Alphaproteobacteria; order Hyphomicrobiales; family Phyllobacteriaceae; genus Mesorhizobium; species Mesorhizobium album. The sequence continues at coordinate 9,328 of NZ_JAVIIW010000056.1, read as the reverse complement.
GCGCCGGCACGTAATGGGCGGCGCTGAAGATCCGCTGCGTCGGCCTAGGCTGCGGCATGCGTTCGGACGGGAAATCGCCAGCGTGGACAAGGATGTCCCAGTCAGGGCGCACGCGCCAGGCATTGTTGATGGCGACGATGCCGGCGAAGGCATGCTTCGGCCATGAAGCACAACGCATGACATCGGGGGCGCTGCCAAGCAGCAGCGTCACGCGGGGCGATGCATCCATACCATCCTCTCTCACCAATCGGCGCCGACACATTTGGTCTTGCCGGCCCTCCCCCACAAGTGCCGACCGCCGCGCGAACTGCCGGCCCAACCTCGAAAAGGCAGGCAATGCGGCTCTTCACGATTTCTTTCAAAATCGGAACATCCCTGCGAATGCTCCGTTGGAAAGCTGATGCAATCAACGATGCAAAGCTTTGGAGACTTCCTCATGATGAAGAAAATCCTCGCAGCTTCCGTGCTTACCGTTGCGCTTGCGACCTCGGCCGCGATGGCGCAGTCGGCAGGCACAAGCGGCGGCGCGACTGCGTCGGGCAGCGTGAGCGGCGGCATGAACGGTGGAACGGTGACAGGCACGACGCCGAGCCAGACGGATACCACCACGACCAGTTCCACGAACAAGTCGAACGGCATGGAGGACCGCTGCAAGGACAGCGGCGGCTACGACACGGACAACAACACCCCCAGCGGCGCCATGACCTCCGACATGCAGAACTGCAACAAGTAGCATCGACTGGCGCTCTTCCGCGTCGGCTTCGCGACACGGAAGAGCCCAAGAAAAAAGCCCCGCCGGTGGAGACCGTCGGGGCTCTTTTCGTTCGGGCCGTGAAGGTGGGACCCCGCGGCCAGATGATCCAGGGGGTGTTGGATCAGCTATGATCTTAGCCGAAGAGGCGGCATGCCGATAATCACGCCTGCGCGAGCGGCGGTTGAGTGCCGGCAAACACGCTGCCAATCTCCCCCACAAGAGGGGAGATTGGCAGCTCCGGCGCCTACCCCCTCAACAACCTCGCCAGCCTCGGCACGCCCTCGCCCACCGCACGATCGTCGGCGAGGGTGAAGGACATGCGCAGCGTGTTGCGGCTGGTGCCGTCGGCGAAGAAGGCGTTGCCCGGCACGAAGGCGACGCGCGCCTCCTTCACCGAACGCGCCAGGAGCTCGGTGGCATCGGCGCCTTCCGGCAGCGTCAGCCAGACGAACATGCCACCGTCCGGCCGGCTCCAGGTGATGCCTTGCGGCATATTGGCTTCGAGCGCGCCGAGCAGCGCGTCGCGGCGCCGGCGGTAGGCGCCGACCAGCGTCTCCACCTGGGCGTCGAAGATGGTCTCGGCGACGCGGTGCATGACCATCTGGTTGATTGAGGGGCTGTGCAGATCGGAGGCCTGCTTCATCAGCACCAGCTTTTCCACCACATGGCGCGCAGAGCACACCCAGCCGACGCGCATGCCGGGCGACAGGATCTTCGAGAACGAGCCGCAATAGAGCGTGCGGGCGTTATCGATGCCGCCGGAGCGCGCGCAGTCGAGCGCAAGGATCGGCGGCTCGGCTTCGCCGTCATAGCGCAGCGCCCGGTAGGCGGCGTCTTCGATGACGGCGATGTCGAGCTCGCCGGCAAGGTCGAGCACCGCCTCGCGCTGCCTGGTATCGAGCGTGTTGCCGGTCGGATTGGCGAAATCAGGCACCAGATAGGCGAATTTCACCTTGCCGCCATTTGCCGCCGCTGCCGCGCGATAAGCCTCCGGCGTCATGTTGCCGCCGGCCGTGTTCAGCCGGTCGTAGCGCGGCTCATAGGCGTTGAAGGCCTGCAGCGCGCCGAGATAGGTCGGCCATGTGACCAGCGCGGTGTCGCCGGGGGACAAAAAGAGCTTGCCGAGATAGTCGAGCGCCTGCTGCGAGCCGGAGGTGATGAAGATGTTGCCCTCGTCGCACTGGACACCGAACGCGCCCATATAGGCGGCCAGCCATTTGCGCAGCGGCAGGAAGCCCTCGCTGACCTGGTATTGCAGCGCAGTCCCCGCCTCCGCCCCGCCGAGCACCGCCTGGTAGGCGTCGCCGATCGCCTTGGCCGGAAACAACGAGGGATCGGGAATGCCGCCGGCAAAGGAGATGATGTCGGGCTGGTCGAGCAGCTTCAGCAGTTCGCGGATTTCCGAGGCCTTCATGCGCGAGGAGCGCGAGGCCAGAAGGTTCAACAGGGTCAAGGCGCGCCTCCCGAGCGGCAAATGGCATTTAGGTCAACTTTGCTGACCTATTATCAGGCTTTTTAGCCAAGTTGAATAGCCCAGCCGCGAAACGCACGCAGGCCAATTTCTTCTGCCGTGCCTGTTGGTGGCGGAACCTGCCGTCGGCCCATCGCGTTCACTGAAACGTGACTGACCCCGAATATCAGTAGCCTCTAATTCAACTACCTTTGGTAGTACTGATGAAGGCTGCTCTACTCGGGGTTACAATGATGGGAGACTCGCCATGAAATCAAAGACCGCATTTCTGAGCCTGTTGGCCGCGTCGGTCATTGCCGGCACGGCGTTCGCCGGTATCCTCGACGAACCGAAGATGATGGCTCCCTTCTACACCGACAAGACCATGAAGACGATGAAGTCGGATGCCCAGATGAAGAAGGTCTGGGCCAAGATGTCGAAGAAGAACCAAGCCGCCATGATGAAGGAGTGCAACGACCCGGCGATGAGCAAGCCGCATGCCGAGTTCTGCGACAAGCTGAAGGCGCTGGCCGGCCACGCCTGACATCGCAGGAACCCAAGCGCCGGCCGGGGGAGGATCGGCATACCGCCGGCGCAACGACTGCGGCAGTCGCAATGCTGTAGCGTTTCATCGGCTGCCGCAAGCCGTCGATGCGGCCAAAGCGGCCAGGCGATCGCTTCAAAGATCGTTTTAGCGACAGCGAATAGAAATTCGTTGCGCGTCAGCGCGAGCGGATGCAACCTCATTCCGGTGGACCGGCAAGAAGAAGAACAAAGGTCCAAATGGGAGGGGGGCAATAACACTCGAACTTATCGGGGCCGGATTCGGCCGCACCGGCACGTGGTCCACTTTCGCCGCGCTGAACAGGCTCGGCTTTGCGAGCTACCACATGCAGGAAGTGATCATGAACAAGGCCAATAAGGGCCATCTCGACTTCTGGTGCAAGGTGGCGAACAACCCGCCCGGCACGCAGCACGACTGGAGCCGCGTTTTTGCCAATTACCGGGCGACCGTCGACAATCCGGGCTGCTGCGTCTGGCGCGAGCTGATGGCCGCCTACCCCCGTGCCAAGGTGCTTTTGACGTTGCATCCGCGCGGCGCCGAAGCCTGGTATGACAGCACCATCGACACGATCTATTTCACCGAGAATGTCTGGCAGTTCAAGGTGCTCGAATGGCTAACGCCGTTCGGCCGCAAGTTCGGCGACATGTCGAGGAAGCTGGTCTGGGGGCGCACCCTGAAAGGCGTGATGAACGACCGCGACAAGGCGGTGGCGCGCTACAACGCCTATATCGACGAGGTGAAGGCGGCGGTGTCGCCGGAAAGGCTCCTGGTCTTTAAGGTGACCGACGGCTGGGGGCCGCTCTGCGATTTCCTCGGCGTCCCTATTCCGAACGAGCCCTTCCCCAACCTCAACGACCGCGCCAGCATCAAGAAGATCATCCGCGAGATGATCATCGGTTCCTATCTGATGCTGGCCGGCGTGATGCTGGCGGTCGCGCTGGTAGTCGGCGGGCTCTGGTGGTGGCTGGCGTAGCGGATAACGATCGGCGAAGGGTGCGGCAGAGCGCATCTCAGCTTCCATCACCAACAGCGGGATTGTCGTCATATTAGATTAGGCGCATATTAAGCCAGCCGAAGCCTTGCTCCGGCTGAACCGCCCGTTGGCATGATTGCCCAGGCGGTCCACAGACCAAGTCAAATGTCAGTGACGCACAAGCACCTCGGCTGCTCGGACAATCGAGCAGCCCGAGACAATGATATTTGGAGGAGAATCCCATGAAGGTTACCATATTGGCAAACTACGAACCCAATGCTGCCAAAGGGCTGATGCAGGGGTCGAACCGGGAAGCTGCAGTCCGGACGCTTTTTGAAAGCGTCGGCGGCAAGATGAGCAGCCTGACGTTCACGCGCGGCATGTACGATGTCGTGGTCAATGGCGAGGTGCCGGATCAGGTTGCCGGGATGGGCATGGCGCTGGCGGTCCGGGCCAGCGGCTCGGTGCGCGACCTCGTCGTCCTCGAAGAACTCAACATGAAGGCGGTGATCGAGGCCGCCAACAAGGCTGCCGGCGTCTACAAGCCTGCCGGCTGAGCGTCCGATCAGGCGGCACGGACGACGAACGCTCCCGTGCCACCTGGCGCAAGATCACAACGAAGGAACTAGAAGGGCAACCGAATCTCATTGTTCTGGACGGAATCCGGCCAGCCGATGTCCTTGCGGATCTCCGGCGGCAGTTCGTTCAGCGCGCGCGTCGTCCTGCGGCGCTTGGCGGACTGCGCGAAGGCGGCCCGGATTCGGTTAAGGCTTTTGAACATCGGAACCTCCACAAAACGGCAGAAAGACCGGCCGCTCACCGGGCGCCGCTTTTGAGGTGCGTCTGTAACCAGCCGATTGCGCGGAAACGGTGAAATGCTTCACGAAGCCGAAGCGGCCTGAAACATATGCATGCAAACGGGTTCAAGGGATTGCGGGCGCATGGCCGCCGTCGCTCAACGTGCGGCCCAATTGCCTTTCAATCCGGCCGGCCCACCGTCCTTCACGATAATTTCGCGGTGCGGATAGGGGATGCTTATGCCGTTTTCTTTGAACGTATCCCACAGCGCCAGCAGCACCTTGCCGCGTACATTGGTCAGGCCCTGTTGCGGATCGTGGATCCAGAAGCGCAGGACGAAATTGAGCGAGGAGTCACCGAACCCCGTCAGCCAGCAGACCGGGCGCCGGTCGGCTTCGACCCGGCCGACGCTGATCGCGGCCGCTATCGCCAGTTCGCTGACCCTGTGCGGGTCGGCGTCGTAGGAGACGCCAAAATCCACGTCAAGCCGCACGAGATTGTCGCTGAACGACCAGTTGATGACCCGCTGAGTGATGAAGTCTTCGTTCGGGATCAGAAATTCGCGGCCGTCGCGCGTCACCACCGAGACGAAGCGCGCCCGCAATTCGCGTATCCAGCCGAATGTGCCTTCGAGCGAGATGGTGTCGCCCGGCTTGATCGACTTGTCGAGCAGGATGATGATGCCGGAGACGAAATTCGACACGACCTTCTGCAGCCCGAAGGCGAGGCCGACGCCGATCGCGCCGGAGAAGACCGTCAGCGCCGTGAGGTCGACGCCGACGGCTGAAAGGGCGAAGGTGCCGGCCACCAGCACAAGGCCGATCTTGGCCACCTTGCCGATGAGGACGCGGATCGAGGGTGTCAGCTCCTCGGAGATGCGGACGCGCTCATCGACATAGTTGCCGATGACCACCGCAAGCCAGACGGTTGCGACCAGCAGCAGCGCCGCCTTGAGCAGCACCAGAGCCGAAAAACGGATCGCACCCAAGGGGATTGCCAGGGAGTCCAGAAAGGCCGCGGTCTGGTCGCTGATGCCCAGGATGACAAGCGCCGCGTAGATCCAGATCAGCCAGCCGAGCAAACGGGCGGCGAGGCGGTTGCGGATGACGCGCGACAGCACCGAGGCCAGAAGCCAGGCAAGCGACAGCGACAGCACGATTTGGACGAGGTAAGTGTGGCTTGGCCACACGAAAGGGCGCATGACGGTGCGCGCGGCGAACAGGAAGAGTGTGAAAAGAATCCAGTCGGTGCGTCGCAACAGGGCGATCACGACCCTCAGCAGTCCGGGATGGCCCTTGATCTGGCGGGCTCGGTCCTCAACGAGCAACTCGAGGCGCCGGCCCGTGAGCCTCGCCGCGAGGAACAGCGCGAGGATGATGACGGCCTGGTAGAGGAGCCACGGCGTGGCGGCATAATCGAGCCATCCGCTGGACCAGGCCAGCGCTCGACCGATGGCGTCGCGAACATCCATTGCCACACGCCGATCATAGACGGGCTAACAAACCGGAGCCCGCCGTTCCTAGGCCTATTTCAGGCCCGCGCATTCACTTTGTTCCGGCGGCTATGCGCCCGAGCCGGCGCGCCGCCGCTTGTCCGGCGAATCCTTGCGCTGATCCTCTTCGTCGATCTCAGTCATCGCCTGTTCCCAAAAGCGCAGGTCGGCGCCCTCGGGCTTTCCTTCCTTTTCCCAAAGTTCATAGGCACGCAGGCGGATGCGCTCTTCCCTGCTTTGGTCTGCCATCGTTTCCTCCGGATCTCGGTTCCATCGGAAGGAACGTCGGCGGTGCTGAAACGATCCATACGAAGGCTTTGCGGTGGCCGAATTTTCTCAGCGCCGTGTCCGCCCCTCACTCGATCATCGCGCCATCCCGCGCAATCGCCCTGCCGGCCCGGTAGACGGTGCGCCCCTTCGGCACCGCCACCACCGCTTCGGGCACATGCTCGGCCTTCAGCGCGACGAAGTTGGCCTTGGCGCCGACCGCGATGCCATAGCCTTCAAGCCCCAGTGCGCTCGCGCCGGCACGGCTCACCACGTCCCAGGCTGCTTCCAGCTCCCGGTCCTCGTAGAAGCCTGAGCGGTAACCGATCATGTTGGCGCGGTTGAGCATGTCGCCATCGCCATAGGGCCGCCAGGAATCGCGGATGTTGTCGGAGCCGGCGAAGACGGTGACGCCCGCCTCGCGCAACGCCGCCACTGGCGGGAAAGGATGCTTGCCCGGCGCGTTGGTCATGATGGCGACGCCGGAGGCGGCAAGCATCTCGCCGGCTTTCGCCAGCGCGTCGGGAGCAATGTCGCCCAGCGCATAGGCGTGGCTGATGGCGACTTTGCCGTGCATGCCGAGCGCCCTGGTACGAGCTGCGATCTCCTCGATCTCGAACAGGCCGAGCGTGCCGCCGTCATGCAGATGGATGTCGATGCCGGCGCCGCGCTTCTCGGCGAGGCCGAAGACGACATCGAGATGGCCCTTCACGTCGCGGTCGAAGCTTGCCGGGTCGAGCCCGCCGATCAGATCGCAGCCGAGTTTCAGCGCCTCGTCCAGGAGCTCCGCCGTGCCGGGCGAGGACAGGATGCCGCTCTGCGGGAAGGCGACGAGCTGGATGTCGATCACGTCGCGATATTTTTCGCGCACGCCGAGGATCGTCTGGACATGTTTCAGCTCGACGTTGGCGTCGACCATGACATGGCTGCGCATCGCAAGGCTGCCATTGCCGATGCAAAGTTCGAGCTGGTTTTTCGCGCGCTCTTCCATCGGCGCGGCCTGCTCAAGGTTGCGCATCTGGAAGGCGACCCGTTCGCGCACGTCGAAACCGTCGGTGCAGGGAATGTGCGGGTGCCAGGCATCGCCATAGAAGGAGGTGTCGAGATGGATGTGACCCTCGACGAAGGCCGGCAGCACCAACTGGCCGGCGAGGTCGATGGCGCTTGGCGGCGGGGTGGGTGCGTTGGCGGCAGGCGTGATGGCGCTGAAGCGGCCATCGGTCACGGTGAGGTCGGCGAGCGAGCCGTCGGCGAGCTTGGCGTTGAGGAACTGGGGCAAGATGCAATCCACCGGAAGTGAAAGCATCAGTCGTCGCCGGTCGGCAAGCCGAGGTCAATGCGACGGAAGATAGAAAGTCTTTCGCCGAAGCTGTCGGTCTCCCCACAAGAAATTGGGCGCCTGATGCCTTCGCCACTGCCGTCGTTAACCTTAATTCCACGCGCCGGTGGGGAAGTCCGTGCCTCCTGCCTATTCCGCTATCGCGGAAGTTTCCGCGCGCCAAAAATATGCAATAGTACAGTCTGCGGTACGAGGCCGCCGTGGTCGACGCGGACGCCCAAGCACATCCCCAACAATGTCGCCCCCAACGGCCGCGTCGACCATGAACTGAACGGCGACCTGACCCGGGTCGCCGTTTTTGTTTGGGCAATCAGGTCTGGGCTTTGGCGTATTCCGCGGCCAGCCCCTCATATTCGTCGAAGGCCGGCAGCGCCGCGTAGCTGTGCATGGCGGGCGTCGTCGCCCAGGGCAGCTTCTCACTGGTCCAGGTCTCGATGAAGGGGGTGAACCAGGCGGGATCGTCTAGCATGGTCGGACGCAGGTTGACGAACCAGTCGAGCCCTTCCGGCCGGGTGAACATCCAGCTCATGCAGTAGCCGCAGAAATAGTGCTTCGAGGCGCCGTGCAGCCCGCCGATCACCGGCTCGCCCTTGGTGATCTCGAAGCCTTCCGATGGGATCGCCGCGCTCAGCGAATAGGCGCTTGCAGACATCTTCTGGCAGCCGGTGCAATGGCAGGCCATGGTCAGCAGCGGCTTGGCGGAGATCTTGAGGCGCACGCGGCCGCAGCGGCAACCTCCTTCGGCGGGCAGGGTGAGGGTTGGCATGGCGGGCTCCCTGAGTTGGGCTCTTCCCCTTCTCCCCTTGCGGGAGAAGGTGGATCGGCGCGCAGCGCCGAGACGGATGAGGGGTGTTGAAAGAAGCGAGGCATGGGTGATTTCAGCGCCAGACCTCCATCATCTCACTTCGTCCAGCACCCCTCATCGGTCGCCTCCGGCGACACCTTCTCCCACAAAGGGGAGAAGGGGGAGCCAAACGCTCAGCCTTCCGTCAACCCCGCTGTCGTCGTCAGCCGTGCGCCCTGCTCGGCAAAGGCCTCGTTGTGCCGCGCGATGATATCCGGCGCTTTCTCCTCTTGCGAGTCCAGCGTCGAATGCGCATCCGAAACCACGGTGACGCCGAGGCCCTGGGCGAAAGCGCCTTTCACTGTCGCGGCGACGCAGAAATCGGTCTGGGCGCCAATGAGCACGACATCGCGCGCGCCCTGCCCCGCCACCCAAGCGGCAAGCGCCGGATTGGAAAAGGCATTGCGGACCGTCTTGCCGAAGGTCGGCTCGTCGGCGGCCTGGCCGAGCTGCGGCCATACCGGCCAACCGGAAGCGCCCGGCGCCAGAGGATCGCCCGCCGGCCCGTCATGGCGGATGAAGGCCACCTTGCGGCCGGAGCGGCGCGCCCAGTCGATCAGTTTTCGAGCGCGCGCGGCGATCGTGTCCGCGTCGTGAATCGGCGGATCGAAGCGGCCGTCGAACATGCCGGTCTGGAGGTCGATGACGATGAGCGGAGCAGCGGCGGGGGGAGCGGTGTTCGGCATGGCGGCGAGGATAGCGTGAGTGGAGGATGGGTCAAGGCGGGACGCCTTCCCTTCTCCCCTTGTGGGCTAGCGTGCGCACACATTTGCTTTGGGTGGGGTTAGTCGGGATTTGCAAGAGCGAAGCCCTCGGCGATGGCGTGGAAACGTTTGAGGCCGTTGC